>JBCDEC010000239.1:0-7299 GCA_039179965.1 Pseudomonadota bacterium
CAAGGCCCCGCAAATCCGCCGCTTATCTTGGGCCGCTGGCCCCGGGTGTCAGCAAAGGCCGCAGAAGGGCCATGGGATGCGCCTTCAGACTCAGCCGGGTCGAGACATAATCCTCGACCACGGACTCCCCCAAAGTCATCTCGGGCAGCAGGGCGGCCGGTTCTTCATGGACTTCACCATCCATGTCCCCGGCAAAGAGCGGCAATGGCCTGGCCGCGGCAATCGCCTTGGCCTCCCACAGCGCCTCGCGCCGCGACAGACCCATGGCCGCGAAGACATCCGCCTCCGCCAGCTTTTCCAGCACCGCCGGTCCCAGCCCGGCGCGCCGCCACAGGTCGCGCACGGCCTGATAGCCATTTCCCCGTGCCCCGGTGAGCCAGCTTGCATCTTCTTCGGACAGGCCCTTGATCTGGCGAAAGCCAAGACGCAGCGCCAGACCGCCATGGCCATCGGGCTCGATCACGTTGTCCCAGAAGCTGGTGTTGATATCGATGGGCCGCACCTCGACCCCATGTTCGCGCGCATCCCGCACGATCTGGGCGGGGGCGTAAAACCCCATCGGCTGAGAATTCAGCAGCGCGCAGGCAAAGATCCCCGGATGGTGGCATTTGATCCAGGCCGAGGCATAGACCAGAAGCGCAAAGGACGCCGCATGGCTTTCGGGAACGCCGTAGGAGCCGAAACCTTCGATCTGCGAAAAACAGCGCTCGGCAAATTCGTCGTCATAACCGTTCTTTTTCATACCCTTCAGAAAGAGCGCGCGGAATTCGCTGACGGATCCATGTTTCTTGAACGTTGCCAGCGAGCGGCGCAGCCGGTCCGCCTGTTCCGGCGTGAACCCCGCGCCGACGATGGCAATCTGCATGGCCTGTTCCTGAAATAGCGGCACGCCCAGGGTCTTGCCCAGAACCTGACCCAGCGCGTCGGAGGGAAAACTTACCGGTTCTTCCCCGTTGCGCCTGCGGATATAGGGGTGGACCATATCGCCCTGGATCGGTCCCGGTCGGATGATCGCCACTTCGATCACCAGATCGTAGAAATTGCGCGGTTTCATGCGCGGAAGAAAATTCATCTGCGCGCGGCTTTCGACCTGGAAAACCCCAATGGAATCTGCGCGGCAGAGCATGTCGTAGACCACCGGATCTTCGGGGGGCAGAGTCGCGAGCGAATGGCTGGTCTGGTGATGCGTCTCGATCAGATCGAAAGCCTTGCGGATGCAGGTCAGCATCCCGAGTGAAAGCACATCGACCTTGAGAATGCCCAGGCTGTCGATGTCATCCTTGTCCCAGCAGATGACGGTGCGGTCTTCCATCGTCGCGTTCTCGATTGGGATCAGTTCATCGAGCCGCCCCTCCGTGATCACGAACCCGCCCACATGTTGCGACAGATGCCGCGGGAAGCCCACGATCTCGTAGACCAGGCTGAGCGTCTGCTGCAGCCGCCGGTCCGAGGCATCCAGCCCGATCTCGGCCAGCCGTTCGGCCTCCAGCCCCTGGGTGGAGAAGAAGCCCCAAAGCTGCGAGGACATGGCCGAAATCGTGTCTTCGGTCAGCCCCATGGCGCGGCCGACCTCGCGGATGGCGCGTTTGCCCCGGTAGTGGATCACCGTCGCGCAGAGCCCGGCACGGTGACGCCCATAGCGGTCGTAGATGTGCTGGATGACCTCCTCGCGCCGTTCATGTTCGAAATCCACGTCAATATCGGGTGGCTCGTCGCGCGCCTCGGAGACGAATCTTTCAAAGACCATGGTGCCGATTTCCGGGCTGACCGAGGTGATGCCAAGACAAAAGCAGACCACCGAATTGGCCGCCGAACCGCGCCCCTGGCAGAGGATGTTGCGCGAGCGGGCAAAATGCACGACGTCCCGAACGGTCAGGAAATAGGGCTCATATTTGAGCTTGGCGATCAGCGCGAGTTCATGGGCCAGCATCTTGCGCACCCGCGCCGGTGCGCCGGCGGGATAGCGCCAGCGCAGGCCGTCTTCGGCAAGCCGCGCAAGCCGCTCTGCCGGCGTTTCCGTGTCGCTGCCTTCGGAGGGGTATTCATAGCGCAACTCATCCAGAGAAAAGGTCAGGCGGTCGGCCAGCGCCTGGGCCCGGTCGACGGCGCCTTCATGGTCCTTGAAGAGCCGGCGCAGTTCTGCCTCGCTGCGCAACCGCTGCTCGCTATTGGCCAGCGCATTGCGGCCCAGATCATCCACCCGGCAGCCCAGACGAATGGCCGAGAGCACATCCGCCATACGCCGCCGCGCTCCATGGTGCATGCGCGGAGCGGCGCTGGCGAGCGTTGGCAGGCCAAGAGTCCCGGCCTCTTCGGCAAGCCGGTGAAACCGCGCCTGATCGGTGCCGTCATACTGCGGGTGCATGAGCAGATGTACCCGGTCCGGGCAGGCCTTGATCAGGGTCTTCGCCGCCATGTGCCAGTGGCCCTGCGGCCAGATCAGCAACTGCAACCCATCGCGAAAGGTCAACAGATCATCCAGCGACAGATCGCAGCTGCCCTTTTTGGCGCGCAGCCGTCCGCGCGACAGCAGCCGACAAAGGCTGGCCCACCCCTGTCGGTTCATGGGCAAAGCGGTCACGGCCGGCCCATCGCGCAACACCAGCCGGGCCGCCGGGATCAGGCGCGGCGTGGCGTACACCGGGAAGGACGCAGGTCCGCCGATTGGGTCGATATGCTCCGGACAGGGCGGACCGATTGGTCCATGATCCGCATCCCAGTCCTGACGTTCCTGCACCAGCCGCCTGATCTTGCGCGCTTCGGTATGGGCCCGCACGATCCCCGCCACCGAATTGTCGTCTGCAATGGCGATAGCCGACAGGCCCAGGGCGGCGGCGCGCTCCATGTATTCCTCACAATGGGACGCCCCGGTGAGAAACGTGAAGTTGGATGTGATCGACAGTTCGGTGAACATGACTGGCAGTATATTCCCGTTTTGTTCCCACTTGGAGTCCGAAGGTGCAGGATTCGGGTCGCACCGGGGTCGCAGGCTGGCTCAGATGCCGGAAAACAGGAGATTGTGATGCTGCGATTCACACCTTTGCCAACCGATCAGGTGCGCGCCCTGCAAATGGGCGGCCTGGATGCTTACGGACACAGGCCCGAACGCGCGATTTCAACCGGGGCAGGCACGCCCTGCCGGCATTGCCTGCGCGATGTGCCCGATGGCGAAGAGATGCTGATCCTCGCACATCGCCCGTTTGAAACGCTGCATGCCTATGCGGAAACCGGGCCGATCTTTCTGTGTGCCGCGTCTTGCGCACCTTTCACCGGGCCGGAGATGCCCGAGATCCTGGGCACATCGCCGGATTATCTGATCAAGGGGTATTCGCCTTGCGAGCGGATCGTTTACGGCACCGGCGCCGTCGTGACGCGCAACACGTTGGCGGCGCGGGCCAAAGCCCTCCTTGAAAATCCGCAGGTGGTGACGGTTCACGTCAGATCGGCACGCAACAATTGTTATCTGCTGCGTATCGATCCGAGCAGCGCGCCGGAATTTTAGAAAAATTCCGATCCGTTTTCTTGCAAGAAAACGGTCAGGTGGACCCGGTCAGCGCGAGGAAGACGTCTTCGAGATCGGCCTGTTCGGTGCGCACGTCGCGGATCGTGATGCCGGCGGCCTGGGCGGCCGAGATCACCTCTTGCGCAGAGGTCTGTTGGCTGCGGTAGCTGAGCGCTATGGCGCCACCGGGCCGGTGGGTTGCCTCGATTCCGGGTGCTTGCGGTAAGGTTGTAACCGGCTGATCTGGCTGGATAATCATGCATTTTCCATCCAGTCGCCCGAGCAGGTTCGCGGTGCTGTCCTTTGCCACCACCTGGCCCTGATCGATGATCGCGATTTCATCGCACATCTCTTCGGCCTCTTCCAGGTAATGCGTCGTCAGGATGATGGTCATCCCGTCGGCGTTGAGCCGGCGCACATTGGCCCAGAGCATTTGCCGCAGTTCGATGTCGACGCCCGCCGTCGGCTCGTCCAGGACAAGCACATTCGGATTATGGACTAAGGCCTTGCCCAACAAGAGCCGGCGTCTCATCCCGCCCGACAGCGAGCGGGCGTAGGCATCTGCCTTGTCCGACAAACCGATGAGCGACAGGATCTCTTCCGTCCGGCGCTGCGCCCGGGGCACGCCATAGAGACCGGCCTGCACGTCCAGCGCGCCACGGGGCGTAAAGAACGGATCGAGGTTCAGCTCCTGAGGCATCACCCCGATGGCTGCGCGCGACTGGCGCGGGTTGGCGTCCTGGTCAAATCCCCAGATTTCCACCCGCCCTGCCGTCTTGACGACCAGACCGGCCAAGATATTGATCAGAGTTGATTTTCCCGCCCCATTGGGCCCCAGAAACCCGAAGACCGAGCCGCGCGGCACCACCAGATCCACCCCTTTGAGTGCCTCTTTCGGCGCCTGACTCTTGCCGCCTGCGTAGGTCTTGCGCAGACCCTCGATCCGGATTGCCTCCTGGGACATCGCGACACTTGCTCCCTCTTGCGCCATGGCGCATAACGCGACGTAGCGTCTTAGTCGCGGCCCTGCAACCGCCGCGGCCCAGCCCATCGCGAGGAACAGAGTATGTCGATCGAAGCGCCGGAAGTCAAAATTGTTGAGACCACGCGGGTGGCCTGCGATGGTGGCGAAGGCGCTCTGGGTCACCCGCGCGTCTGGCTGAGCATTCCGGCGGATACGGGCTTTGTGGAGTGCCCCTACTGCGATTGCAAATACATCCTCAAGGGCCATGAGGATGCGGCCTGAGGCCGGGTTTCGACCGTTTTGTACACTGTGCCCGGCCGTGTTTGTCCGTTTTGTACAGACCCGGGCAGGCCTGTTTTCTGACCCACAGGTCCACCACCCCTGCCCCTGAAAGCCGCAGTCTTGTCGCGGGCGATTGCCCCGAAGGACAAGACCGCCGTTCGCCATGGGCGCACCGCTGTCGGGGGGGTGTTCCGTGCCCGGCGAGCGTGTCGACACCGCCAGTTGCCCGGCGCCAAGCAGTTGGCAGCGTTCGGGCCTGTGTCATCGGCCAGATTCACACGGCCACCACCGGCGCGGACCGGTGCGATCCGATCTGCGGCGCGTTGCGTTCTCTGGATGGCCCGACATGAACCGACCCCGCACCACCCCCTAATCAGCCCTGCGCCTACCCCGGACGAACCCCGGTCCAACCCCGGACCAACCCCGGCGCGACCCCAGGCCAACCCCGGACCGCGCCGCCCGACGCACCACCTTTGCCTTTGTCCCTGCCCTTCCTTGTCCTTGCCCCCGGGGCCGGGGCGCTCTGCACCCCGCGCCCGGCGCTATGCCACTTCCATCGCCTCTCTCAACATGCCAAGACTCGGGGCAAACCAAGGGGAGCTTTGCCCATGTCCAGCTTTGGCAGCGGCTGTCATCTGCACCTGATCGACGGGTCGGCCTTTATCTTCCGGGCCTATCACGCGCTTCCGCCGCTGACGCGGAAATCCGACGGGCTGCCCATCGGCGCGGTGTCGGGCTTTTGCAACATGCTCCACCGCTATGTCGAAGCCAATGTCGGCCCCGATGCGCCGACCCATGTGGCGGTCATCTTTGACAAGGGGTCGCACACGTTCCGCAACGAGATCTATGATCAGTACAAGGCCAATCGCGAGGCCATGCCCGAGGATCTGCGCCCGCAGATCCCGCTGACCCGGCAGGCCACCGAAGCCTTCAACATCGCCTGCAAGGAGATCGAAGGCTTTGAGGCCGATGACATCATTGCCACGCTCGCGGTTCAGGCGCGCGAGGCCGGGGGCCGCGTCACCATCATCTCGTCCGACAAGGACCTCATGCAGCTTGTCGGCGGTGGGGTCGAGATGCTGGATGCGATGAAGAACAGCCGGATCGACATCGAGGGGGTGCGCGCCAAGTTCGGCGTGGGGCCCGAGCGGGTCGTGGATGTGCAGGCGCTGGCGGGGGATTCGGTTGACAACGTGCCCGGCGCGCCGGGGATTGGCGTGAAAACCGCGGCTTTGCTGATCAACGAATTCGGCGATCTCGACGCGCTGCTGGACCGCGCGGGCGAGATCAAACAGCCCAAACGCCGCCAGACGCTGATCGATCACGCCGATCAGATCCGCATGTCGCGCCAGCTTGTGCAACTGGACTGCGCCACGCCGCTGGATTTCACGCTCGACGATCTGGAGGTCCGGGACCCCGAGGCCGAAACTCTGATGGCGTTCCTGACGGAGATGGAGTTCCGCACCCTCACCCGCCGCATTGCCGAACAGATGGGGATCGACCCTCCGGTCATCGAAACGCCGCAGGCCGAGGCCGAGGCGCCGAAGATGCCGGATTTCGATCAGGCGACCTATACGGCGGTGCGCAGCCTCGACGACCTCGCCCCCTGGATCGCGCAGATCCGCGAGCGCGGCTGGGTGGCCGTGGACACTGAGACGACCGGGCTGAACGAGATGACGGCCGATCTTGTGGGCATTTCGCTCGCCGTGGAACCCGGCACGGCCTGCTACATCCCGCTCACGCACAAGGCCGAAGGCGAAGGCGAGGGACTGTTTGACTCCGGCGCCCTGGCGGAGGGTCAACCGGGCGTCGATGAGACGCTGGAGGCGTTGCGGGAGGTGCTGGAAAGCCCGGCGGTTATGAAGATCGGGCAGAACATGAAGTATGACGCCAAGATTTTCGCGCGATACGGGCTGCGGCTGGCGCCCATTGATGACACCATGCTGATGTCCTACGCGATGCATGCCGGCGAACACAATCACGGGATGGACACGTTGTCGGAGCGGTATCTGAGCCATACGCCGATCCCGATCAAACCGCTGTTGGGCAGCGGCAAGTCGGCGATCACCTTTGACCGCGTGCCGCTGGACAAGGCCACCGACTACGCCGCCGAGGACGCCGATATCACGCTGCGGCTCTGGACAACGTTCAAGCCGCAGCTGCATCGGGCGCGGGTCACGACGGTTTACGAAACACTCGAACGCCCGCTGGTCCCGGTTCTGGCGCAGATGGAGATGGCCGGGATCAAGGTTGATCGCGATACGCTGTCGCGCATGTCCAACGCCTTTTCGCAAAAGATGGCGGCGCTGGAGGATGAGATCCACGAGCTTGCCGGGGAGCGTTTCAATGTTGGGAGTCCGTCTCAGGTTGGAGACATCCTGTTTGAAAAGATGTCCCTGCCCGGCGGCAAGAAGGGCAAGACCGGCAAGTATGCGACCCCCGCGGATGTGCTGGAGGATCTGGCCACCGAACATGATCTGCCCGGACGGGTGCTGGACTGGCGTCAGCTGTCCAAACTGAAGTCGACCTATACCGACGCGCTGCAGGATCA
>JBCDEC010000240.1:0-7276 GCA_039179965.1 Pseudomonadota bacterium
ACCGAGCCGAAAAGGCGCGTTGACATGGATGAATGTCCCGTCCGGCCAATGACGATCTGCGACGCGTCTGCCTCTTCCAGAATCTTGCACAGCGTCTCGGTGATATTGCCGTATCGCAGCTCGGTAGAGACGGCGATGCCGCGATCCTTGAGGCTTTTGACAACAGGGGCCAGCAGTGCGGTTTCAGCCCGCTCAAGCTCCTCCTGTCTGCGCTTGTGGCGCTCCTCCAATTCCTCAGGTGTCAGGAAGGAATAGGGTGACCATTCGAGCACATGGGCGACGACGATCTCGCAGCCATGGGCCTTAGCGATGTCAGCGGCAAATTCGAGCGCTGAGTTCGCACTACTGGAGTCGTCAAACCCGACGACGATCTTCTTCGACATAACAACATCCCCCGATGGACCAGCCGCATCGTCGGCAGGCCGAATACTGTAGGCTTGAAGTTTGCGGTTGCGTCACGCGTGTTTTCCCGTACGGCAATGATTAACCGCTGGGCAGTGACAAAAATTGAGCAGAGCCAGCTTGGGCGTGCGTAACGCCACGGCGGAACGTCAGGGTTCGAGCGCGCCGCTCACGGCGGTCATGCTCGGCCGGTCGGACAAGAGCTTGACCAGGTCGTCGCCACGACGGGCAAGACGCCGCGTGCGTCGGGTGAGGATAAGCCCTGCCTGCGGTGCGGTCAGCAACACACTGGCGTCCGGGTTACCGGGTTCGGCCAGGATCGTGGCGATCAGATCTCCCTCAGCGACATGGTCGCCCGGGGCAACGGCATAGAGGATCGGCCCGCCGGCCGGTGTCCGGATCATCTCCACATGATCAATCGGGGTCACGCGCCCGGACCACATCGGGAGCTGATCCTCGCCGGGTTCCAGAACGCCGCGCCCGGCCAGGAACCGCATTATTCCTTGGGCGTCCTGTTGCGCCTGTTCCAGCGACACATCACGCAACCCACGCAATTCCACTGTGGTTGAAATGCGTTGCGGATCGGTCGCCTCCGGCCCCATTGATGCCTCTTCAAAGGCATCGCCGCTCGCTCCGGACCAGACCAGCACCGCGTCCACTGCCAAGGCCGCGGCCAGATCGGAGAGACCCGGCCAAAACGCCTCATTCACATAGAAATAGGGCAGGCTCTCTTCGTCACAGTGAAGATCGAGCACGATGGCGTGCCGGTGCGCCAGCGCCACAAGGGCCCCCTTCATGCGCTGGGCCGCATTTGCATCGTGGAGCGACCAGCCGTCTTCGGCGGTGCGCGGCACATCGCGATTGAAGTTGATGCGACTGCCCAGATCGAACCGCCCATAGGTCTCGTGGAACAGGGCCTGACTACCGCCAACCGGATTGGCTGCGGGCACCAGCGTGACAGGTTCAACCACCCTGCCCTCACGCTCAGCGTCGGTCAGTAGTCCGGCCAGAACATGGGCCGTGGCGATGCCCGGCACTTCATTGGCATGCAGACCACCCTGAATGTAGGCCCCGGCATTGTGGGACCGGGCGTCGGGACCAAACCGCAGCAGGGGAATGGTCCACGCCGCACCGGGTGTGTCACCGTCAATGGTCAGCGTTTCACGTCGCATGCGCGAGCGTTATCAGTGTCAGGCAGCCGCCTGCAACGTCCGCAACCGGCTTTCGTAATCGGCCCTGCCGATATAGCAGCCGTGAAAGACGCGTTTGCCGACATATCCCATGCGGCCATGCAGGCAGCGCCAGTTGTCAAAGATCAGCGCCATGCCGGGCCGCAGCGGGATCTTCACCCAATTGGCCTGATCCATCACCCGGCCATGGTATTCGCCATAGGCAGTGTAGAACGCCTGCATCTCATCGGGCGGCAGGATGAATGGAGCGCGATCGTAGTTGTTGAAGGTGATCTGCGCGAGCCGGCCATCCCGATCGAGCCGGAATGGCGGACGCTCAGCGCGCAAATGCACACCCGGTTCAAGATAGCGCCCCGGAACGACAATACGGGTCAGCGTCTCATAATGCTCGGGGCAATCGCGCTGCATCTGCCGGGCAATGGCAAAGCCGTCGACCAGAGTGCTCTCACCGCCTTTGCCGTCGAATTCGAGGCAGTTGAACATCTGCAGGCCAGGCGCATCGTGGTAATAGGTGGAGTCGGTGTGCGGTTCGAGAAACTGATTGGTGTAGGCGGTGTCGCCATGGTCGGCGATCTCCGAGGACAGCGTCCAGTAGTCACCGAAGATGGTCTGCTGGGCCGGTGCAATGCGGTTGGCGATGAGCTTTGTTGCGGCTTCGGTCGCCTCGCAATTCTCAAGCACGGCAAAGCCATGCGTATGGATCGCCTCCTGCCAGGCGCGGTTGGCGTCATCTGTGGTGGTGACAGCCGCAAAATCAAACACTGGCAACGGATCGGGCAGACATCCATCGGACCAGAATGTCTCGCCGCCGAATGGCTCCAGGGCACCTTCCGGGGTCAGCTGTCCGGCGATTTGCGCCAGGCGCTGGATCGAGATCGTGGTCGGCGGGCTGTTGTCCGCCCAGACAATGCGGCAGGTGTCGTTCATCGTGTCGTGATCGACCGACGCAGCTTGGATATCCGAGGGTATGGCGAAGGTGTCGACCCGCCGCTGTAGCGTATCAGGGTCGAGGCTCGCCTGGTCCTCTCCGTGATCGCGCAGCCAGAACCAAGGAAAGACCGTCTCACCCCCGCCGTTCCAATGCAGCCGGAGACCATCGCCGGTCATTTCATGATTGCGGTACGGCGTTGCGCCAGCCTTGGAATGGGCGTTCATCGAAGCCTCCACTACACGGGTGCATCTCGGTTGTTTTGACCAGCCGTAGCAAAGATTGTACAGTTGTACAACATCGCTTCATGGAACCATCTTTCATGCCCGTTACCGCACCATCACCGACCGTAGCGCCGGACGCCGGCATGCAGGCGCGTTTCATTGCCGCGACGCTGACCTGCCTCGCGGAACATGGTCATCACGGCACCACGGTCCGCCGCATCGCCAAAGAGGCCGGCGTTGCACCGGGACTGTTGACTCACTATTTCGCGGGCAAGGACGCGTTGATCGCGCAGGCCTATGCGCAACTGGCCGATGAGGTGCTGGCACGGCTGGGTTCGGCAGTCGAGCGAGCCGGCACCGATCCCGTCGCACGGCTGCGCGCCTTCATATCGACGTCCTTCGGTGCATCAGACATGGGGCCTGATCTGCTGCGGGTCTGGGTTCATTTCTGGGCCATGGCTCTCACGGACACCGATGTTGCAGCCGCCCATCGCGATACGGATGCGACCTACCGCACCTATCTCGCCGGTTTGCTGCTCCCGTTGGTCGGAGATCAGCACGAAGCGGCTCTGCTTGCCCGCGCATTGGCCGCGATGCTGGACGGGATGTGGCTTGCCTGGGGCCTTGATCCTGACGGATTTGACAGTGACGCTCAAACCGCCCTGGCGCTTGATATGGCGGCGCGCATGCTTGGTAACCCGGCAGTCTCGTCATGACCCTGCAAGATGATCGGCCCGAGGGGCGCAGCTACCGGTTCAGCCATGCGTTGTGCCGGGCGCCTGCGCCCAGCGTCGTTGACGGCCTGCGGGCCGGTAATGGGCCGGACCCCGATTTCGTGACCTTCCGCAGCGAGCATGCAGCCTACGTGTCAGCGCTCGAAGCGGCCGGCGCCGAGGTGACCGTGCTGGAGCCGCTCGATGGGTTTCCCGACTCAGTCTTCATTGAAGATGATGCACTGACAATCGGAAACACAGCGATCCTTCTCAGGCCTGGAACGCCAAGCCGCGCGCAGGAACCGGCTGCCCTGGCGCCGGATCTTGAAGAACGGTTTGAGACTGTGATGCCCCTGCCCGGCACTGGCCCGGTGGATGGCGGCGATGTGCTTCTTACAGACGATACCGCCTCTATCGGGCTTTCGGCGCGTACCAGCCGTGATGGGGCTCAGGCCCTTGGCGAGGTGCTGGGGCCACTGGGTTACAGAACCCTCGTTGTCGAGACGCCGCCAGACATCCTGCATTTCAAGACTGATTGCGGTCTGATCGGGCCGAACACGGTTCTGGCCACCGAACGGCTGGCGTCAACGGGATGCCTCGACGGAGTTGAGATCGTTCTCGTCGTGCCGGGTGAAGACCCTTGCGCCAATGCGATCCGGGTCAATGACACCGTCATTCTCAGCGCCGGGTTTCCCGGCACCGCCGCCAAACTACGCGCATCCGGTTATACCGTGACCGAGGTCCCAACCAGCCAGGCCGCGCTGGTTGATGGCGGGCCGAGCTGCATGTCGCTACGATTCAGCCCGGCCGTTTAGCGCAGCGCGCGAACTGTCGGTACATCCGGGTAGCAGGTCGGCGTGATGCCCTGACTTTCCTGCCAGCGGCCGATCGAGACACGCGTCCGAAAACCGACAAGTCCATCGGCGCCGCCAACATCATGGCCGAGTGCAATCAGCCGCTCCTGCATGGTCTGGACATCGCGCGGGCTGAACCCTGACACGGGTTGCCAGGCCGCACGGAAGGTCCCGCCCCGTCCGTAACGGTCAGCGAGATTGCCGATAAACAGCACATAGAGGTCGGACTCGTTATAGGCCTTGATGGCGTAGAAGTTGTCGGTGACGAGAAAGGCGGGACCCTTGGTCCCGGCAGGCAGTTTCAGATAACCGGTACGGTTCAGTTCGATGTCCGGAAAAGGCCGCCCGGAGATGCGGGTTACGCCCATGCCGATCCACTCCGAGATCGGACGCCCCTTATCCTCGCCTTCCAGCGTGCAGGCGACATTGGCCGGAAGGCTGATCTCATAGCCCCAGTCGCTGCCCGCAAGCCAACCATTGCGCCTCAGGAAGCTGGCGATAGAGGCGAAATTGTCAGCTTCTGACGTCCAGATATTGACCCGTCCATCGCCATCAGCATCGACGCCGTAGTCAAGATAGCGGGATGGCAGGAACTGCAGTTGCCCAAGCGCGCCGGCCCATGAGCTGCGCATCAGCGATCGCGGGGCTGCGTCGCGCTCGAGCATGACAAGCGCGGCAATCAGTTCGGTACGAAACATGTCTCTGCGGCGGCCCATGAAGGCCAGCGTGGCCAGCGCCTGAAACGCATCATGGGGCAGATTGGCCCGGCCATAGTCGGTTTCTCGCCCCCACATCGCGACAATGATGCGGCCGGGCACACCGGTCTGTTGTTCGATCGCCGAGAGCAGCTGCGCATGACGCTGAAGATGTGAGCGGCCGCGGCTCTTCAGATTTTCGAGACGGCGCTCCGAGAAATAGGGCGCCGGATTTCGAAACTCCGACTGGCGCTGCACGCGTGGGGCCAGAGCCGGCGTGCCGGGCGGCCGCAGATCGGGCAATGACCAGTCGAGCGAGACGGGTCCAAGGGCACGGCGATAGGTCTCGATCGAAACCCCGCGCGTTTGGGCCTCGGGCCAGAGATCGTTGTTGATCCAGGCGGCAAACTGCTGCGCTGTGGCCTGCCGGCCAGTCTGTGCGTTGGCTGCTGCGACAAAAAACAGCAGCGTAATCACTGCAATGCAGCTGACTTTTGAGAACATGCGCAGTTGGGCTCCTGGTTGCTCCAAAACGGCCACTCTTCTTCGCGTCATTAACGTTCTGCCCTGGTTTTGCTGGCCATTTCGCGATCACTCTGATTACGTTTCGTTAACGCAATGTGACTGCTCGGCGCGTGGAAGTATTAATCCTTTGCGCGCAAGATCAGAGTGTCAGCGATCTGTCATAATTCGTCCGCAATCGCGTTAGAGAGGGCGGCGAACTTAGCGCACCATAACCCGAAGTAGTGCCATGGCAGATCGGGGGGAGCGCCGCGGTATCTGGCAGGACGGTCCTGCCGGAACCGGCGTTGAGGATGGGTCTTATGACACTGACACAGCTTGAAGCGAGTACCGCAGATTGCGTCGTTGCGAGGCGTAATTACTTCCTTGGTATGTGGGCTGGCCGCAAACTCGGCCTGCAGGGCGATGATCTTGCCGATTATATCGATCAGGTTATGGAAGCCGATTTCGAGATCGACGGACCTGAAGATGTTATCGCAAAGATCCATGGTGACTTCACCCGCCATGGCGTCAGCAGCAACCGGGACGATGTTCTGAGCGAACTGAAGCGCACCGAGCGCGAGGTTCGTGCCGAGCTACTGGCCACCGATTGATCACAGCCGACCGGCGCTGGATCCGTCCCGGTCTGGATTGACACCGGCTTTTCACGCTGGGCCGAAGCGGCTAAGCCGCTTGTCATAGGACCAATCGGACCGGGTTTGAGGCGTGGCTGACACGGATATGAAGCTTGATGCTGCGGCGCGTGACCTGCTCTCGCATGTGACCACGGCAACCATCACGACAATCCTGCTCAAGCGCGGTTTGCGCAATCTTTGGATGCGCGGACCGATGCCGCTCTCAAACGATGGTGGGGCACCCTACGCGGGCCGCGTGGTTGGACCCGTCTTCACACTGCGGTTCATCCCGGCACGCGAAGATCTGGCGACACCGGAGAGCTGGTCGTCCCCCACCTCGACACGCGCCGCTATCGAAGACATGCCCGAGGGCGCCGTTGTCGTGGCTGACGCCGTGGGCGTCACCGATGCCGGCATCTTTGGTGATATCCTCTGCGCGCGGATGAAAATGCGCGGCGTGGCCGGGCTCGTCACCGATGGTGTGGTGCGCGACCTTGCCGGCGTCCGCGACAGCCAACTGCCCGTCTGGGCGCAAGGCGCCGCTGCACCACCGTCCATTGCCGGGCTAACTTTTGCCGGCTGGCAGCTGCCAATCGGCTGCGGCGGCGTGGCAGTGTTTCCCGGCGACATCTGCGTTGCCGATGAAGATGGTGCGGTGATCATCCCGCGCGCCGAGCTTGATCATGTCCTGACACACGCGCCAGAGCAGGAACGCATGGAAGGCTGGATCATGGATGAGATCGGCCGTGGTGTGCCCCTGCCCGGCCTGTATCCTATGAATGACGAAACCAAGGTCCGCTACGCGGCGGACAAGGACAAGGACTGAGCGATGCGCACTGGCGGTCAACTCATCATCGATTGTCTCCAGGCCCAGGGCGTCGACCGCATCTTCTGCGTGCCCGGCGAGAGCTATCTGCCGGTGCTCGACGCGCTGCACGACACCAATATCGAGACCATCGTCACCCGCCATGAGGGCGCAGCAGCGATCATGGCCGAGGCCGACGCCAAACTGACCCGTCGTCCCGGCGTCTGCATGGTGACGCGCGGGCCCGGCGCGACAAACGCTGCGCTCGGCATCCACATCGCCCGGCAGGACTCGACGCCGCTGGTGATGCTGGTCGGACAGATTGCGCG
>JBCDEC010000241.1:0-7220 GCA_039179965.1 Pseudomonadota bacterium
CCAGCGTGCCCACCGGCTTGGGCCGCAGGATGATCTGGTCACCCGGCCGGATATGTTGCAGGCGCGACGTCAGGGGCCCGTCCTGGACCTTGATCGAGTAGAACTCAAGCTCGTCGTCCCATGCCGGAGAGGCAATCGAATAGGCACGCAGAAGCGGCTTTTGCTTGCCGGTCTTCGGGTCCGGGTCACCCATGAGGCCGATCATCACAAATTCGCCGGAGCGGAACCGCAGGCTTTGCGGCCGGGTCACCCGGAAGGAAAACAGCCGATCCGTCCAGTGTTCTACGGCGGTCACGGTCTGGGCGTCAGGCAAGGCTTTGGTCACGGCTGGGCTGCCCTGGGTCACTGGTTTCATATGTGTCATATCGTCTGTCACCGGCCCAAGGTAAACCGGTCTCCTCCTGTCTGTCTTTGATCGTGGTCAAACGGACCCAGGTCCGGTCGGGTCAACCGCGCAGGCGCGCCTGGTAGTCGTGGGCCTGCCAGTCGCTGCGCCGGGCCCACTGCGCTTCGGGCTGACGTGCAACCAGGGCGGCGTCCGGTTCGACCTCGTCGAACCCGGCACGCCGCGCCATGGTGTACTGATCGGCCAGAACATGACCGCGCGCGCGCAACCGGCCGCCAAAACCACGCAACCGCAAGTGACGGGCAATGGTAAATCCGCGCCCATCGGCCGAACTCGGAAAGTCGATGCGGATCGCGGGCACGCCCTCAAGGGACACGGTCGTCGGATCCGCATCTGCACTCAGATCCAGCCCCTGACCCGGCGCGCGCGTCTCGGATCCTGCAAAACCGCCGGTCCAGTCGTCCGGGACAAACCCGGTATCTGTTACGAGTGTCGTCATCTGTCATCCTTTCCAAAGCCCGCAGCTTCTTCTTGGCAAAATACTCCAGGTCCACCTGTCCGCCGGGCGCTGCACGTCGCTCAAAGCGGACCGCGCACCATCTTCCCGTTTACAAAGTGAATCCCACATTCGTCTTTCTGCGTGTCGCGCCACCGGCCCGATCGCGCATCCTCTCCCGCATCCACCTGCGACGTGCAGGGCGCACAGCCGATCGACGGATAGCCCCGAGCCACCAGCGGATGCCGGGGCAGGCGGTTTTCGTCCATATAGGCGCGCACGTCGCCCGGGGCCCAATGGGCCAGCGGGTTCACCTTGATCCGGCCGGTTCCGTCTTCCACCTCGAAGAACTCGAGCCCCGCCCGCGCCTGCGTCTGAAAGCGTTTGCGCCCGGTGATCCAGCCATCGAAGGCCGCCAGGGCTGTCTGCAAAGGCCGGGCTTTGCGCAGGGCACAACAGGCATCCGGATCGCTCAGGTGCAGCGCACCATAGGGGTCCCGCGCGGCGCTGTCCGCGGCCCGGATCACGCGGACATTGCGCAACCCCAGCCGCTCGGTCACCTCCTGCTGATAGACCAGCGTTTCAGCAAAGAGCATCTCGGTGTCGATGAACAGCACCGGCGCGTCCCGGTCGGTCACGGCGGCCATATGCAACAGCACCACCGATTCCGCCCCAAAGCTGGACACCAGGGCAATCCGGCCGGCATCGCGCAGCGCGCCCTGCATCACCGAGGTCGCCGAGTGGTGACGGTAGCGCGCATTCAGTGCCGCGACCTTCTCTTCGGGCGTCTGGAAAGGCGCCGCCGTTTCGGCGGGGAGTTTGGCGTGATGGATCATGCCGCTTACTCCGCCGCCATGGCACTTTCTTCGTAAAGCGAGGCTTTGAACGGCGCCATGCCGACCCGGTTGTAGGTTTGCAGAAAGGTCTCTTCCGCCCCGTCGCGCAGCCCCAGATAGGCCTGAATGATGCGCTCAATGGCCGGCACGATCTCGTTGGCCGAAAAGCCGGGCCCGGTGCGCGTGCCCAGCGTTGCGCTCTGGGTGGCATCTCCGCCCAGCGTGATCTGGTAATTCTCCACCCCGGCGCGGTCGAGCCCCAGGATCCCGATGTGACCCACATGGTGATGCCCGCAGGCATTGATGCAGCCCGAGATCTTGATCTTCATCTCGCCGATGTCGTGTTCAAGTTTCAGATCATCGATCCGCGTGGCAATGTCCTGGGCAATCGGGATCGACCGGGCGGTTGCCAGGGCGCAGTAATCCATGCCCGGGCAGGCAATGATGTCCGAGGCCAGACCGATATTCGCCGTCGCCAGGTCCGCAAGCTTCAGTGCTTCATGGATCGCGGGAAGGTCGGATGTGTGCACATGGGGCAGGATCACGTTCTGCTCATGGCTGATGCGCAGCTCGTCATGGCCATAGCGCTGCGCCAGATCCGCCATCACCCGCATCTGCGCCGCCGTCGCATCGCCCGGCGTCGCGCCGTGCTTTTTAAGCGAGATCGACACGATGGCGTAACCATCCGCCCGATGCGCCGTCAGGTTCGTGTCGCACCAGGACCGGAACACCGGATCCTTGTGATAGGCGTCTTTGAATGTCGCTTCGGAGGCCACCCGGAAGGCCGGCGCGGCAAACATCTCTTCGATGCCGGCCAGGATGTCCTGATCCACGCCCGAAAAGGTCGGGCGGATCGTGGCAAAGCGCTCTTCCACCCGGGTGCGAATGTCCTCGATCCCGTGTTCGTGGACCATGATCTTGATCCGCGCCTTGTATTTGTTGTCCCGCCGCCCGAGCAGATTGTACACGCTCAGGATCGCCTCGAGATAAGGCAGCAGATCCGCACGCGGCAGGAAGTCCCGGATCACCTTGCCGATCATCGGCGTGCGTCCCAGACCGCCGCCCACGATCACTTCGAACCCCGGCTGGCCGTTTTGCACAACCACCCGCAGACCGATGTCATGGGCCTTGATCACGGCGCGGTCGTTTTCGCTGCCGGTGATGGCGATCTTGAACTTCCGGCCCAGAAACTGGAATTCCGGATGATCCGTAGACCATTGCCGGATCAGCTCGGCCACCGGGCGCGGGTCGGCGACCTCATCGCGCGCGGCGCCGGCGAAGTGATCCGCCGTGACATTTCGGATCGTATTGCCCGAGGTCTGGATCGCGTGCAGCCCCACCTCTCCCAGGGCATCGAGCATATCGGGGATGTCGTTGAGTCTGGGCCAGTTGTACTGGATGTTCTGACGCGTGGTGAAATGGCCGTAGCCCTTGTCCCACTTTTCCGCCAGCAGCGCGAGTTGGCGCATCTGGGCCGAATTGAGCGTCCCGTAAGGGATCGCCACCCGCAGCATATAGGCATGAAGCTGCAGATAGACGCCGTTCATCAGGCGCAATGGCTTGAACTCATCCTCGGTCAGCGATCCGTCGATGCGGCGTGCGACCTGGGCGCGAAACTGCGCGTTGCGTTCGGCCAGAAAGGCTGTGTCGAAGTCAGTGTACTTATACATCGCGCAGCTCCACTTGCTTGCCATGGGCGTAGTTGCCGGGTCCGGTCCGACGGAACTCTTCGCGGAAATGAATCGGCTCGGGGCCGTCCGGTCCGGAGACCATATCGGCGAGGTAAGGGCCCACCACCTGATCCGCCTGGCGCTCGGCCTCCAGCAGCCGCAGCTGGGCGTCGGCCTCGTCGGTGATCAGGATGGCCGCACTCAGGTCACGCGTCCACGCGCCGTCATCGCGCAGATAGACAACATCGCCCTCCAGCAGATCGGAGGCGGTGACCACTTTCGGGGTAAAGGGACGCGGTGGCATCAGGCGAACTCCTTGGCAAAGGGCTGGGACGGGTCGGCCAGCGCGGTCCGGGCCGCGCGGGGGGAAAGTCCGATAAAGGTCAGGACCGGGCCGCGCATCTCGGCGCTGGCCAGATCTTCGGCCATGCTGCCCAGAGTGGCGGCCAGCACGCGTTGGTCGCGCCGGGAGACGTTTTCGACAAAGGTCACCGGGGTGGCCCGGTCGGCGCCGTGGATCAACAGGCGTCCCTGCACAAACCGCGCGGCGCGTTTGCCCATGTAGATGGCGGCAACCTGATCCGGTTTGGCGAGATCCGCCCACTCCTGTTCCGCGAAGCCCTTCATGTCATGGCCGGTCAGCAAGCGCACCGAGGCATTGCGCCCGCGCCGTGTAAGCGACTGGCCAATGCTGGCGACCGCCGCGGAAGCCGCGGTGATCCCCGGCACGATGTGATAGCTCACACCGGCCGCCTCGCAGGCCTCGATCTCTTCGTCGAGCCGGCCAAAGACCGTGGCATCCCCCGACTTCAGCCGCACCACCTGGTGCCCGTCGCCGGCATGATCGGTGATGATGCGGTTGATCTCGTCCTGCGGCGTGGCCGGGCCAAAGGCGACCTTGCCGGCATCGATCACAATGGCCTCGCGGCGGGCCAGCTCAAGGATCTGCGGCGTCACCAGCCGGTCGTGGATCACCACATCCGCCGTATCGAGCGCCTTGCGCGCCTTCAGCGTCAAAAGCTCCGGATCGCCCGGGCCGGCGCCGACAAACGCGACATGGCCGGGCCGCGCGGCGTGCCCCAGATGCCGGTTCAGAAGATCGTCCAGCGCCACGTCCACATGTTCCGGGCCCTGGTCCAGGGCGCGCGGGCCGGTCTCAAAGTAGTATGACGTCCAGAAATCGCGCCGGGCCCGGCCAAAGGGCAGGGCCTCCGCCATCTTGCGAAAGGTCTTGCCGATCCGCGCCAGCACGCCGAGATGCGCCGGCAGGCGTTCTTCGAGATCCGCCTTGATCGCGCGCGCCAGCAC
This sequence comes from Pseudomonadota bacterium, assembly GCA_039179965.1. GTDB lineage: Bacteria > Pseudomonadota > Alphaproteobacteria > Rhodobacterales > Rhodobacteraceae > Marinibacterium. The sequence continues at coordinate 4,657 of JBCDEC010000241.1, forward strand.
CGGTGCGGCCCCTTCGGTGCCAATCGCCACCGTCACCGGGTCGCGATCCACGATTGCAGGGGTGATAAAGGCGCTGGCCTCAAGGTTGTCGACCACATTGACCAATACACCCGCCTCCCGGGCCAGGTCCATCACCCGGGCATCCGCCGCGTCGTCTTCATCGGCGGCATAACACAGCGTGGCACCGGTCAGATCGGCGCCGCTCACGGGCCGCTCGATCAGCTCAAGACGTCCGCCCTGCGCCCACTGCCGGATCTCCGGGGCAGGCGCGGTGGCAAAGACCGAAATCGAGGCCTCGGTCTTCAGAAGCAGCCGCAACTTCGCCAGGGCCGCCTCTCCTCCACCAGAGAGAACAACGCGACGCTCAGAGAGCGCAAGAAAGATCGGGAAATGCTGCATTGACGGGGTCCAGGGCTTTTCTCTCCCTGAAGATAGGAAAATATTCGCATATTGCGCTAGATGACTGGATAAATAAGAACGTTTGTTCCATAATGCCTCGGCAAGAGGACAAACACAGCGCATAAACCGGGAGAGACGGAATGACGGTGCGGATCGACGAGACGGATCGGAAAATCCTCGCAACGCTGCAACGCGATGCCTCACAATCGCTGGAGGATATCGCCGCCGCTGTCGGCTCATCCAAGACCCCGGTGTGGAACCGGATCCGCAAGCTGCGCGCCGCGGGCGTGATCGGTCAGCAAACCGTGATCCTCGATGCCGAGGCGCTGGGCTTTGAGGCCACGTTCTTCGTGCTCATCCGCACCTCGGAACACGAGGCGGACTGGCAGCACCGTTTCCTCACGGCGCTGCAGGCCCGTCCCGAAGTGCAGGAGGCCCACAGACTGGCAGGCGATATCGACTACATCCTGAAAGTGCGCGTCAGGAACGCCCGCGCCTATGACGCCTTTTACCAGGCGCTGATCTCCGAGGTGCGCGTGCACAATGTCACGGCGCTCCTGTCGATGGAGGAAATCAAATCCACCACCATGCTGCCGCTGGATGACTGACCCCAACCGGCCGGGCGGGCAGGACGGGTCTCGCCTCGCCCCCTTGTGGCTTCTTTCTTTTTGCAAATACCCGGCCGGGCATCCGCCATCCGGCGCTGTCGCCGGATCAGCGCGCGACCATCAACCGGGTCAGCCCGTGAAAATGGTAGGTGTCGGAATAGACCGGCGCCTCTGTCAGCCGCAGGTCCGGGCAGCGCGCAAAGAGAATTGGCAGGGCGATCTGCATTTCCAGCCGTGCAAGGGGGGCGCCAACGCAAAAGTGCAATCCGCCACCCAGGCTCGTATGCGCGGTCCCCGGGCGCGCAGGCCAGAACCGTGCGGGCGCCTCCCAGACCTGTGGATCCCGGTTGGCCGCGGCCAGCATCAGCGCGACCTCCTCGCCGCGCCGAAAGGTATGACCGGCGATCAAGACCTCTTCATAGGCATAGCGGGTGAACATGTGCAGCGGCGGATCGAACCGCAAGATCTCCTCGACCGTGGCCCCACATTGCGGCGCAGTGAGCCAGTCCGGCCCCAGCCCGAGCGAGAGCATCGTCTTCACCCCGTTGCCCAGACCATGCACCGTCGCCTCGTGGCCGGCATTGAGTAACAGAATGCAGGTGCCGATCAGTTCATCGGTGGACAGCCGCGCGCCATCCTCTTCGGCGGCAATCAACTGGGTGATCAGATCGTCTTTTGGTGTTTTGCGCCGCTGCACCACATAGGACGTCAGGTAGTCGGTAAAGGCAGCGGCTGCGGCTGCGGCGGCGTCCTCTGTCGCGCGGGTGCGAGACGCCTGATACATCGCCACCATCTTGTGACTCCAGCCCAGCAGTTTGGATGCGTCCTCCTCTGGCACGCCCAGCAGCCGGCAAATCACGACAACCGGAATCGGCGTGCAATAGGCCGCCAAAAGATCAAAAGGCTCCGTCGGAAAGGCATCGATCAGGGACTGGCAAAGGGTTTCGATCTCCGGCGCCAGCGCCTGAATGCGGCGCGAGGTAAAGGCGCGCAGCACCAGGCCGCGCAGCCGGGTGTGGCGCGGTGGCTCGGCGCCCAGCATGGAATGTGCCTCTGTCTTCAGCCAGGGCGCCAGATGCGCCGGGGCATCGAAAGGCAATTCGCCCGGGCGTTCGCGCCCGAACCTGCGATCGCGCAACAGGGCATGAACCTCGGCATGTCCAAAAGCCGCGGCCATGGCGTAGTCCTCCCAGAAGACCAGCGGCGCCAGCGCCCGGGCGTGGTCGTAAAACGGGTAGGGGTCCTGGACAAAGGCCGGATCGGTCGGGGATTGAGACACCTGCTGCATGGGGTCAAATGACTGCGCGCGGTTGCGCATTGCAAGCCCGCCGACCTCCAGAGACCCCGCGGCGCGCCGGTTTGACGCGCGCCGGCCACAGCGGCAAAGGCGTCACTGAAAAGAGGCGCAGGCGGGTTTGGGCCATCTCAGGCCCGGAGTGTCGCAATGCGGCGTCGCGGCCGCGCCCGGCCGCCCAGCGCCCCTGGCCGCCCCGGCGCCCTCGGTCGCCCCATCGACCCCGGCCGGCCCCAGCGACCCCGGTCGCCCCGGTCGCCCCG
>JBCDEC010000242.1:0-7214 GCA_039179965.1 Pseudomonadota bacterium
CCTCGATCCGACCGCCGACGGCGCACATGGTCCGAGAAAGCATCACAACCACATCTTCACCTGGGAGGTGGGCGACAAAGAGACCACTGAACAGGTGATCGGCGATGCCGAGGTCGTGGCCGAGGATATGTTCAGTGGTCTTTTTGTCGCCCACCTCCCAGGTGAAGATGTGGTTGTGATGCTTTCTCGGACCATGTGCGCCGTCGGCGGTCGGATCGAGGTCTTCGCGCAACACCACATCCGATTTCAGCGACTCAAACGGGTCGGTGATGACGGGAAGTTCTTCGTACTCGACCTCGACAAGCTCCACCGCGTCGGCCGCGATGTAGCGGTCCTTGGCCACCACGTAGGCGACCTCCTGGCCCTGGAACAGCACCTTGCCGTCGGCCAGCACCATCTGCTTGTCACCGGCGAGCGTGGGCATCCAGTGCAGGCCCAGCGGTTCCAGATCCTTGGCGGTCAATACGGCGATCACACCGTCCAACGCCATCGCGGCATCGGTGTTGATCGAGGTGATCCGCGCATGGGCATAGGGCGAGCGCACGAAATCGCCAAACAACATGCCCGGCAGTTTCAGATCGTCGATGTAGTTGCCCTTGCCCTGGGTAAAGCGGGCGTCTTCCACGCGCTTGCGCTTGCAGCCCATGCCGCCCAGCGCATCGACGCGGTCTTCGCGGGTGACTTCGTCCTTCATTCTGCGGCCTCCTTGGCAGCATTCATCTCGGCCGCGGCAGAGAGAATGGATTTCACAATGTTCTGGTAGCCGGTGCAGCGGCAGATGTTGCCCGACATGCCAAAGCGCACGTCTTCTTCGGTCGGGTTCGGGTTTTCTTCGAGAAGCTTCGCAGCCCGGGTGATCATGCCCGGCGTGCAAAAGCCGCACTGCAGCCCGTGGTGTTCCTTGAACGCCTCTTGCAGGACGTGGAGGTCGTCAGGACTGCCCAGCCCCTCGATCGTCGTGACGTCGGCACCATTGGCCTGGGCCACGAACATCGTGCAGGACTTCACCGATTTGCCGTTGAGCGTGACGGTGCAGGCGCCGCAGTGGGACGTCTCGCATCCGATATGCGGGCCGGTGTAGTTCAGGCGTTCGCGCAGCGTGTGGATCAACAGCTCACGCGGTTCGGCCAGAAACTCCTGCGCCTCGCCGTTCACCGTCAGTTTGATATGCATTTTGTCAGCCATGTTGTTCTCCCGGTTCAGGCGCGCGACCAGGCGCGTTCGATGGCGCGGCGCAGGATCACCGCGGCCGCATGGCGCTTGAATTCAATCGGGCCACGGTTGTCCTGGGTCGGGTCAATGTCGCTTTGCATGGCCGCGACAGCCGCGGCGACGGCCGTTGCATCAACCGTGGTTCCGACCAGCGCAGCGCCGGCCGCTTCCGAAAAGATCGGCGTGTCGCTGAGGTTGGTCATGGCGATCGAGGCCGCGGAACAGGTCCCGCCGTCGCGCACCAATTGAACAGCGGCGGCGGCGGTGGCGTAATCACCGATCTTGCGCTTCTGCTTCTCGTAGGCATAGCCGCCCTGAGGGGCCGCAAAAGAGACCGAGGTCAGCACCTCTTCGTCATCGCGTTCGGTCATGTAGGCCGCTTCATAAAACGCACGCGCGGCCACGCTGCGTTCGCCATCCGGGCCGACCAGGGCAAAGGTGGCATCAAGGCACTGCATCAGCCCGGGCATGTCATTGCCGGGATCACCATTGGCGACATTCCCCCCCACGGTGCCCATGTAACGCACCTGAGGATCGGCGATCTGCAACGCGGCCTCCCGCATGATCGGCGCGGCCTGAGCCAGGGCAGCATTGTCGATGATATCGTGCTGCGTGGTCATGGCGCCGATACGGACCATGCCGCCGTCAACCGAAATGCCGCCCAGTCCGTCGACATCCTGCAGGTCGATCAGATGCGGGACATCCGCCATGCGCAATTTCATCATCGGGATCAGCGAATGGCCCCCGGCGAGGACCCGCGCGTCATCTCCATGTTCGGATAAAATGGCGAGAACACCGGCCATATTCTTCGGGCGATGGTACTCAAAGGCAGCTGGAATCATTGCCTCTCCTCCTGTTGCAATGTGTCTGGCTTGGCGGGGAAGCTGCACACCAGCGTATGCAATGGCTTCATAAAACGCTTGATTTTCGCGCTTTTTGCACGAGTTGCGCCCTGAGCTGCATGAAATGCGCCGGGGTGTTAACCAAACGCGGCGAGTGCGTCCTTGAGATGGGACCGACTGACCGGAACCGGCGGGACCGCGTCGCTGCCAAAACTGCAGCGCCCCTTGTCCTTGCTGCGTTCAAACCGGGCCACCTTGGTCGGGTTCACCACATAGCTGCGATGGACCTTGATAAAGCCTTCGGGGGTCAGCCGTTTGGTGGCCTCGGTGATCGGCCAGACGCAGAAGAACCGCTCGGACAATGTGTAAACCTGGCTGTAGTGCCCGTCGGCGCGCACAAAGGCGACATCTCCGGCGGAGACAAAGACTTTGCCGCCGTCGCGTTCGCAGGGCACCTGGACCCGCGGCGAGGACATGGCAGGCGCGGCGGGCGCGACCGGTGCGGCGACCTCACCGGGCTGGGCAAAGGCAGCCGGCGCGGCAACGGCTCCGACCCCGGGTGCGGCCAGTCCGCCGGCGGCAACCGGCGCCGCATCCCAGGCCGGACCCTCGCCCTGGCCCGGCATCAGATAGGTCGAGCCCACCCAGAGGAACGCGCCGAATATGACAAAGCTGGTGAGGATCACACCCATTGCCAGCACTTCATTGCTGATCAGCGGACCAAATTCCGTGGTCTCGGGCAGCGCCACGAAACTGGTGCTCGCCATCGCCAGAAAGTGCACGGCAAAAACCGCGCAGGCAAAACAGATCGTCCCAAGAACGATGCTGCGGTCAGACCGTGTCCCGTAGGCGGTTCGGAAGGCAAGAATGCACAGCCCGATCGAGACCACGGATGAGGCGAGGATACCCAGAGGCGTATAGACGGCACGGCACAGCTGCATCCCGGCCATTCCGACGTAGTGCATCGCCAGAATCCCCAGCCCCACGATCCCCCCCGCGACAGAAATCGAGCGTTTGGTCCGGGGATAGAAATGCAGAATGACCAGCGCCAGCGCGACCATCAGTATCGCGATCAGAGCCGAAATCAGCGTAATCGCGGCATCGTAGTAAAACAGGATCGGCAATCGCAGGCCAAGCATGGCGACGAAGTGCATGGACCAGATCCCGCCGCCGAGCGCGACGGCGGCCAGCGCCACCACGACTTTGCGTTGGACGACCGACTTTTGCGACAGGCCCTTGGTCAGGGTCAGCCCGGTCGCGCTTGCCACCAGAGCGACCAAAAGCGAGGTCGCCACGAGCCAAGGATTATGTCCAACGTGCAAATACTGCATAAGAATTAGAATGGCGTATGGATGAGTGCATTGCAAACGTGCCCGCACGCATCAGACGGCCCTTTTTACGACAGGAACGTCTTGCCAAACTGAACGTGGCGTCATACGCGCCGCTGGCTGGGCTCCACCCCGAAAACTTGGTGAGCCTGCGCTGGTCCACGCCGTTTTTCGCCTTCGCACACGGAGTTGCGCAGCGTCCTGTCAGACATGGCTGCCCGATCTGTTCTGTAGCCTTGGCCCGTTATTGGCACATGGTGCCGGCCCGCGCGGGACAGGGCCATGGCCAGGACCCCGCTGGCGGGACGGGATCTCGCCTTTGCTCTGGATTGGGGGCGGCGGGGCCGATGCCGGCCCCACCGCAAAGGCGCCAAGGGCGGTCCTCAGGGTCTTTCAGCGAAATAGCGGTCCATAGCGGCCATGACCTCGTCTGCATGGGCGGGATCCAGAGCCGCCGCATGCGGCTGCGCAAACTGCCGGCTGTCATTGTCGAAATAGGCGCCGGACGCTTTTTCAAATCGTGCGCCCAGCGCGGCTTCATGAAGGATATCTGCCCCGATACTCAGATCCTTGCCCGCAACGCCGAAGCCCTCCTTGACCATCTTGGACGCCAGAAGCGACCCGGGATTGACCGCAATGATTTGCGGGCCGTCGGGCAGTGTCTTGGCCATCTCGCGGCTCCAGATCGTGATAGCCAGCTTGCTTTGGGCATAGGCCCCCATGTCATCAAGATGAACCTCCCCGAGCATCGCGCGCGGATTGACCGGCGCCTGCGCGGCCGAGGACAGATTCACCACGCGACCGTCGGCTGGAATAATGGGAAGAAGCCGTTGCGTCAGCAGGTAGGGCGCGAAGGTATTGACCACAAACCGGCTGTCGAGCCCGTTGTCGAGACGCGGATTGGGTGTTTTCAGGACACCGGCGTTGTTGATGAGGGCATTCAGGTGTGTGTGCCCGGACAGGATCTCATCAGCCAGCGCGGCGACCGCCGCAATGTCCGAGAGATCGGCAAGGTAGGTTTCGGCCGTGGGCCCGACCGTCTCTGCCGCCTTGCCAAGTTTCTCGGCATTGCGCCCGTGGAGCAGCACCTTGTGCCCGTCCGCAGCCAGCTTTTGGGCGGTCAAAAGCCCGATGCCGTCGGTCGCGCCGGTGATCAGAATGGTTTTGGGCATCGAGACGTTCCTCTAGTGGGAGAAGTCCGGCAGCAGATCCTCTGCGAGCCGCTTCAGTGTTTGATCGATAGGCGCTTGGTTGAACCGCAGGTTCAGCGCGACGTGATTGATGCCGAGCGTCTGGATATCCTGCAGGTAGTGCCGCAGGAAATCCGTGCCCGACTGAAAGCCCAGATGTATCGGGCGCGGCTGTGCCGACGGCGCGTCCAGCAGATCGACGTAGAGCGATTGCATGACGGGCTTGTTCGCCAGACCCGCCGCCGCGATGCGATTGCGGTAGTCCGCGATCACACGCCCCTGCGCGGCGGCATCCCGCGGGTAGGTCATCCATCCGTCGCCATTCTGGGCCACCCAGTCGGGCGATTGTTGACTGCCGCCGGTGACCAGCATCGGGATCCGGTCGCCGGTCGGTTTTGGCAACATGTCGATCTGGCCGGTCAGCTGGCCATGGGAGCCGCTGTGTCGGGGATAGGCCTCGGTCATCGCGCGCATATACGCGACACTCTCCCGGAAACGGGTCCCGCGCCCGGCGTAATCCATGTTCAGCGCAGGGTACTCCTCGGGCCGGTCACCCGAGGCGATGCCCAGCAGAAGCCGGCCATCTGACAGGACATCCGCCGAGGCCGCAGCCTTGGCCACATGCGCAGGATGGCGCAGCGGCAGAATGATGCTTGACGTGCCCAGGGCAATGCGTCTCGTGGTGGCGGCAAGCGCGCCCAGATAGACGAACGGGTCAAAGACCTGCCCGACATCACCAAATGACGGCACATCGAAGGGCACATCGCGCAGCCACAGCGCGGAGAATCCCAGCTCTTCGGCAAGGCGCGCCATTTCGAGATGCCCGGCCATCGTGGGCGCGCTGCCCACGGGAAAGGCCTCCAGCGGAAGCACCAGCCCGATGCTGAGCCGCTCCGGTCTGAAGACGGTGTTGTAGGCGCGATTGAGCGTTGGGAAGTCTGATGCCACGGGGGTATCCAGCATGCCGGTCTCCTTGATCAATAGCGCACCAGTGTTCGGCTTTCGATGCTTTTGCGGATGGTGTGAACCGAAGGATCCTCGACCATGTCGAGCGCGCTGTGCGCGATAGAGGGCAGCCCGCGGTTGTCGAAGATATTGAAGAAGACCAGATCTTCGGGCGTCATCTTCGACTGATAGACCCAATCGTGGTCCGGGTTGCCGACCAGACCCATAATCTGACCCTTGCGGTCCGGATAGATCAGGTCGAGCAGGACCCAGTCGTCGGGAGCAACGCTCGCAGGGCGCACAAATCCAAGCGGCGCGCTGTTGATCGCCTGGGCAATCGGGCGCCAGACATTGATGAAGGCAAAGTGCCCCCGGCTCCAGTCCCGCGCCGCGTCCGGCCCCAGCAGGTCGACAAGCCGATGTTCGGCGCCGTCCTTGCTGTAATCGCTGTGGACGTTGCGCGCGGGCTTTCGTGTGGCGTTGGGATCATCGACGCGCACTGTGTGGTCAAAGATCACAACCTCGGTCGCGCCACGCCTGGTTTTCAGCAGATCCATCAGTTCGCCGTCATAGGCGGATGTCCAATCGGCATCGTCGGAGAAATCCGAAACGGCGCTTGGTAGGGTGGCAAACTCAACGGCGTCGACGGCAAACCGCGGGCGGTTTGCGGCGGTGCGAATGTCTGCAACATTGACCTGCGTGGGCCGAAGCTCAGGCGAAATCAGATTGCCGACGATGCCGCCGGCGTCCAGTTCAAACGCCTGACGTTCGGGTTTGTGGACGTGGTAATTCACGGTTGCATGCTGCATCGTGCCAGCCTCTCCTTTGTGGAACACAGGCTTCAGACGGGGAAGCGCTGTCTTGACCGCAAGATAGCCATTGAAATTTGCATATAAACGCGCTGTTTCTGTATTCAGAATTCGGTTTTTGGATATAAACGATGGATACAGTGAGCCTCCGCCTGTTCGTTCTGGCCAGCCAGATGCTGAACATCAGCGCCGCCGGCCGCGCGCTTGGGATGGCCCCGGCTGTTGCAAGCGCGCGGCTCGCAAAGCTTGAACACCACGTCGGGGCGGACCTGATGCATCGAACGACCCGCAAGGTGTCGCTCTCGGCGGAAGGGGAGGACTTTCTGCCCTATGCGCGCGAGATCCTTGCGCAGGAAGAGGCCGCCTTCGCAGCGCTGGGACACGGGCAGGCCAAGATCGCCGGAACCCTGCGGTTTGCGGCGCCCAGTTCCTTTGCCCAGATGTATATCGTACCGGCTTTGCCCGCCTTTCTCGACGCGCACCCGGACCTGACGCTGGATCTTCGCTTGTCGGACACGCAATTCGATCTGATCCAGGGCAGCTTCGACCTTGCCTTGCGCAGTTCGGTGCAGCAGGACAGCAGCCTCAAGGGGCGCAAGCTGGCCGATGATCCGCGCATCCTGTGTGCCTCGCCGGCTTATCTGGCGCGCCATGGCACGCCGCGCGACGTCAGCGATCTGGACCGGCACACGCTCATCGCGTTTCAGGATCTGCGCGCGCATCCGTTGGCAACGCACGGTGGCGGGCAAGGCGTTTTTGATCCCGATGCGGCGGAGGCGCGGCTGATCATCGACGACGGTCTCAGCCATAAACTGGCAACCGTCGCGGGCGCCGGGATCTCGCTGAATGCGCGCTGGAGCGTGCACGCGGAGCTCGCCGACGGCCGGC
>JBCDEC010000243.1:0-7121 GCA_039179965.1 Pseudomonadota bacterium
CCAGCCGGTCGAAATCGTCCGGCACCCGGAGCACGAGCACACGCAAGAAGGCGACGCCCAAGAAGGACAAGGCCGAAGATGCCGGCGCCGATGCTTCACCCGCGGAGGGGGCGGCTCAGGACATAGCGCCTTCCGCAAGCGGCGACGCCGGGTCGGACGACACGACGGGCGAAGACAAGGCGCCGCCCAGTCAAGCCGCCGCAGGCTGACCCTTCGTCAGAAGGGTCTTGCTCTGACCCTTCGCGAGAAGGGTCTGTGGCGCGACCTAAGTGGGTTCGAGCGCGCGGGCCAGAGCGCAGAACGCCTCCAGCGGGACGGTTTCGGCGCGGTCGGTGGGCTCAATCCCGGACGCGCGCAACCGGTCCTCAATATCTGGCGCAATCCCCTTCAGCGCGGCACGCAGCATCTTGCGTCTCTGATTGAACGCCGCCGCGACCACACGCGACAGGACCTGCGGGTCAGCCGGGTAGCGTGGCTCGGGCAAGGCTTCGAGATGCACGACCGCGCTTGATACCTTGGGCGGCGGCGTAAAGGCCTCGGGCGGGAGCAGCATGGCTATGCGCACCTCTGCCCGCCACTGGGCCAGGATGGCCAGCCGTCCGTAGGCCTTGGAGCCCGGCTGAGCGACAATCCGCTCCGCCACCTCTTTCTGAAACATCAGGGTCAGGCTGTCCCAAAACGGCGGCCAGTCCGGCGGTGTCAGCCAGCGCACCAGGAGCTCCGTGCCCACGTTATAGGGCAGATTGGACACGACCCGGATCGGCGGGCTGAGATGAGTCAGCGGATCAAGCGCCAGCGCGTCGCCGTCCAGGAGCGTCAATCGCCCCGGATAAACCGCCGATATCTCCTCAAGCGCGGGCCGGCAGCGGCTGTCCTTTTCGACGGCCACGACGTGGCGGGCGCCCTGAACCAGCAGGCCGCGGGTCAGACCACCCGGGCCGGGCCCGACCTCCAGCACGTCACAGGCGCTCAGTTCGCCGGCCTGCCGCGCGATTTTGGCGGTCAGGTTGAGATCAAGCAGAAAGTTCTGTCCCAGCGCCTTGCGCGCGGAGAGGCCATGCGTGGCGATAACGCTGCGCAGCGGGGGAAGGTCATCGATGGCGCTCATGCCCGGGCGCGGGCCTGTGGCCCCGGCGGCGTCGGGGTATTTGAAAAAAGAAAGAAGCAGGAAGGTGGGCAAGATGGGCGCCGGGCGCGCCTGAGGGGGCGGGTGGCGCGCGACGGTCCAGGTCGATCTTGTGGTGGCGACGGGGTCCTGGCCGCATCTGGTCGGCTGGTCTCGGCCAAAGGTGTGCGCCCGGATATCGACGGCGCGGTCGGACTGTGTCGAGGAGGACGCGGCGGACCCGAGCTGGACAGGGCCCGGGCGCCGGTCATTCCACCACGATCAGCGCATTGGCCTCAAGCTGGTCGAGGTAGCTTGAAGCGAAGGCCTCCAGACGCTGGGCGGTCAGCGCCTGGGTGACTTCCTCTCGCGTGGCCTCTTCATTGGCTTCGGCTGTTCGTCCGCACAGCATCAGCAGCACCAGTGTCTGGCCGTTGTTGCGGGTCAGCGCGACCGATGTCTCGCCCGGATCGAGCTTGGCGAGTTCCACGGCGATATCGCTGGGGATCTGGCCCGGCGGCAGGGCCTGGCGGTCGAGCGTGCCCGGTGGCTGGTTTTTGGCAATCCCGTAGAGGTCGTCGCAGGTGTCGATTGACTCGACCAGTTCCCGGGCCAGTGCCAGCGTTTCGGCAGACCGCCCGCCGGCCATGTAGAATTGAGCGTATTCGATGGCGGCAAAACTGGGTGCACCGCCGACAATCTCTCCAATGTCGCGCAACTGGAAGAGCGCGATGGCGTTGGGCAATTGCAGCGGCTGGGTGACATCGCCGGGCGACAGCGCCAGGATCGCGGGGCGCAGAGCCGCCGGCAGATCGTTGAGCGGCACCCAGTCCATGCGTCCGCCGCGGTCGCGGGTTGCGGTGGCCGAGACCTGGCGGGCTTCGGCGGAAAAGGCGTCAAAGCTCTTGATCTGGGACAGCTCTTCCGCCTTGGCCCGCACCGCCGCCTGGTTCGTGGGGGTCAAAGGCATGATGATCTCGGACAAGAGAACCCGAAGACCGCCGCGCCCGCCGGATCCGATCGCGCGATCGATCTCGGCCTCGGTGGGCCGGGCCTGCGCCAGAAACCGGCTGCGCACGACATCGCGCCAGATCAGACCGACTTCGACAAAGTCGCGGAAGGTTTGTTCGGAGACGTCGGCCTTGCCCAGTTCCGTGACAAACTGCTCGGTGTTCAGGTTGGCGCGCGCGGCGAACTCGTCCATCCCGGCCCGCACATCCTCGGGAGATACGGTGGCGCCGATTTCAATGGCGGCCTGGTACTTGAGGCGATCTTCGATGAGTTGCTCGCGGGCCAGAACCTCGGGATCGGCCGGGGCTCCGAGGATGCGCAGAAACTGTGCGCGCTGTTCCAGTTCGTAGCGACTGACCACATCACCGTTCACCGTGATGGCGGGCGAGAAAAGACCCTGGGCCAGCGCGGCCACCGGCAGAGCCAGGGCTGTCACGGTGCCAAAGGCCAGGCTGCGCAGAGCTTTGGTCATGTTGTCTTGCATGAGGATGCGTATCTTTCTGCTCCGTCCGCGACACCAAAGCCGCGTAACGAGATGGTAAAGCCGAAAATCGTCGTAGGCTCAACCGTTGACGACGAGGTAAAGGACCGTTCCACGGTCATTGCCACTTCGACGCATTCGTTGCGATAGCCCAAACCGACCCCGGCGGTGATTGGCGTGTCATCCACGATATCGTAGCGCCAGGTGGCAGAGGCGCTCCACCGGCGGTTGATGTCATAACTGCCATCGAAATAGATCTCATGGGTGTCTTCGCTGCGGTCTTCGGCGGCATCCGCATCAAGCCAGAGATAGGTTCCGGTCAAGGCGCTGGTTCCGGTCGACCATCGGCCCATAATCTCGGCCTTGGCGAAGTCGAGGTCCTCATCGAAGATGGTGCGCGCGGTCAGTGTCAGATCGTCCCGGTAGAGCAACTGACCGGCGACCAGAAAGTCGCTGTCGGTGCCAGCCAGCCCGGAGGCGTTCGAAAAGTCCAGGACGGCCTCGTCGCGCAGGATGTGTCCAAAGCTCAGGTGGCCCCCCCAGCCGTCGGTGCGCGGGGTGCGGGTCCAGCTCAGCCCGTAGGCCAGGGCGACCCCGTCTTCCCGGCGGTCCTCGGCGGGAAAGCGCGACAGGGCCAAAAGGTTGCCTTCGTCGAATTCCACGAGGTTGCTTTCATCGTTGGTCACATCGCCCCCGGTGACATTGGTCCAGCCCAGTTGCATGACCGGCGTGAGCAGATGCGTGGCCCGACCGGTGTCCTTCAGCATCGGGTAACTGAGCGTCAGCGCGCTTTGCGGGGTCACCACGGCCACCGAGGGATCGACCGTGCTGTCCTGACGCACGGCGACCAGATCGCCGGAAATGCCCAAGCGGAAGTCGCTGCGCAACCCGTTGGGCAGGATGAAGGCCTGCAGATACATCATCTCTGCCGTTGCGCGCGAAACGTCCCGGCCGAAAACATCCTGGCTGGATTCGCGCGAGTGCGTATGACCGATCAGCGAGGTACGCAATTCGCCGCCAAGCGCCGTGGGAAAGTCGCGCCGCTGGAAGCGCAGGTCGAGCACGTTGGTGGGGATGATGCTGTCTTCTTCGCTGTCGCGCAGGGAGGTGTAGTTCACCGCCGCGATGCCGAAGAAGGTATCCCGTTCGCTTCGGGTCAGCTTGATTTCACGGGTCAGACGGTCGGCATCAGAAATCCCGTAGGCGGTCAGATAGGCATCGTCCGAGGCCGCTTCGATGTCGAACTCCAGACGGAACCGGTTGCGCAGATCGAAGGCGCCGTAGCCGAAGAGATAGCCGCGCATGTCGCCGGGGATCAGGTCGTCGCGCGACAGCGCGCCTTCGAATTCCATGCCCCCGTTCCAGAACGCCTGGCGATACCGAAATTCCAGCGTGCGCGTGTTGGGCGACCAATAGGGTATGAGCGTCAGATCGGCGCTGTCTCCGAAGGGAATGAAATAGGGGACCTTGATGCCGGTGCCCAATTGCGACGTGCTCTGGATCTCGGGGATCAGAAAGCCGCGCGCGCGCTCCAGCGTGGGATCCGGAAGGCGCAGGCGCGGCAGGTAGAAGATCGGCACCGACAGCACGCGCAACTGCGCGTCCTCGAAATACAGCTGCCGCTCGTCTTCATCGTGAATCACCTTGCGCGCCCGGATCGACCAGAGCGGTGGACGGCCGTCTTCGCAGACATAACAAGAGGTCACGGCAGTCTTGAAAAGCTGATTGTAGCGTCCGCCGGCCCGGGTCATCTGGGTGGCGGCCAGTTGCACCTGATCGTTGAACACCAGACGCGCGCCGGTCAGCAGCCCGGTTTCAAGGCTGCTGTCCAACTCGGCGGCGGAGGCCAGAATGACAATGCCCTGGGGGTCTTCGATGCGGATGGGGCCGTCGATGCTCAGCTGGCCGGTGGCCTGATCATACACAATGCGGCGCGCCGTTAGCTTGCGGTCTCCCTGATAGGCCTCGACCTGACCTTCGGCGACCAGTTTGCGGTCCGCGGTGACATAGACCGTGTCTGCCACCAGGATCGCGGGGTCATCGTCTGGCCCGATCTGTGCCAGCGCCGCCGCCCCGGCCCAGATCGCGGTCAGAGCGCACCAGAGGATCGCGCGCAATCTCATCCGTCCTCCGTGTGGAGCAAAAGACCAAGGGCGAGAAGGACCGAGGCCACCGGCGCCGCCCAGGCAGCCATTGGCACAGGGATCTGCCCGTTCTCACCGAGGATCTGCGCGAAGTTGCGGATGAAGTAGAGCCCGAAGCCCACCAGCACTGCGGACAGGACCGCCACGCCGGTGCCGCCAAAGCGCACGTGCCGCATCGTAAAGGCCGCGCCGATCAGCACCATGGCGATCAGAAACACGGGGCGCGAGAGTTCGGATTGATACCAGACCCGGTGGCGCAGCGTGGAAAACCCGGCCTGATCCAGTTGCCGGATCGTGCCCGGCAGGTCCCAGACCGATGTGTTGAGCCGGCCGCCGATCGTCTCGCGGATCCGTTCCGGCGTCAGCGAGGAGGGCAGGCGCAGCACCGCGATCTCTTCGGCCATGGCTTCGGGATTGCCCTCTGCCGTGAGATCCCAGATCTTGGCGTTTTCCAGCGTCCAGGCGGAATTCTCCAGTGTGGCACTTTCCGCCTCGATGCGCTGAGACGGGCCGCCGCCGGGGTCGTAGCTCAGCACGGTGACATCGAAAATCCGAGCGTCGTTGGGGACATAGCCCGTTGCATGGATCACGGATTGCCCGTCTTCGCCACCCTGGCGCAACCACAGTCCTTCCCCGGACAGGGACGCGGCGGATGCCTCGCCCGAGCGATAGATCTCGGCCATGCGCTGGTATTGGTTCATCGTGGCCGCCACGATCGGGTTCAGCATGACGACCGCCAGTACGCCGATCAGGAACGAGACCAGAACCGGTGCATAGAGCGCCCGCAGACCGGACCGGCCAGTGGCGCGTGTCACCACCAGTTCCGAACTGCGCGCCAGCGCAATAAACAGCGACACCGTGGCCAGGATCGTGATCAGCGGAAGGATCGCCGACATGGCCGCGGGGATGTTGAGGCTGACCAGATACATGATCTGAGTCAGGCGGATGTCCGCATCGCCAAAGCGCCGTACCTGCTCGATCAACTCGATCAGAAACATCAGGGTGAGGAAAACGCACATGATGATCGCAAGCTGAATCACAAACCGGCGGGCAAAGTAGATATCGAGGATCATGCCGACGCCTCACTTGCCGCGGGCCGCGGGCGTCGCGGTCGCCCGGCGATATGCAAAAACACGCCTGACAGGCCAATGCCCAGGATCGGAGGCAAATAGAGGATCGGCCAAAGCGCGGGATTGGCGATCACCGGATTGGAGACCGTGCCCCGAAGCGTTTCCAACACCACCAGGAGCCCAAAGGCCAGTACCATCTGGCGCCACAGCCCAAACCGCGAAAACCCGCCCAGAAGCAGGGTGGAAAAGCCCAACAGAGCAACGGCCATGCAATTCAGCGGCCGCGTGAACCGCACATGCAGCTCATCGGTCAGCTTGCCGAAGTCGAGCCCTTCGGTCTCTGCGATGCCAGCCCGGTCAAACAGCAACTCGGGTGTGGAGATCATGCGATGACTGCGTCCACCCGGCGCACCGGAGGGGATGAGCGAACTGATGTCGTAGGAGAAATCCTCGAAGTGGGTCAGCGACAGCGCCTTGCGGTCGGTCTCCAGCGCCTGTGCCATCCCGTCGATCATGATCAACCGCGCGCGGTCGTCATCGCGCACCAGAAAAGCCCGCGCGGCGGTGAACAGCATCGATTGCTCCGGATCCCGCAGGTCGGACAGGAAGACATCGTTGAGCGCGCCGTCGACTCCGATCTCGCGGATGTAAAAGGTCACCCCGTCGGTGGGATGCAAAAAGGTGCCCTCGCTCAGCAGCCGGGCGGCGATGTTTTGCGAAATCTCCGCCTGGCGCTGTGCCAGCCGGCTGGTGGAGGCCGGCAGAAGCAGATTGGTCAGAATGGCCATCATCACCGCGACAGCCACGCCAAACCAGAACGCCGGCCGTGCCATCTGCCAGGGGCTGCGCCCGGTGGCCTGCATCACCGTCAATTCGCTTTCATTGCTCAGCCGGTTGGTGAAGAAAATGACGGCCGCAAATGCCGCCATCGGCAGCACCATGCGGATCAAGCGTGGCAGCGACAGCGCGGTGAATTCCAGGAATACGAAGGCCGATTGGCCGTCGCCGATCAGAATGTCGAACAGAATGACCGCCTGATTCAACCAGAATACCGCCACCAGAATCAGGGCGAAAAATCCAAAAAACAGCAAGTATTGAGACAGCACGTAGCGATCGAACTTTGACAACGCCTTCCCCCGAGGGCCTTCTTGGTTGTAAATCCTAATGCAAATGGCGCGGCACGAAAACTGCTCTCTGGTCAAGAGGCTGGGCAAAGGTTACGTCAGGTCTGTGAAATCTCGGAGGAAGACATGACCGCGCCAGCACCAATCCGCTTTTTGGCCACCGATCTCGATGTAATGGAAACTGCC
>JBCDEC010000244.1:0-7095 GCA_039179965.1 Pseudomonadota bacterium
CGGCCGTGCGCGCACAGCCGCCGCTGCACCAGCCCGGCGCCGGTGTCCAAGCCCAACCCTCGAACGATCCGGACCAGGATCGGATAGAAATCCCGGCCTTCCTGCGGCGTCAGGCCAACTGATCGGGATCACAACCCAAGCACTCGGGGGTCGCCTTTGGCGGCCCCTTTTTATTTGTTTTCAATGACTTCACGCGTGGTGCGCGCCTCTCCGCGCATGGCGCGCGGGGATGTTTCAAACGGTTGCAAACTTTGAATTGTGATGCGCGGGCCCGTTGTCTACTTCAGTGTTAACAAATTCAGCCGCCCGAAATGGGCCCGGTCCGCTGCGCGACCAAAGACAAAATTGCGTGGGGCCGGTCAGATAAGAGGCAAAAGCGGGCGGAACAGGTCCCCCGGGGATGGGACTGGAAGGGGTTAAGATGCAACAGACGCTCAAAGCACCGGTGACCTTTGAAGGGGTCGGCCTGCATTCCGGGCGACCGGCCAAGCTGACCATTCGTCCGGCTTCGGCTGAACATGGCATCTGGTTCCGTCGCACCGACATCAAACTGGGCGACACGCTGGTCCCGGCGCGCTGGGACGTGGTGGAACAGACCCCGCTGTGCACCCGTCTGGTGAATGCGGCCGGTGTCTCGGTGTCGACCGTGGAACATGTCATGGCCGCTCTGGCGGGCTGTGGGGTGCACAATGCGATGATCGATATCGATGGCCCCGAGGCCCCGATCCTGGATGGCTCGTCGCTGCCCTTCGTCAAAGCGATCATGGAGCGCGGGCTGCGCGCGCTGACCGCACCGGTGCGTGCACTGAAGGTGCTGTCGCCGGTCGAGGTGCGCCTGGGCGACGCCTGGGCCCGTCTTGACCCGTGCGATGCGCTGGAGATCGACTTCCACATCGACTTTCCCGATCCGGCGATCGGCGCGCAAAGCCGGTCGTTGCACATGGCCAATGGCGCCTTCGTGCGGGAATTGTGTGACAGCCGGACCTTCTGCCGCAAAGAGGACATCGAGCAGCTTCGCGCGGCCGGTCTGATCAAGGGCGGAACGCTGGAGAACGCCGTCGTTGTGGACGGTGCCGAGGTGCTGACCCCCGGCGGTCTGCGCCACACCGATGAGGCCGTGCGCCACAAGATGCTCGACGCTTTGGGAGATCTGGCGCTCGCCGGTGGTCCGATCCTGGGCCGCTACACCGGCAACCGGGCCGGTCATGCCGTTACCAACACGCTGCTGCGCGCGCTCTTTGGCACGCCCGATGCGGTGCGCATGGTCGTTTGCGACGACGCCACAATGGCGCGGCTGCCCGGTGCAGGGCTTGCAATGCGGGAAATCCCTCAGGTTGCATAAGGACGTCGCGGCCGGTGGTGCCGTGACGCCGTGACACGGTGCGCGCAGGGTTCGCGCGCAAAGTGCCCTTGAAAACGCACCTCAAATGACCCTTGGGTCGCCTCAAAGACACAATGTGAACCCAACCGCACCGGCGCCGGTCCAGCGGCAGTCGATAAGGCGTTTTGCACCGGATTTTATTGTGCTAGACCCAATGAAAACCGGGGCATACCCCCGGAGACTTCTGCGGTGAGGAAAGCGAGAATGACAGGCGGCAGGTCGGCGTTCCGCGTAGTGGCTGTTTTGGTGGTGGCACTTTTTGTGTCCGCCTGCAGCAACGGCAACGGAATCTTTAGCGGCGGCAGGACCGATCGCGATGAGGACCTTGAAGGCTACACCGCTGAGCAGATCTTTGAGCGTGGCGAGTTTGAACTGAGCCGCAGCCGCCCCGATGACGCGGCGTTTTACTTCGCCGAAATCGAACGTCTCTACCCCTATTCCGACTGGGCCCGGCGGGCGCTGATCATGCAGGCGTTTTCCTATCACCAGGACCGCGACTACGAGAATTCGCGCGCCTCGTCGCAACGCTATATCGACTTTTATCCCGCCGATGAGGATGCAGCCTATGCGCAGTATCTTCTGGCGCTGAGCTATTACGATCAGATCGACGAGGTGGGCCGCGACCAGGGTCTGACCTTCCAGGCCCTGCAGGCCCTGCGCGCCGTGATCGAGCGCTATCCCGACAGCGAATATGCGACCTCGGCGATCCTGAAGTTCGACCTGGCCTTTGATCACCTGGCCGGCAAGGAAATGGAGATCGGACGCTACTACCTGCGCCGGGGCCGTTATCCGGCGGCGATCAACCGGTTCCGCGTGGTGGTCGAGGACTTCCAGACCACGTCGCATACGCCCGAGGCGCTGCACCGGCTGGTGGAAGGCTATCTTTCGCTCGGGTTGGTAAACGAGGCGCAGAGCGCCGGCGCAATCCTGGGCTACAACTACCGCTCCACCGTGTGGTATGAAGACAGCTACCGGCTGTTGACCAGCCAGGGGCTTGAGCTGAAGGATCGCGGCAACAACTGGCTGAGCCAGATTTACCGCCAGTCGATCAAAGGTGAGTGGCTCTGAGTGGCCTGAGGGAGCGGCGGGGTAAACCCCGCCCTACACATCGCACCGATGCTGCGCACGCTTGATATCCGGGACATTCTCATCATCGACCGGCTGGAGCTTGCCTTCCAGCCGGGTCTCAACGTGTTGACCGGGGAGACCGGCGCGGGCAAGTCGATCCTGCTTGACGCCCTGGGGTTCGTTCTGGGGTGGCGCGGGCGGGCCGAACTGGTCCGCGAGGGCGCGGCGCAGGGCGAGGTCGAGGCGGTTTTCGATCTGCCCGCCGCCCATCCGGCACGGCGCGTGCTGGAAGACGCCGGGCTGCCCAATGACCCGGAGCTGATCCTGCGCCGGGTCAACCGCGCGGACGGACGCAAAAGCGCCTGGGTGAATGACCGACGCGCCTCCGGCGATGTCCTGCGGCGGCTGTCGGACACTCTGGTCGAACTGCACGGGCAGCACGACGACAGGGGCCTGCTGAACCCGCGTGGGCACCGCGACCTGCTTGATGCCTTTGGCGGCCACGCCGCGTTGCGCCAAAGCGTGCGCGCGGCCTGGGCGCAGCGCCGCGCCACGGCCACGGCGGTTGAGACCGCGATGGCCGCTCTGGAGGCCATACGCGCGGAGGAGGATTTTCTGCGCCATGCGGTGGGCGAACTCGACGCGCTTGATCCGCAGCCGGGCGAGGACGCAGCGCTCGACAGCCAGCGGCGGCTGATGCAGAGCGCCGAAAAGATCCGGGATGACATCAGCCGCGCGCACAAGGCTTTGGGCCGGGAGGGCGCGGAAGGGGCCGCGCAGGATGCTCTGCGCTGGCTTGAAGACGTGGCCAATCACGCCGAAACGGACGCCGTTGATGCGCCCATCGGCGCATTGGGCCGCGCCCTGATCGAACTGGGCGACGCGCTGTCGGGCATCGAGAGCTGCCTCGACACGCTCCGCGTCGATCCGCACGAGTTGGAGCGGGTGGAGGAACGTTTGTTCGAAATCCGCCGGCTGTCGCGCAAACACGGTCTGGTGCCTGACGATCTGAGCGGGTTCGCGGAGGATCTGCGGACCCGGCTGGCAGCGCTGGAGGGCGGCGATGCCGACCTCGCTCGCCTGCGGGCGGAACACGGCGCGGCCGAAGCGGCCTATAAGAGCGCCGCAGACGCGCTGACGGGCGCGCGCAAGACCGCGGCCGCGGCACTGGACGCTGCCGTCATGACAGAGCTCGCGCCGCTCAAACTCGAACGGGCGGTCTTTGCAACCGACATCGGGTCCGAGCCCCACGGGCCCAATGGCTGCGACGCCGTCGCCTTCACCGTGGCCACCAACCCCGGCGCGCCAGCGGGTCCGATCAACAAGATCGCCTCGGGCGGCGAACTCAGCCGCTTCCTGTTGGCGCTGAAAGTGTGCCTGGCGGGCGACGCCTCCGGGCTCACCATGATCTTCGACGAGATCGATCGAGGTGTGGGAGGCGCCACGGCGGATGCGGTCGGCCGCCGGCTTGAGGAACTGGCGCAGGGCGGACAAGTGCTGGTGGTCACCCATTCGCCGCAGGTGGCGGCACGGGGTGGCCATCACTGGCGCGTCGCCAAAGCCGTGCGTGACGGCGCCACGTTGTCCACGGTGGTCGCGCTCGATGCGCCGGATCGCGTGGATGAGATCGCCCGCATGCTCGCGGGGGATACGATCACCGAGGAGGCGCGCGCGGCAGCCCGCGCGTTGCTAAACCCCTGAGGGCAGGCCTCGCGAACAAGCGGGCCGATGGGGGGGGGCGAGAGGTCCTTTGCTTGTTGGCGCGCGGCGGTTCCACACCGCGCCCGCGTCGCCAAGCCCGACCGCGCACGCGGCAGACCCGGGCCAGAAGCACGGGCATTGCAATCTGCGGTCGAGGCGCGTTTCCTGTCTCGTGAGTCACAATTCTGATGCCACCTGCAATCAAGGTGGCCCAATAGCATCGGCGGTTTGAGCATTGGGGTCCCATGAGAGCACTTGCGCGCCTTCTTAAGTATTTGGTCCTGATTTCTGTCACCCTGTGTCTGGCGCTGGCGGTGTTCGTCTGGCTGGCTCTGGAACCAGACCCGGTGGTTTTCGGGGACCGCACGCCCACGCCCGAAGACGTCAATCAAACCCGGAATTTCGTGCATGGGGTCCGGGCCGCCATCGATACAAACACCGTCGCGACCGAAACGTTTTCCACCAACGAAGCGCAGCTCAACAGCGTCATCAGACTGGGTGCGCGCTTCATTCCCGGGTTTCGCGGAGAGGTTGACGTCGGGCCGACGTCCGTCATCGGACTGGCGGCGGTTCCGGTGCCACTGGGCGCCACGCCAAAGTGGCTGAATGTCCGGGTGGTCGCGCCGGAATTTGCCGACCGCTTGTCGTTTTCCAACGTGGACCTTGGTCAATTCGCGCTCCCGCCGGGTCTTGCGCTCGAAGCAGGGCGCATCGGGGCCAACCTCTTTTTTGGAAATGCACTGGGTGATACAGCGCTGAATGCAGCGAGCGCGATGCGTATCGATGATGATGCGGTCTCGTTCGACCTGGCGATGGAACAGATGGGAAAGAACGGCCTTATGCGAGGCTTTTTCGGGTCCATGCGGGGGTCCGAGATGCCAACCGCTCAGGAAATTGACTACTATTTTCAAAGCATCCGGCAGGCCATGCTGGACGGCACCTTGCCCGCCGAGGGCAGTTTTCTGCCCTACCTGCGCTACACACTTGGTCTCGCCAACGCGCGGCTGGACGCCGAGGGCGTGGGCAACGCCTATACATCCGCCGTGTTTGCTCTGGCACGCCTCTGCGGTGCGTTGGAGTTCACGACCATCGTGGGTGGGGTAGAAGGCGGCGAGTTGGTGTTGGCAGGAGACCCGAAGGCCGATTGCACGTCCATAACCTTCAACGGCCGGGTCGACAGCAAGCGCCATTTTATCACGGCTGCGGCTTTGCAAGCGGCCAGCAATCGGGGATTTGCCGTATCCGTAGGTGAATTCAAGGAGTTATACGACACTCTGAAATCGGGAGGTTTTGACTTCACCGACATCGCCGCGAATAATTCCGGGATCAGACTGTCCAACACCTTCATGGCCGCGATGCCGCAGGACTGGCCTGTTTTGCTGGAACGGCTGGCGGCGGAAAACGACGTGATCATCACCTATGAGGGCATTCCGCAAATCATGTCCGGCGAAGATTTTGCCGCCCGGTTCGGCGATGTCGATAGCCCGGGCTACAAGGCGATGTACGATGTCATCGAAAGCCGTATCGACACTCTGCCTTTGCACGCGCCATTGCCCCCCGCCCCCGGGGAGTGAGCCGCCGGGCGGGGCGCCCAAAGACAATCTGGCCCGCTTGTCCGTTCCAATGCCGCGGGTGGCTCGCCCAGGACTACCCGGTATTTGCGTCGAGTTGTCCGGAACAAACCTTTAAGGACTAAGGGAATGCTCACCACTTTGGGCCAGACCTGTCACGGATCGCTGTGGTACGGGGTCAGTTGGGCGATGTGGATGACGCTGTTAGAACGATTGCACCGGTTTGGGGCAGCGCCCTCCGGCGCCGTGTCGGGCAGAGGTGCATCTCTCAGCGCCGATGATTTTACGCGCCTGCTGAGCGAACACATAAACGACGGTGTCGTGATCCAGGACGCAGAGGGTCATATCCTCTGGTCAAACCGGGCCTACGAACGGATCACCGGGTTTTCATTTGCCGAAATCGCCGGGCGCAAGCCGCAGGAATTCATCCTGCCCGCCGACCGGCAGATCAGCGCGCGGGAGGTGGCCGATTTCCGGTATGATCCGTCCGACGCCATGTTTCAGGGCTTCGAGATCGTCCAGAATCGCCGCAAGTCCGGCGAATTGTTCTGGGCGCAGCTGTCGTTCGGGTTCTTCGAAGCGACGGATCGGCACCATGTGATCGTCACGGTGCGCGATGTCTCCGAAGAGGTGGCCGCGAACCAGGCGCTCACGCAGGCAAAGGCCGATCTCGAACAGGCCGTGAACTACGACGCGCTGACCGGGCTTGCGAACCGGCGCAAACTGATGGTGTTTCTGGGGGCCGCCCTGCGGGGGGCGACGCCGGACAAGGACGGCGTCGGGGTGCTTCACCTCGATCTGGACCGGTTCAAGGACATCAACGACACCTATGGCCATGCTGCGGGCGATGCGGTCATCAAGCAAGCGGCCCAGATCATGGGCCGGCGCGCCGCGCCGCTGGGCATGGCGGCGCGGATCGGCGGAGATGAATTCATCATGGTCCGCCCGGGGCTCAAATCGAGCGAGGCGCTCGAACGCACCGCCGAGGACCTTATTTCGGATGCCCGGGATCCGGTGCTCTGGGACGGGCGGTACCTGAACTACGGCTTCAGCATCGGCATGGCGATCTCAGAACCGGGCATGTCGCGAGGTCAGGACCTGATCCAGAATGCCGACTTCGCGCTCTATGAGGCCAAGGCGCGCGGGCGCGGCTGCTGGGCGATGTATGACAGGCCATTGCGCAAAAAACACCGCGCGCGCCGCGGGATGGCCGAGGATCTGATGCGGGCGGTGCGCGAAAACGGCCTGGACTTCTGGTATCAGCCGATCGTCGATCTGACGGCCTGCCAAACGGTCGGGATCGAAACGCTGGCGCGCTGGACCCACCCGACCCGCGGGATCATCGCGCCGGAGGAATTTCTGGCGATCGCGGAA
>JBCDEC010000245.1:0-7076 GCA_039179965.1 Pseudomonadota bacterium
GATGGCCCGCCGTCTGCGCGATCTGTTTGACGCCGGCCCGCCCCGGCTGTTGCCACAGATCCGGCTGGCCACCGACCTTGACCGGTTCGCACCCGGCCTGCCACCGGCGACCCCTGCGCTGCGCCGGAGGCTGGAACTGGCGCAACTGGTCGCCCGGCTGATCGACGCGCAGCCGGATCTCGCCCCCAAAGCGGCCGTCTATGATCTGGCCGACTCGCTGGCGGATCTGTTCACCGAGATGCAGGGCGAAGGTGTCGGGCCGGAGGCGATTGCCAACCTCGACGTCAGCGATGTCTCTGGCCATTGGGCGCGGGCGCAGCGCTTTATCTCGATTGCCGGCGCCCTCGCAGATCCGGAGGCGCCCGAAGCGGAAGCCCGGCAACGCCGGGTCGCGGACACCCTGGCCGCCGCCTGGGCCGCCGATCCGCCGCAAACGCCGGTGCTTCTGGCCGGCTCGACCGGGTCCCGGGGCACGATGCAGGTCCTGATGCAGGCGGTGGCGCATCTGCCGCGGGGCGCAGTGATCCTGCCCGGGTTCGATCCGGACCTGCCGGCAGAGGTCTGGTCCGGGATGGAAAACGCTCTGGCCGCCGAAGACCACCCGCAATATCGCTTCAAGGCGCTGATGGACCGGATGACCCTGGCACCGGACGAGATTCGGCCCTGGACCGATACGCCGCCGCCCGCACCGGCGCGCAACCGCGTCCTGTCGCTGGCCCTGCGCCCAGCGCCGGTGACCGATGCCTGGCTGCGCGACGGGGCGCTGTTGCCCGATTTGCCGGAGGCAACGGCCGGGGTGACGCTTGTAGAGGCCGAAGATCCCCGAAGCGAGGCGCTGGCCATTGCACTGTGCCTGCGCGATGCGGTCGAAGACAACCGGACAGCCGCTCTGATCACACCGGACCGGATGCTGACCCGTCAGGTTGAAGCGGCGCTGGACCGGTGGGGGATCGTCGCCGATGACAGCGCGGGCCAGCCGCTGCATCTGTCGCCACCCGGTCGGTTTTTGCGTCAGATCGCGGATCTGATGGCAGCGCCACCCACGTCGGAAACCTTGCTGGCGCTCCTGAAACACCCGCTGTGCCACTCCGGGCCGGGCCGCGGCGACCATCTGATCCACACCCGCGATCTGGAGCTGTGGCTGCGGCGACACGGCCCGCCACACCCGGCGCCGGAGATGCTCGACCGCTTTGTCGCGGATCTCGTCGATCGCCGGAAAACCCCGCCGCCCGAACACTGGCGCAGCTGGGTGAGCGCGGTGCTGCTCACGCCACAAAACAGACCCGCGCCCGCACCGGTGCCCCTGCCCGATCAGGTGGCCGCGCTGCGGCGTCTGGCAGAGCGGGCGGCGGCGGGATCCGCCGGGTCAGAGAGCGGCGGCCTTTGGGATCAGAACGCCGGTCAGGAGGCCGCGCGGGTTCTGGGCGAACTGGAAACCCACGCCGCGGCGGGTGGCGCGATGTCCGCCCGTGACATGGCGGATCTGGTCACGGCGCTGCTGCAGCGCGAAACCGTGCGGGACCGTGACAAGCCGCATCCGCTGGTCATGATCTGGGGCACGCTTGAGGCCCGGGTGCAGGGCGCCGATCTGCTGATCCTGGCCGGGCTGAACGAAGGCACATGGCCAGAGCCCGCGCGCCCGGACCCCTGGTTGAACCGGACCTTGCGCGACCGGGCCGGCCTGTTGTTGCCGGAACGGCGGATCGGGCTGGCCGCGCATGATTTTCAGCAGGCCATGGGTGCGCCCAACGTCTGGATCACGCGGGCACGGCGCAATGCGGACTCCGAGACCGTTCCGTCGCGCTGGGTCAACCGTCTGGTCAATCTGCTGGCCGGGCTGCCCGGACGGGGCGGGCCGGAGGCGCTCGCGCAGATGCGCCAGCGCGGGCAGATCTGGTTGGACCGGGCCGGGGCGCTGGAACACGCCGAACGCAGACCCGGCGCCGCGCGACCGGCGCCGCGACCGCCGGTCGGCGTGCGGCCAAGACACTTGTCGGTGACGCGGATCAAAACGCTGATCCGTGATCCCTATGCGATTTATGCACGCCACGTGCTTGGGTTGCGGCCACTGGATCCTCTGGTGGTCGAGCCTGATGCGCTGTTGCGCGGGACGGTGCTGCACAAGGTGCTCGAAGAGTTCGGCCGGGCCACCAGTGAAACCGGCGCGCCGGTGACGGTGGACACGCTCATGACCTGCGCCGATCAGACCTTGGCGCGCGATGTCCCCTGGGCGGCGGCGCGGCGGCTCTGGCGGGCGCGCCTGGCCCGGGTGGCCGGGTGGATCGTGGCCGGCGAAGCGCGGCGGCGCGCGGCCGGTGACCCCGTGGCCTTTGAGATCTATGGCGCGGTGGAGATGACGGACCCGCCCTTTCGCCTGACCGGGGAAGCCGATCGCATCGATCGGCTGCGCGACGGGCAATACGTCATCTACGACTACAAGACCGGACGGCCGCCAACCGGCCCGGAGCAAAGACTGTTCGACAAGCAGCTGCTGCTGGAGGCCGCGATGCTCACCCGGGGCGGATTTGACGGATTGCCCGCCGGACCGGTGGCACAGGCGGTGTTTCTGGGCCTTGGCGGACAGGGGCGCGCAGAACTGGCGCCGTTGGCCGAGAGCCCGGTCGATCAGGTCTGGGCCGAGTTCGGCGCGCTCCTGCAGGCCTATTGCGATCCCCAGCAGGGCTATGCGGCACGGCGGATGATGCAAAAGGACAGCGATGTTGGGGACTATGACCACCTGGCCCGCTTTGGCGAGTGGGACATGGCCAGCGACCCCGAGCCGGAGGATCTGACATGACGGCGCGCACGGCCGCCAGCGAACGGCAGGTGCAAGCCGCGCGCCCGGATGCCTCGACCTGGCTGTCGGCCAATGCCGGGTCAGGCAAGACACGGGTGCTCACGGATCGGGTGGCCCGCCTGCTGTTGTCGGACGTGGAACCGCAGCACATTCTTTGCCTGACCTATACCAAGGCCGCCGCCTCGGAGATGCAAAACCGGCTGTTTCAGCGGCTGGGCGCCTGGGCCATGCGCAACGATGCAGCGTTGCGCAGTGCGCTGGAGGATCTCGGCGCCCCTGCATCGGTCGATCTGGACAAGGCGCGTACGCTGTTTGCCCGTGCCATCGAAACCCCCGGCGGATTGAAGATTCAGACGATCCATTCGTTCTGCGCCGCGCTGTTGCGGCGGTTTCCGCTGGAGGCCGGCGTGAGCCCGGGATTCTCGGAAATGGAAGATCGCGCCGCGGATCTGCTGCGCGCCCAGATCGTCGAGGACATGGCTTCCGGCGCGTTGCAGCCCCTGGTCGACGGAATCGCGCAATATGTGCCGGACGGCCTCGACGCACTGACCGCGGCGCTGGTCTCCCGGCGCGCGGCGTTTGATCCGCCGCTGGACACGGCGGAGATCTTCGGTGTCTTCGGCCTGCCGGCGGACCTGACCGAAAACGTTGTGCTGAACCAGGCCTTTGAGGCGGGCGATGCCGAGCGGCTGCAGGCGCTGGCCCGGGGTCTGGCCGGGTCGGGCAGCAGCGACCGCAAGGCGGCGGGCAAACTGGCGGATCTGGGCGCGCTTGATCTGGACGCGCTGGCACCGCTCGAAGGGCTGTTTCTTTACGGGGGCAAGACCAAACAGCCCTATGCTGCCAAGATCGGCGCCTTTCCCACCAAGGCCGCGCAGAAGCAGGCCGCGATTGCCCCCCTGATGCCCGAGATCGAGGCGCTCATGGCACGGGTCGAGCACACGCGGCCGTTGCGGCTGGGTCTTGCGGCGGCGCGCAAAACCGCCGCGCTGCATGCCTTTGCCCGCGCCTTCCTGCCGGAATACGCCCGGCAGAAACAACTGCGCGGCTGGCTCGATTTTGACGATCTGATCCTCAAGGCCCGGGCGCTGTTGAACGATCCCTCTGTTGCCGCCTGGGTGCTGTTTCGTCTCGATGGCGGCATCGACCACATTCTGGTGGACGAGGCGCAGGACACCAGCCCGGCGCAATGGGACGTGATCGAAAAGCTGGCACAGGAGTTCACCGCCGGACAGGGCGCGCGCCCTGTGGCGCGCACGATCTTTGTGGTCGGGGACAAGAAGCAGTCGATCTATTCGTTTCAGGGGGCCGATCCGCGCGCCTTCGACGCGATGCAAGCGGACTTTGCGGATCGCCTGTCGGCGCCGGGACCCGGCCTTCAGCAATTGACGCTGGAATACTCGTTCCGATCCTCTCCGGCGATCCTTGGCCTGGTCGATCTGATCTTTGAAGATCAGGCGGCGGCCGGGTTTGCCAAGGAGAGCCTGCACCGGGCGTTTCAGTCGGACAAACCCGGTCGCGTCGAGCTTTGGCCGGTGGTGGCCAAGACCGTCGAGACGGAGGATCGGCCCTGGCACGATCCGGTCGACCGCAGAGGCCGCCGTCACCATACGGTGATCCTGGCCGAGCAGATCGCGGACCGGATCGCCGAGATACTGGCCAGCGATACCTTGCCCGAAACGGCAGACGGCCAGACACTGCGGCGCCCGGTTCGCCCGGGTGATGTGATGATCCTCGTGCAGCGCCGGTCCGATCTCTTTGCCGACATCATCCGGGCCTGCAAGGCGCGCGGGCTGCCGGTGGCCGGGGCGGACCGGCTCAAGGTCGGGGCGGAGCTGGCTGTGCGGGATCTGGGCGCGCTGCTGTCGTTTCTGGCCACGCCAGAGGACGATCTGGCCTTGGCGACGGCGTTGAAATCGCCGCTTTTTGGCTGGTCGGAACAGGATCTCTATACGGTGGCGCAAGGGCGGCCCGGGTATCTCTGGGAAGCGGTGCGCGGGCGCGATGCGCATCCCCAGACGCTGGCGGCTTTGGCCGATCTCATGGGGCAGACGGATTTTCTGCGCCCCTACGACCTGATCGAACGGATCCTGACGCGTCATGCCGGGCGGCCGCGTTTGCTGGGGCGCCTGGGGCCCGAGGCAGAGGATGGGATCAATGCGCTTCTGGGTCAGGCGCTGGCCTATGAACGCGCGGGCGTGCCCAGCCTCACCGGGTTTCTGGGCTGGATGCAAACCGATGATCTGGAGATCAAGCGTGAGATGGGCAGCGCCGGGGACCTCATCCGGGTGATGACGGTGCATGGGGCCAAGGGGCTTGAGTCACCGATTGTGATCCTGCCGGACACCGGCGCGCGCCGGGCACCGCAGCCCACGGAGATCATGGAGCTTGACGGTCGCCCCGTCTGGCGCATGACATCGGACGACATGCCGCCGGCGCTGGAAGACGCGCGCGACGCGGATCAGGCACGCAACCGGGCCGAGCGGCAAAGACTGCTGTACGTGGCCCTGACCCGGGCGGAGTCCTGGCTGATCGTGGCCGCAGCCGGGGATCTGCCCAAGGACGGGGACAGCTGGTATCAGCAGATCGGCGCTGGGCTGACGCGGCTGGGCGCGGTGGCGTGGGACGGGCCAGGCGGGACCGGTCAGCTTTACACCCACGGGACCTGGGACGCGGCCCCGGTGTCACGTCCGCCGGAGCCACGCGCGCGACCGACAGACCTGCCGGCGCATTTTCGACAGCCCGCCGGCCCGGCCCCCGAGCGGGCCGTCACGCTCAGCCCATCCGATCTGGGCGGCGCCAAGGCGCTGCCAAGCGAGGCCGGGCAGGATCAGGACGCGGCCTTTGCTTACGGCGAGGCCATCCATCTGCTGCTGGAACATCTCGCCGGAACCGCGGCGTCCGGCTGGGCTGACCGGGCAACCCGCCTCATGCCGGGCCTGGCTGACAGAGAACGCGAAGCGCTGGTGGCCGATGCCAGCGCCTTGCTCACAGCGCCGGGCCTTGCCCATCTGTTTTCCGACGCAGCGCTGAGTGAAGTGCCTGTGACCGGCTGGCTGGGTGCGCAGCGGGTGCATGGCGTCGTCGACCGGCTGCTTGTCGAACCCGATCGCGTGCTCGCCGTGGATTTCAAAACAAATGTGGCGATTCCCGAAGAGCCGGCTGCGGTGCCCGAAGGGCTCCTGCGGCAGATGGGGGCCTATCTTGAGGTGCTTGAGACGGTCTTTCCGGGCCGGCCTGTCGAGATTGCGCTGCTGTGGACACGCGCCAGCCGCCTGATGCCCCTGCCCCACGATCTCGTGCGCAGCAGCTTGCGACGTGCCGGACTTCTTGACGGGACCCGGGCTGGTTCATAGGTACGTCAAAGGTCTTTTCACCGGTTCAGGAGCAAACAGATGGCCACCGTTGCCGTTACAGATACAACCTTCGACGATGAAGTGAAGAATTCCGATGTCCCCGTTGTGGTGGACTTCTGGGCAGAATGGTGTGGGCCCTGCAAGCAGATCGGCCCGGCTCTGGAAGAACTGGCCGCGGAATATGACGGCAAGATCAAGGTCGCCAAGGTCGATGTGGACAGCAATCCGAATTCCGCGGCAGCCATGGGCGTGCGCGGCATTCCCGCGCTGTTCATCTTCAAGGATGGACAAGTGGTGTCCAACCGGGCCGGCGCTGCTCCCAAGGCTGCCTTGAAATCCTGGATCGACGGCGCACTGTAATTCACTGACCGGATGACCCGGCCAACCTGTCCGGCATGGACCGGTCGGGTTGTCCTGCCATTCTGCGCAAAGGCTGCGGAGACATATCATGACAAGCGCGGATTTTCCGGGATGGCACGGCACGACCATCATCGGCGTCAAGAAAGCCGGTCAGGTGGTCATTGCAGGGGACGGCCAGGTGTCCCTGGGCGATACGGTGATCAAGGGGACGGCGCGCAAGGTGCGACGCCTGACGCCGGGGGGATCCGACGTGATTGCCGGGTTCGCCGGATCGACCGCAGATGCGTTTGCTCTGCTGGAACGGCTGGAAGCCAAACTGGAGGCCTCCCCCGGCCAGCTGGCACGGGCCAGCGTCGAACTGGCCAAGGATTGGCGCACAGACAAATACCTGCAAAAGCTGGAAGCGATGCTGATTGTTTCAGATGGCCGCGATCTTCTTGTGATCACCGGCGCAGGGGATGTGCTGGAGCCGGAACATGACGTTGCGGCCATTGGTTCGGGCGGGAATTACGCGCTGGCGGCGGCCCGGGCCTTGATCGATACCGATCTTGACGGCGAAGCCA
>JBCDEC010000246.1:0-7066 GCA_039179965.1 Pseudomonadota bacterium
ACCGTATCTCGGGTCCTCAATTCACCTGATGTTGTTCAAAAAGACACCCGCGCCAAGGTTGAGAGGGTTATCGCAGAGCTCGGCTTTCGCCCCAGTGCCGCGGCGCGCGCGGCTTTAGAATTTGGTGTAGACATAGATCGCGATCAGCACCACGGCGACAAATTGCGCCCCAATCCGATAGCGCATCAGACGGTTTGACCGCGCGCCGCCCTTCTCGCCGTTCTTGGCAAAGTTCGTGATGCCCAACACCAGCACCACCAGAACGGCCAATACGGCCACGACGACAAGTAGAAAAAACGGATCTTGGGACATGTAGAGCGCCTCGCTGGGATGGATGGGGATTTAGCACATCTGCCGGGAAAAGCGACCCGCGCGCGCCTCTACAGGTTCGCGACAATGCGATCGACGCTGCGCGTTGGCAAAAGGCGCATGAAAATCGCCATGATCCAGGTCGCCTTGGTGACAAAATACCGGGGATGCGGATTGTCGGTCCCAAGCGCGCGCACCAGAGCATCCGACACCGCAGAGGGCGGCAGCTCGAAGCGGTCAGGCGGCAGATCCTCGGCATAAAGCCGGGGGATCAGGACGTTCTCGTAGCGCGCGCGCTGGGCCGACGCTTTCCAATCCACAAACCGCTCAAACCACGGGATGCCATTGCGTCGAAACGCGGTGGGGATCGGGCCGGGCTCGATGAGCACCACCTTGATCCCCGTCTCGCGCAGTTCGACCCGCATCGTGTCGCTCAGCGCCTCCAGAGCATGTTTGCTGGCTGCATAGGCCCCGCGAAATGTGATGTAGCCCAGACCCAGGGTTGACGAACATTGCACGATGTGACCGTGGCCCTGTGCCCGCATCACCGGCACGACGCGCCGCGTCAACTCATGCCATCCAAAGAAATTCGCTTCGAAAATGGCCCGCAACCCGTCTGTCTGCAGATCTTCCACCAACCCGTTGAGCGGATGCGCACCGTTGTTAAACAGCGCATCCAGCGTGCCGCCTGTCGCCTCCAGCACCTCCGCCAGCGCCTGTTCGAGACTGGCCTGATCCGTGTAATCGAGCCGCGGGCTGTCAAAGCCCATCTCTGCCAGCCGGTCACAGTCTTTCTGCTGGCGACAGGCCGCAAAAACACGCCAGCCTTCTGATTTCAAACGCTGCGCCGCGTCCAGGCCAATGCCCGAAGAACAGCCGGTAATGAGTATGCTTTTCATGGCCCAGACATTTGGCCGGGTGAAGCGGAAAAGCAAGTGCTGCCATGCCGTCCCCGCACGCCAATCAGGTCAGCGGCCCGATGCGGCTTCTTTCTTTTTCAAAATACCCCAGCCAGACGCCGGCCACCCGGGTGCAACTTGAGACAGGGCGCGCGCGAAGACGTGCCCATGCCACTTTCAAGGGCCGGCGTCGGCGCGAAACTCAAAAGATTCGGCCCTTCCCGCGCAACCCCGCCCAGGCCCTGTATCCGACAGGCGCGATGACCAGACGACCAGCGCAAGGGAAGCGGCCGCCCCGATGTCGCGGTAGGGCGGGGTTTACCCCGCCGCGCCGATCAGACTTATCCGTTGGTGCTGGTCAGCAGGTAGTCGGCCATCCATCCGGTTGGACCGCCATTCAAGGGGCGCAGCTTGACCCAGCCGTCGCCCGGATCGGCCAGCACTTCCACCCGCGCATCACGGTTCAACCGCGCCAGGATCGAATAACTGGTCCCAGGGCCATTGCGCATGTTCACCCGGTTGCCATTGACCATGCGGACATCGCGCTGCGGCGCAATGAAGTCTTCAACCGGCGCCGCCTCCGGATTGGGAGCGGCAGTCACCGGCGAGGCCACGGCCGCTGCAAGCGACGGGCTGACCGTCAGGCCCTCGTCCGCTTCGGGCGCGCGGTCGGTGTTCAGCGGCTGGGCAAAAAGCGTCGGGTTCTGTTCAAGAGACACCAGCGTGATTTCCGGCTGCTCCACTTCGGCGCCGGCCGGATAGAGCGCGCCCGGCGTTGCAGAGGCGGTCAGGACGGTGGCATTGGCCGATGGCGCCGGTTTGTCGATGATGGCCATGGCTGCGGCCCGCGATGTCGTGGGCTGCTGCACGACAGGGCGCTCCTGCAGGCTGGCCACAACCACTTTCGGGGTCTGGGAGGGCACGGCAGCCGGAGTCGGATCGCTTTGTTCAGCAGCCAACCGTCGGGTCTCCGAGCGCGGCACAAAATCCTTGCCCCCGCTTAGTTCATAAAAGGCAAATACCAACACGACGAGGCTGATCAAAACGAAACGCACGACAATTCCCCCAAGGGTTTTTTGCTCATATAAAACTGAGCCGAAGCAACAATACGAAAGGACCCGTGGCAGCGGGTTTGTTCAGTCTGTAAGCGTTTTCACGATTCGCGCCAACAGGCGTTTCATAGGCAAGATTGCCGATCCCCTCACAAAACAGGGCGAAAGGGTGAGAATCCCCGTGCCAGCGCCCTGTGCCTGTGGATCTGGAGCAAGGGGGATTTACGCCCCCGATTCTGGGGCGTATCACAACATGCATGAACGATAAGGTCGACGACCCCAATATGGACCCCGCGCCCTTGGGCGAAGTGCGCGAACCTCTGCGGCGCGCCATCGGCGAGCGTTATCTGCAGTATGCGCTTTCGACAATCATGCATCGCGCTCTGCCGGATGCGCGCGACGGGCTCAAACCCGTTCACCGGCGCATATTGTACGCGATGCGGCGACTACGGCTGACGCCCAACGGTGGTTTCTTGAAATCCGCCAAGATCTCGGGCGACACGATGGGCGACTTCCACCCGCACGGGAACCAGGCGATCTATGACGCCATGGCGCGGCTGGCACAGGATTTCAACGTCCGCTACCCGCTGGTCGACGGGCAAGGCAACTTTGGCAATATCGACGGCGACAACCCGGCAGCCGAGCGCTACACCGAGGCCCGGCTGACCGTCGTGGCCGAGGCCATGTTACAGGGGCTTGACGAGGACTCGGTCGATTTCCGCGACAACTACGATGGGCGATTGCAGGAACCTGCGGTGCTGCCCGCCGAGTTTCCCAACATTCTCGCCAATGGGGCGGCAGGAATTGCCGTGGGTATGGCGACCAATATACCACCGCATAATATCGCCGAGCTTTGCGACGCCTGTCTGCACCTGATCAAAACGCCGGATGCACGCGACGACACGCTCCTGAATTACATTCCCGGTCCCGATTTCCCGACCGGCGGTGTCATTGTCGAACCGCGTGAGAGCATCGCGCAGGCCTACCGCACCGGTCGGGGAGCTTTCCGCCAGCGCTGCCACTACGAGGTCGAAGACCTGGGCCGCGGCCAATGGCAGATCGTGGTCACCGAGATCCCCTATCAGGTCCAGAAATCCCGCCTGATCGAGAAACTGGCCGAGTTGATCCAGACCAAGAAAGTGCCCATCCTGGCCGACGTGCGCGACGAGAGCGCCGAGGACATCCGGGTGGTTCTGGAGCCGCGTTCGAAAAACGTCGACCCGGACGTGCTCATGGGTATGCTTTACCGCCATTCTGATCTCGAATTGCGGTTTTCGATGAACATGAACGTGTTGATTGATGGGGTAACGCCCAAGGTCTGCTCGCTCAAAGAGGTGCTGCGCGCCTTTCTCGATTTTCGGCAGGAGGTCCTGCAGCGGCGCTCACGCCACAGGATGGCGCAGATCGACAAGCGTCTGGAGGTGCTCGAAGGTTTTCTCATCGCCTTTTTGAACCTCGACCGGGTGATCGATATTATTCGCTACGACGATGACCCCAAAGCTGCCCTGATGCGCGAGAGTTGGTCGCGACCCTTCGTCCGGGCCGCCTCGGAGGCGGATTACCAGACCCCGCCGCCGGGCGAGGG
This sequence comes from Pseudomonadota bacterium, assembly GCA_039179965.1. Lineage (GTDB taxonomy): Bacteria > Pseudomonadota > Alphaproteobacteria > Rhodobacterales > Rhodobacteraceae > Marinibacterium. The sequence goes on from JBCDEC010000246.1 coordinate 3,846, forward strand.
TGAACTGAGCGACGTGCAGACCGAGGCTATCCTCAACATGCGCCTGCGCTCGCTGCGGCGCCTAGAGGAAATGGAACTTCTTCGAGAGCAATCCGACCTGATGGCCGAACGCGCCGATCTTGAAGATCTGCTTGAGGATCCGCTCAAGCAATGGGGCAAGATCGCCGAGCAGCTCAAAGCGACCAAGGCGGCCTTTGGCAAGGATTACCCCGGCGGTGCGCGCCGCACCCGCTTTGCCGAAGCCGGCGAAGTCGAAGAGGTGCCGCTGGAAGCGATGATCGATCGCGAACCGATCACGGTCGTCTGTTCGCAAATGGGCTGGGTCCGGGCGATGAAAGGCCATATCGATCTGAGCCAGGACCTGAAGTTCAAGGATGGCGATGGCCCGCGCTTTACCTTTCATGCCGAGACCACGGATCGGATCCTGGTCTTTGGCTCGAACGGGCGGTTCTACACGGTCAGCGCCGCCAACCTGCCCGGCGGGCGCGGCATGGGGGAACCGTTGCGCCTGATGGTCGACCTGCCCAACGAGGCCCAAATCGTCGACATTTTCACGCATCGTCCCGGTCAGAGGCTCATCGTGGCCTCACAGGGTGGCAACGGGTTTGTCGTGCCGGAAGACGATATTGTCGCGCAGACCCGGGCGGGCAAACAGGTGCTCAACGTCAAGGATGACGTGGCGCGGATCTGCCATAAGGTGGCCGGCGATCACGTCGCCGTGGTGTCAGAGAACGGCCGACTACTTGTGTTTCCGCTGGTGGAACTGCCCGAGATGACCCGGGGCAAGGGCGTCCGGTTGCAAAAGTACAACCAGGTGCGCGGACGGCAGGGCACGCTTGAACTGGATGGAGGTTTGTCGGATCTGACCACGTTTGTGTTCAGCGACGGTCTGACTTGGCCGATGGGCGGTGGCCGGACGCGGCATCAGGCAGATATGTCTGAGTGGCTGGGCAAACGTGCCGGTGTCGGCAAAAAACCTCCGCATGGATTCCCGCGCGACTACCGCTTCAAATGATCTACTCCGCTGCAAGTGACGAGGTCACGTCGTACTGCGCGGCGCGCCGGGCGGCTGCCAGCGCGCGGGTGTCGCGGCTGCTCAGCAGGGGCAGGGCGGTCGGCCCATATGCTGTCTCGGGCGCGATGCGAAGCGCCGGGATATGCCCGAAGACCGAGGCCCTTTGTGCATCTGCCAGCGCCGCGAGGGCCATCGGGGTGGGATAGAAGCTCTCGGTTTCCGCCTCTTCGGCACGCAGGATCGCATGGCTCTCCAGCATAAGATGAATGTAGGTGATGCGCCGCTTGCCCAGCATCTGGCGCACGCCCCTCATGTCGATCAGGGCGCCAGCGCGGACAAAAGCGGCAATGCTTCCGGTGAGTTCTGCAACATCTGGACCGCGCAAGACCATGTGATGATCGGGCGACACGATCAGATCGCGCACCGGTGTTCCATAGCCCAGGCTTCCGGGCTGAAAGATGATCGGGCGAAAGCGGTTGTCCCCGCGGGCAAAGAGCACCTCGCGACGTCCGGTCCAGACCAGCGCCTGATCGCCCTTGTCTTCGGTGGATACGATTTCGCCCGGACGCAGCGTCTCCACCCGGCGCGCGCCGCCCGGCGTGGCAACCTGGGTGCCCGCAGCGAAACACAGAATGCCGTCATGGGGCAGTGGATCGAGCGGTGCGGTGGTGCTTCCGGGTTCTGCGGTGATCAGTTCTCCGTCACGCAGCTTGCTGGGGTCTCGCAGGCAAAGCCCTGCCGGCACATCGTTCAATTTGATGATGTGCCCGGTCTGACCGGTGCCGGTCTGGACAACGTGGCTTGCCGCAAGAACGGCGCCGCAGGGATGGGTGATCCCGTTGAGGGCCAGAGCCTGTTCCAACTCGAACATGTTCGCTCCGCCCGGCGCGCGCAGGATCATCGGCACGGCCGTACCGCCCCGGAACACAAACTGTCCGCGTGCCTCCGGCAATTCGCCCTGCGTCGCCGGTTCCTCCGCAACGGGAGCGAAATGAGACCAGGGCTGAAGGGCGAGTATGGGCATGGCAGCGGACCTTTCTGGATCGGGCGGGGCGGCGTCCTAGCCGCGCGTGCAGATATGTCGCGCAGCTTGCTGGTCAGAGATGGTGAGAACGCGATGCCTTCGTGTCCCTTTTGCCCTAAAATTGGGGAGAATTCGTGGAGTGTTCAGGATTTGGACACAAGCGGGCCGTTGCCCGTGTATTGTTGTGGAGCGTTTGCACAGGCATCTGTGAATTGCGCCTGTCGCCGCACCGGTCTATCAGCGTCCAGACAAGAAGCAGCCATCAGAGAGACCCGATGATCCGACGTTTTGTCAGCCTCGCGCTTTTCGCGCTTTTGTTGGGATGTACCGCCGACCAGTCAATGCAGCCGCCTCAGGATCTCGGCGTGTTCAAGCTTGGGCACAATGTGGTGGTGGCCTCCAAGATGAAAAAAGGTCCGGTGTCTCGGGATGCGACACAGGAAGAATGGGTGGACGTGCTCACCGAAGCCGTGGATACGCGGTTTGGCCGCTACCGGGGCGATCAGCTGTATCACTTCGGAATCAGCGTCGAAGGCTACATGCTGGCACCGCCCGGCGTTCCGCTGGTGTATAACCCGCGCTCGGCGCTGATCATCAACGTCTCCGTCTGGGACGATGCGGCGGCCGACAAGCTCACCGAGAAACCCAAACAGTTCACGATTTTCGAGGATACAACCGGCGATTCCTTCGCGCTTGGATCGGGTTACATCAGAACCAAGGAAGAGCAGCTGGAAGGCCTTGCGGAAAACGCAATGGACGCGATCGAGGATTGGCTGGCCAACCAGCAGGCCCAGCAAGGCTGGTTCACCTCACGGCCGGGTGCGGCCACGACAGCGCAGGTGCCCCGCCTGTCCGACGGCACCACGTTTGATGGAGCTGTGGAAGGCGCGATCGAAGGCGGGATCCAAGGCGGGGGCACGGCTCCGGTGCTCACCGAACCCCCCGCGATCGACGGGTAGCCGCGCTCTCGAATCGAGAGGGCGACGCCCTTGGCTGTGGACCCGCGTACAGGCGCTTGATTTCCGCCCCTGAACCCAATATGTGCCCCGCGCAGTGACGAGATCCAGGCAAAATACGCCTGATCGGGACGGCGGGGTGAACCCCGCCCTACCCATGACCCGTTGGGCGGGGTTTACCCCGCCGCCCAGAGAGATAAGGAGGCCATGATGGCAAAGGAAAAGT
>JBCDEC010000247.1:0-6986 GCA_039179965.1 Pseudomonadota bacterium
AGCCGTTTTCGACACAACGCCTCACGGGGCATCGGCCCGGTTTCAGCAAGCAGAGATGGCGTGCAAACGGCCACCAGACGCTCAGGTATGATCATCCCCGACGGACTGCCCGAGAGCCCGGCACGACCGAATGTCACCACAAGATCGCAATCTGTCGGATCATACTCCGGATCCTGATCCCGAGTGACAATCTGGACTTCGATATCGGGATGGCTTTCCTGAAAATCGGCCATCCGGGGCAGCAGATAGAAACTGGTAAAGCCAATGGACGCATTCACGACAATAGGCGCGGGCAAACGGCGTTGCCGCAGCTGCATCAGCCCTTCCTGCAAGGTGTCGAATCCCTCAGCCACGGCCCGGGCCAGAAACGTCCCTTCCTCGGTCAGGGTCAGGCGTGGCTTCGTACGCAGAAACAGGCGCACCGCCAGATCCTCTTCCAGCAGGGCCACTTGCCGCCCGATGGCGGGCCCCAACACGTTGAGCTCCTGCGCCGCCCTGCTAAAGCTGAGGTGACGCGCCGCCGCATGGAAGGCCTGCAACTGATGCAGAGGAAGAACTGGTTTCTTCATATCGTTCATCCAATGAACTTTTAAGAGTCACTATTTGCATATTTCAGCGCCCTGCAACTGGATTTACCGCTTGGTGAAAGAACGAGGTGGCGATGGCGCGCATACTGGCACTTGGCGGCGACGGGATCGGTCCGGAGATTCTGGACCAGGGCCTGCGTGTTGCGGCCTTTCTGAGCGATGTCGCCGGGCTGGAGATTGACGTGGAGCACGATCTTCTCCACGGGGCCAGCTACGATGCGACCGGCACGTTCTGCTCTGACCGGGTGCTTGAAAAGGCGCGGGCGGCTGATGCTGTTCTTGTCGGTGCGGTGGGCGGACCTGACTGGGACGATATCCGCATGCCTGGCGGCGCGGAGTGCCAGGATGGCCTGATGTACCTGCGCCATCATCTGCAGACCTATCTGGGCCTGCGCCCGTCGCGATGGTGGGCGCCGCTTGCCGCCCGCGTCCCCCTTCGCCCCGAGATCGCCGAGGGAACCGATATCCTGATCCTGCGCGAGATGTGCGGCGGGGCCATGTTCGCCACCGAACGCGGCCAGCGCTGCGTCGAAGGCCGGCGGCAGGGCTACGATCTCACCGCTTATGACGAAAGCGAGGTTGCCCGCTTTGCGCGCGGCGGGTTCGAACTGGCGCGTCGCAGGCGCGGGCGGCTGGTCAGCTGCGACAAATCCAACGTGATGGAAAGCTATAAGCTCTGGCGCACGGTTGTGACCGACGTGGCGCAGGACTATCCCGATGTCGCCTTCGAGAACATGTTCGCGGACAATTGCGGCTATCAGATGATGATGCGCCCGCGCGATTTCGATGTGGTGCTCTGCTGCAACCAGTTGGGCGATCTGTTCAGCGATCTGACGGGCGTTTTTGCCGGATCATTGGGGATGCTGCCGTCGGCCTGCCTGGCCGCCAATCCTGAAAACGGCCGCGTGTTTGGCATTTATGAATCCACCTCCGGCTCGGCCCCCGATATCGCAGGAAAAGGCATCGCCAATCCGGTGGGTCTGATCCTGTCGGTGGGGATGATGTTTGAGTTCACCTTTGGCCGCGCTGATCTCAACCAAGCCGTGGAGCGTGCGACAGACGCCACGCTCAATGACGGCGTGACGACACGGGATATCGGCGGCACTGCCAATTCCACGGAAATGACCGATGCGATACTCGGAAGGCTTGGGTGATGAAGTTTGACTATGTCATCGCAGGCGGTGGTTCCGCCGGGTGCGCCTTGGCCGCGCGGCTGGCGGAAGACCCTGATGTGTCGGTCTGTATCGTCGAGGCCGGCGGCAAGGGCCGGGATCTCTTCATCAGAATGCCCGCCGGAAACGGGTTTGTGTTCGGCAATCCGCGCCTGGATTGGGGCTATGAGAGCGTGCCTCAGGCGGGGCTGGACGGACGGCGCATCTATTTCGCGCGCGGCAAAGCGCTTGGCGGCACGTCGATTGTCAACGGCATGATCTATATGCGCGGTGTCCCCGCTGATTATGATCTGTGGCGGCAACAGGGGTTGGAGGGCTGGGGCTATGCCGATCTTCTGCCTTACTTCAAAAGGGCGGAAGGATCGCGCGACCGGCGCGATGCCTTTCATGGCGAACACGGCCCGCTCAAGACCGAACCGGCGGTGAACTACAACAGACTCGATCGCGCCTTTGTCGCCGCCGCCGTCTCGGCCGGGCATCGGCAGCTGCAGGATTTCAACGGGGCTGACCGCACAGGCGTGGCCCGGTGCGACAGTACCGTCTCGCGCGGGGTCCGCCAGTCCTCCGCTCTGGCCTATCTGAAGCGCCCACCGAAGAACCTGACCATTCTGACCGGTCAGCAGATCGCGCGGATCACGATGGAGGGCAGGCGGGCCGTTGGTGTCGAAACGCTGAGCGGCCAGATCATCCGGGCAGAGCGCGAAGTGATTGTCTGTCAGGGCGCCTTTGGCACACCACATCTTCTGATGCTGTCGGGGATCGGCCCGGCGGATCATCTGCGCGCGCGCGGCATCACGCCTGTGATGGATCTGCCCGAAGTGGGCGCCAATCTGGCCGATCACGTGGATGTCTCAATGCAATATGCATCGGACCGGCTTGATCTCAGCCATGCCCGCCACCAGCGTCTGGACAGGGCCGCGATGCTGATGGGCCGCTGGCTTTTGAACGGCTCCGGCCCCGGTGGCGGCTCTCTCTTCTCAGCAGTGCTGTTTCACGCGTTTGACGATCCGGCCTTGCCTGAACTCGAAGTCTTCATGACGCCGATGACCGTTGAAGAAAACCTCGGCGATGGCGACGAGGAAACGGCCCCGATGTTGCAACGGTTGGGCCGCCGATTGCTGGTGCGTGGCCGCAAGGTTGCCCGGCCGGGTATTCAGATCGACATCAATCAGGAACGCCCCAAAAGCCTTGGAACCGTGCGGCTGGCCAATGCGAATCCGGCAGATCATCCCTTGATCGATCCAAACTACTTTGCGGATACACAGGATCTCGATCAACTGGTGCGCGGAGTCCATGTCATGCGCGAGGTCATGGCCCAGCCGCAGATCGCCCGTTACCATCAGGGCGAGACCGGGGTCTGGACAGACGCACGGACCGAGGCCGAGATCATTCACGCGATCCGACAGACAGCCTATACAGGCCATCATCCCTGTTCAACGGCGCGTATGGGCATGGATGACGGGGCCGTTCTGGATGCCGAGCTCAAAGTGCGGGGCACCGAAGGATTGCGTGTTTGTGATGCCGCGGCCATGCCCGCGCAAATCACTGGAAACCTCTACGCCACAGTGGTCATGATGGCCGAGAAAGGCGCCGACATGATCCTCGAACGTCCGGCGCTGCCACCAGAAGACCCAAGGGAGACACCCCATGTCTGACATCCGCACGTTTCAGTATTTCGTCGGCAACGCATGGCACGACCCGGCAGAGGGTGACTACTTCCAAAGCGAAAACCCGGCGGATGGCAAGGTCTGGGCGCGCGTGCCCGATTGCCGACAGGCGGATGTGAACCGGGCGGTCGCCTCGGCCAAAGCCGCTTTCTACGACGGGCCCTGGGGACAGATGATGCCCGCCGAGCGCGGGCGCGTGTTGCGTCGCATCGGGGATGTGATTTCCAAACATGCCGACCGGCTGGGCGCCGTAGAGCTGCGCGACAATGGGCGGATACCGAACTGTGCGCCGGGCCTGAAAGCGGGCGGCTGGCAGGTGGACAGCTGGCACTACTATGCCGGGCTCTGCGACAAGTTTGAGGGCCGGGTGATCCCGGCCGAGCTGCCCAATATGCACAATTTCATGACGTGGGAGCCTTTTGGCGTGGTGGCGCTGATCCTGCCGTGGAACTCGCCCTTGGGCACGTTGATCTGGAAGCTGGCTCCCGCGCTCGCGGCAGGCAATACCGTGGTGATCAAACCCTCGGAACAGGCCAGCTGTTCGGTGCTGGAGCTGATGGACGTGCTGGCCGAGGTCGATCTGCCGCCCGGGGTGATCAATGTGGTGACGGGCTTCGGCCCTACGACCGGCGAGCCGCTGATCGACCACCCGGATGTGCGTCTGATCAGCTTTACCGGTGGCACAGGCGGCGGGCGCGCGGCAGCGGCTGTGGCGGCGCGGCAGGTGAAACCGGTGATCATGGAACTGGGGGGCAAGTCCCCGCAGATCGTTCTGCCCGATGCAGATCTCGATCTCGCTGTAAACGGGATTGCCGCGGGCATCTTCCCGGCAGGGGGGCAAAGCTGCATCTCAGGCTCGCGCCTGCTGGTCCATCGTGACGTGATCGACGCCTTCACCGAGCGGCTTGTGACTCTGGTCCGCAAGGCCCGCGTCGGGCCACCGGACGATCCGGCCAGCCAGATCGGCCCGATGGCGAACCGCGCCCATTATGAGTCGGTGCGCGCACGGATCGACGCCGCCGAGGCCGCCGGACACCGGATGTTGCTCGATGGGCGCGGTGCAGCACGGGAGAAGGGCTATTACATCGGGCCGACGATCTTTGCAGATGTCCCCAACGGCTCTGATCTTGCGCAGAACGAGGTGTTCGGCCCGGTTGTCAGCACCGAAAGCTGGCACGATGAGGCCGAGGCGATCCGCATCGCCAATGATACGATCTTTGGCCTGGCCGCCGGTATCTGGTCGCGTGACGTCGCCCGCGCCATGCGCATGGCCAACCGGATCGAGGCGGGCACCGTCTATATCAACAACTATTTCAACGCCGCCACGCAAAGCCCCGTCGGTGGGTTCAAACAATCCGGCTATGGGCGCGAGAACGGGATTGAGGGCATGCGCTGCTTCATGCAGACGAAATCGGTCTGGCTGTCGACCAACCCGCATCAGCCTGATCCGTTCCCGGCCTAAGGCAGCGCCCATGACGTCGTTTAGCGTAGCCTTCGCTGAATGGGCGGCCACGGCCACCTTCCCCGACACCGCGCGGGAGGAGGCCCGGCTGGCGCTGCTTGACACAGTGGGGTGCATCATCGCCGGGTGGGACGAGCCGCAGACCGATGCGGCCCGCCGTGCATTCGCGGCGGAAGATACCACAACCGCCGCGGCGCTGATCCTCGGCACGGCCGCCCATGTGCTTGATTTTGACGATTACGAATTGCCCGGTTCGACCCACCCGAGTGCCGCGCTGCTCGGCGCGCTTCTGGCCCTTGCGCGGGGCGCGCCGGTGCCGATGGGCGATCTGCTTGATGCCTATGCGGCCGGGTTTGAGGCGATCGTGCGGCTTGGCGAGTGGCTGCGCTATGATCATTACAATGCAGGCTGGCACGCGACAGGCACGCTTGGGACGGTTGGCGCGGCCTCGGCCTCGGCCCGCCGTCGGGGGTTGGATGCGCCGGCCTTTGCGCATGCTCTGGCCATCTCTGCCAGCCTTGCCGGTGGTCTCAAGGCGCAGTTCGGCACAGATACCAAAGCGCTCCATCCCGGATTGGCCGCCCGCGCAGGTATTGAAGCGGCCCGGCTGGCCGCCGCAGGCGTCACAGGGGCGCCGGACGCCTTTGAAGGCCGATTCGGCTTTGCTGCGCTGCATCACGGGGCAGCCGACGCGCCGGGCGATACCCTCGCCAAGATCGGCCAGCCGCTTGGCATCAGCGAGCATGCAATCCTGCGCAAGCCCTGGCCCTCCTGCGCCTATACGCACCGCGTCATCGATGCGGCCCTTGCGGTGCGCCCGCATTTGCCCGCCTCCGCCGACTGGGAGCGCATGACGCTGCGCATCCCTGAGCCGTTCTTTCGGGTCGCCAGCGTGTTGCAACCGATGAGTGCCAATGAGGCGCGATTCTCGGCGACATACACGGCCCTGCTTGCGCTGCTCTATGGCGCCGTCTGCCCGCAGGATTTCAGGGATGAAGCCTGGTTGCGCCCTGAAATCGTGGACCTGCTGACCAGGGTTGATGTCGACGCCTACGATCCCGGCCCGGCGCTGAGCGATATGAGCCCGGATCACCCCGATAGGGTCACGGTGCATGTGGGGGATGGAGCGACCCTGTCCGAGACTGTCGGTCACGTCTCCGGTGGGCCGAACAGGCCGATGAGCGTTGGCGATCTGCGCGCCAAGTTCTTCGCCTGTGGCGGCGACGAGACAACCGCAGACCTGATCCAGACGGCCTCCCTTGCAACCCGCATAACGATTGGCGATTGCGCCACGCATTTCGAGTTAACCAAATACGAAGGAAAGACCTAAGCCGATGGACCGTACACTGGACCCAGAGATCCTCTCGCAATGGATCGGACGCAGCGAAACCCGGAGCGATACGATCCGGGCCGAGCCTGCCAATCTGATGGAAATGACCCTCGACCGGGATCCGGTGCTGGAGGATGGCGTTGCTTTGCCCCCGCTTTGGCATTGGCTGTACTTCTTGCAATCGGCCAAGCTCAGCGCGCTGGGGCGTGACGGTCACCCGGCGCTTGGCGGCTTCTTGCCGCCTGTCGGGCTGCCACGCCGGATGTGGGCCGGCGGGCGGCTGGAATTTCTTGCACCTTTGCCGGTTGGGTCCGATGCCACGCGGGTATCGACAATCAAGGACGTCAAGGTAAAGCAGGGACGGACCGGCGCGCTCTGCTTTGTCACGGTGCGCCACGAGGTTTCGTCTGGTGGCACCCTCTGCCTGACGGAAGACCACGACATCGTCTATCGCGAGGATCCTGCGCCCGGCGATGTTGCGCCACCACCACCGGCCGTCGGCTCGGACTGGGTTGTCACGGAAACTGTGTCTCCGTCTGAGGTGATGCTGTTTCGCTACTCTGCCCTCACCTTCAACGGCCACCGCATACACTATGATCGGGATTATGCCCGCACTGTCGAGGGCCATGACGGGTTGGTGGTGCATGGCCCGCTGATCGCCACGATGCTGGCCGATCTGGCGGTGCGCGAAAACAAAGAAAAGACGCTGAAGACATTCTCATATAGGGCGATCAGCCCGGTTTATGACCGGCAGGATTTCTCGCTCTG
>JBCDEC010000248.1:0-6942 GCA_039179965.1 Pseudomonadota bacterium
CCGGACCTGCCGCCTTATACGCATGACAACCTCACCAACGCCTTTCTGCCGGTGATGCGTATCCTGCGGCAATATCTCAGCTCGGTCCTTGAACAGACCGCGATCCCGATCCCGCTGGAGTTGCGCAAATACGGCATCAGTGTCGGTGTCATCGCCGACCGCAAGCTCTTGGGCAGCGCGGGCTTTGTGCTCGCTGTGGATGCCGAGATCCCGGCCGAGGACGTGCGGCGCCACTTCGCAGGTCAGGCCAAGATCGGGCCGGTTGAAGAAATCCGCCAGCTGGTCAATTCGGCGCTGCCGGGGATTGCGCTGCGCCCGCTGCCTGTGGCACCGCGCCAGATCCCCTATCACGCGGGCGTGGTCTATTTTGAGTTGGACAGCGACAGCCTCTATTGGCGCAAGATGACGACATCTGGCGGAATTGCGGTGCATGTTTCTGGTCAATACCCCGGGCTCAAGATGGAGCTCTGGGCCATCCGCAACACGTGAGGCCCGACGCATGGCGGACGAAGATCCTTTTGCCGAACCGGGAGACACCGACAAGACGGTGATCCGCCCCAATCCGGGCGGACGGCGCAGCGCGCCACAACCGGCGGACCCCTTCGCGCCACCACCGCCGCTTCAGCCTCAGACGCCGCCGGCTGGACCGGCGGGGCAGATGGCGGGCCATTCGGGGGGCCAGACGGGTGGACAGGCGGGCTTTGGTGTGCCGCAGGCCGCGCAGCCGCGCCCGGCCGCTGCGGACGTGAGCGCCGAGCAGGCCTTGACGGGGATGAACGCGCTTGTGGCCTGCGCCGCGACGCTGTTTTCGCTGATCTCGCGGATTCGCAACCGGGCCCAGCACATGGATCCCGACAAGCTGCGCCAATCGGTGGTCGCAGAGGTCCGCGCCTTTGAAAACCGCGCCTTGCAGGCGGGCATCCAGGCTCAGACCGTGAAACTCGCGCGCTACGCGATGTGTGCGACGATTGATGACGTGGTGCTGAACACGCCCTGGGGCGGGCAATCCAACTGGGGCCTGCAATCCATGGTCGGCACCTTCCACCGGGAAACCGTGGGCGGAGATCGCTTCTATGACCTTCTGGCCCGGTTGGAAAAGGACCCCGGCACGCATATCGATATGCTCGAGTTCCTCTACATGTGCATGTCGCTTGGCTTCGAAGGCCGACTCAGGATCGAGCAAAACGGCGCCGACAAGCATCTGCGCATCCGCGAAGGTCTGGCGCGCATCATTCGCGGGCAGCGCGGGCAGGTGGAACGGGATCTGTCGCTCAGCTGGAAGGGCGTGACCAAACCGTTTCGGGTGCTGTCGGCCTGGCGGGTGGTCTGGATCGCCGTGGCGGTCACGGCGCTGTTGATGATCCTGGAATTTGGCGGGCTCTCCTATGCGCTGTCGGTGCAGACCGAGCGTGTCGTGGGCCAACTTGCCATCATTGATGCCGGCGCGCCCGCCACGCTGGAACGCCGCGCCCCGCCACCGCCACCGCCGCCCCCGGCCCCGACAATCGAGGAACAGATCGCCAAGGTTGAAGGTTTCCTTGTCGAAGAGATCGAAGAAGGCATCGTCGAGGTCTTTCAGAAGGGCAATACACTGATCATCCGGATCAAGGGTTCGGGCATGTTCGGTTCGGGCTCCGATCAGCTGCAGGACAGGTTCACAGAACCGGTCAACCGCGTCGCCCGGGCCCTGAACGACGAACCCGGCCCGGTGATCGTGACAGGCCATTCCGATAACGTTCCGATCCGGTCTTCGCGCTTTCCGTCCAACATGGCGCTGTCTCTGGCGCGCGCGAAATCGGTGATGGACGGGATGGCCGGACAATTTTCTGATGCCAGCCGCCTGTCGGCTGAGGGCCGCGCAGACAGCGAACCCATCGCCGACAACGCGACGCGGGACGGCCGCGCGACCAACCGGCGGATCGAAGTGCTACTCGTGCAGGAGAATGAAGGATGATCATAAGAACCTTCCTCAGGCTCTTCCGCTCGATCTATTTTGTGCTTTTCTTTGTGGCCGCCGTGCTGTGTGGCGCCTTCTGGTACTTTGGTCCGATGATCGGCAACGAGGACTGGCGCCCCTTTGCGGCGGTGATCCCCCGGATCGTGGTCCTCGGCGTGATCGTGCTGATCTTTGGTGCGGCCATGCTGATCGTCTTCCTGTCCCGCCGCCGCCATGACGACGACATGGCCGAAGAAATCGTCGAGGCCGTCGACCCGGGCGCCGCGCTGATCACTGCCGAGATGGACGAGCTGAAGAGCAAGTTCAAAACCGCCATGTCGGAGCTGCGCAAATCCAAGGGCGGGCGCAAGACGCTGAACGAACTGCCGTGGTATGTCATCATCGGTCCGCCCGGCGCGGGAAAGACCACGGCGATTGTGAACTCGGGCCTGCAATTCCCGCTCGCCGAAAAGATCGGCAAAGAGGCTATTGGCGGCGTGGGCGGCACGCGCAACTGCGACTGGTGGTTCACCAATGAGGCGGTGCTGATCGATACGGCAGGGCGGTACACGACCCAGGAAAGCGATGCGGATGCCGACAACAAGGCGTGGCTGGGCTTTCTGGGACTGTTGAAAAAGTACCGGCCGCGCCAGCCCGTCAATGGGGCCATTGTCGCGATCAGCCTCAGCGATCTGTACCTGCAGGATGAGCTGACACAGAAATCCCACGCCCAGGCCGTGCGCCGCCGGCTGCATGAGTTGCGCGAACAACTGGGGGTGCGCTTCCCGGTCTATGTGCTCTTTACCAAGGCCGATCTGATCGCCGGTTTTGCCGAGTATTTCGACATCCTTGGCAAGGAAGAGCGCGAGCAGGTCTGGGGATACACGGTGCCCCTGGCCACGGGGCAGTCCGAAGACGGGGCCATGGGGCTGTTTGATCAGGAATTCGCCAAGCTGCTGGGCCAGCTCAACGCGCAGCTTCTCGAACGCATGCAGACCGAAATCGACCCGCATCGCCGCGCGCTGGTGGCCGGGTTCCCAAGCCAGGTGGCCTCCATGCGTGGCGTGGCGCGCAGCTTTCTGGAAGAGGTGTTTCAGGACAACCGGTTTGAAACCCGCCAGATGATGCGCGGGGTCTATTTCACCTCCGGCACGCAGGAGGGCACGCCCATCGATCGCCTGATGCTGTCGATGGCGCAGACCTTCGGGATCGGGCGCCAGGCGATTGGCTCGGGGCAGGGCACCGGGCGGTCGTATTTCCTGACCCGGGTGTTTGACGGGGTGATGTTTCCCGAGGCCGGATTGGTGTCGGCCGACGACAAGGTGGAACGCCGCTACCGCTGGGCGCGCGCCGGCGCGATCGTCGCAACCGTCGCCATCGCGCTCAGCACGGGCGCGCTTTGGGCACGCAGCTATCTGGGTAATGTCGCGCTGATCGATCAGGCCGGCGCACACGTGGCCGCATATTCCGCCGCCGCCGCGACCCTGCCGGCGAGCCCGGTTGGTGACACCGATCTGCCGCCCGTGGTCGATGCGCTCAACCAGTTGCGGGATCTGCCCGGCAACCCGACGCTTGATGATCCCGAACCGCCGCGCGCGCTGACCTATGGGCTCTACCGCGGTGACATCGTGGGCACGCAGGCCGCCCAGACCTATCGCGCGGCACTCAACCAGCGCTTTCTGCCGCGCCTTCTGCTGCGCCTCGAAGAGCAGATGACGGCGAATATGAACAACCCCGATCTGCTTTACGAAGCGCTCAAGATCTACCTGATGCTCGGTCTTCAGGGCCCGATGAATGCCGATCTGATCACCGACTGGATGCAGGACGACTGGGATCTGGCCTATCGCGGCCCGGCCCGGGTGCAGCTCAGGGCCGATCTGGATGATCACTTGCAGGCGATGATGTCGCAGCCCATGCAGGAGATCGCCCTGAACGGCCCGCTGATCGAACATGTTCAGGCGCTGTTGACCGAACTGCCTCTGGCGCAGCGGGTCTACAACGGCATCATTGCCTCCGAAGCCGCGACCTCCCTGCCGGATTGGCGGGTGACGGATATCGGGGGCCCTGCCGTTGCGCGGGCCATGGTGCGCTCGTCCGGCAAGCCGTTGAACGAGGGCATCGAAGGCATCTTTACATACAACGGCTTTTACAACGTCTTCCTGCCCGAAGCGGTCAGCGTGGCCGAGCGTGTCCAGTCCGAAGCCTGGGTGCTGGGCGAACAGGGCGGGCTGCTGGAAAACGAGAGCGCGTTGCTGGCGCTCAGCCGCGACGTGCTGGATCTCTATTACAATGACTTCATTGCACGCTATGACTCGCTGTTGAGCGATCTCGACATCATCCCGATGGAGAGTCTGAGCCATGCGGTCGAGGTCACCAACGTGCTATCCGGCCCGACCTCGCCAATCGTCAATGTCCTCACCGAAGTGTCGGCCGAGACCAGCCTGACCGAGGACCGCTCGGCGCTGAACACCGAGGCGGTGTCGGACGGGGTGGACCGGATCCTGTCCATCGAAAGCCAGGCGAACCTCAGCATGCAGGGACAGATCCTGCTGGGCGCACTGATGGAACGCGCCACCAATCCGGATGGCGAGCCGGTGCCGCCCCCGGGCGCCTATGTGGAAGACCGCTTTGGCTGGCTTCACCAGATGGTGTCCCGGCAGGAGGGCCAGCCCTCTCAGCTCGATCAGCTTATGACGATCCTGACAGAGGTCTATCAGGAGCTGCAGAAGATGTCCTTTTCCGGAGTGACCACCGGGACCCAGACCGGCGAGGCCATCCAGGCGTTCCAGCAGATGTCCGCGCGGATGGAAGGTCCGGTGCCAAGATGGGCCACGCAGATCGTCACCGGGTCCTCGGGCATTGCCGCCGACGGCACGCGGGCGTCGATGAATGCGCGCTGGCAGGCCAATGTGCTGCCGTTCTGCCAACAGGCGCTGAACGACCGGTATCCCTTTAACCGGCGCGCGCGGGCAGATGTCGCGATGCAGGACTTCGCGCGTCTCTTTGCGCCCGCGGGGCTGATCGACAGCTTCTTCAACGAGAACCTTCTGAAATACGTCGATACGCGCTCGCGGCCCTGGACCTGGAAGAAGGTGAACGACGTCGATCTCGGGATCTCGCAACAGGTGCTGGAGCAGTTCCAGAACGCTGCCGAGATCCGAGACGCCTTTTTTAATGGCAACCCCGCACCGCTGGTGCAGTTTCAGATGACGCCAGAAGCGCTTGATCCCAAAGCGAAATCCGTGACGCTGTCAATTGACGGGCAAAACGTGCAATTCGATCAGCGCTCCGGTCAGCCGCCACCGACTGCGGTGACCTGGCCTGGCGCTGTCGGGTCCGCGCGGGTGACGTTTGAGCCGGCGCGCAATGCCACCGAGAGCATTCTGGATCGCAACGGACCCTGGGCGTGGTTCCGCCTTTTGGATGCGGCCGAAGTGCGGCGCACCAATGTGTCGGACCGCAAGCGGGTGATCTTCAATGTCGGCGGACGCATCGCGATTTTCCAATTGCAATCGGGGTCCGTTCTCAATCCCTTCGCCCTGTCGGCCCTGGGCAAGTTCAACTGCCCGACGTCGCTTTGATGCCATCGGGATTTGGCGCGTTCGGCAAGATCCCGGCCGCGGGGGATTTCTTCCGGATCGACCCGCCGCCGGGGTTTGTCGACGTCTGGGACCCCTGGGTGCAGGGCGCTCTTCTGGCCGGGGCCGAGCGGTTTGGCGGGCGGTGGGACGATCTTTACATGTCCATGCCGATCTGGCGCTTCACCCTGTCGGCGGGTCTGGCGGGGCCGCGCGCGGTGCTGGGGGTTCTGATGCCGTCGGTCGACCGGGTCGGACGGCGCTTTCCGCTGACCCTGATGACAGCGGTGCCGGACACCGACACCGGTGCGCTGCATTTTGCCAGCGCGCCGCTCTTTGCCGCGCTGGAGGATCTTGCGCTTGCCGCGCTGGACGATGCAATGACCCGCGATGGACTGGCTGAGCGACTTGCAGCGCTTCCCGCGCCACCCCCGGGGCGTGCGTTGACAAGGGTGCGCCGGGCAGGGCACACCGTTCTCGGGATAGGGACCGGTCCTCTTCACGCTGGTTTGGCGGCGATGCAGATCGGAGCGACGGCTCAGGCACAAAGCCTGTGGTCGTCTGAGATCGACGGGGTGACCCGTTTGATGCTCTGCCGGCAGTGGCCCGGGATGGCCGAGCTTCCGGCGCTGTTTGATCCGCAGGCCGCGCTGTGGACTGAGGAGGGGGATGCGTGAGCGCATCGGACTATCGATACAATGCCCGCACCCATGTGGGCTTGCGTCGCAAAGTGAATGAAGATGCGGTTCTGGCACTGCCGGACAGCGCGATCTGGGTGGTCTCGGATGGGATGGGCGGCCATGAAGCCGGCGATTTCGCGTCCGGTTTGATAGCCGACACCATCGCAAGCATTCCCGCAGGGCTTGATCCGACGGCCCGCATGCAGGCCCTGCGCGATGCGATTGCCAGGGCACATCGCGATATTCTGGCGGAAACCGCCGCGCGGGGGCGGGGCGTGATCGGCGCCACGGTGGCTGCCCTGATGATTGCCAAGGGCTATTTCGTCGCGCTGTGGGCCGGGGACAGCCGGATATACCGGCTGCGCAGCGGTGAGATCGAGATGCTGACCACCGATCATTCCGCCGTGGCCGCCTTTGTCGCCGCCGGTACCATGACCTGGGACGAGGCCGAGCAGCATCCGCAATCCAACGCCATCACCCGCGCGGTCGGGGTGGGCGAGGACGTCGAGCTTGACAAGGTCCGGGGCGAGACAGAGGCCGGCGACCGGTTTCTGATCTGCTCGGACGGGCTGACGAAATACGCAACCTTCAGGATGCTGGAAGAAGCGCTGTCAGAGATGCCCATTGAGACGGTCACGGATCACCTGATCTCGGTCGCCCTGAAGGGGGGCGGGGCCGACAATATCTCGGTGATTGTGGTGGACGTGCTCTGACCCCGAGGCGGGCAGCGCAGGCCCGCTCCCACCCA
>JBCDEC010000249.1:0-6808 GCA_039179965.1 Pseudomonadota bacterium
CGCAAGCACACAGGCATACTGCTGGTCGTGTTGGGTCTGATCCTCGTGCAGGGCATCGTCTATCAACAGTTCCTCGCCATGACCGAAACCGGACTGCGGGTCATTTTCGATTCCGGCGCCATGCGGGACCTGGTGATCATCTGCATAACGGTCTTTCTGTTGTTTACAATGCGTGGCCTGGTGTCCTTTGTGGCCCCCGTTTTGACTGTCAGAATCGCAAATCAGGCGGTGTTCGAGATGCGCCGCGATCTGATTGAGCATATGATGGCCCTCGATCTGGCTTATTTCGAGCGAACGCGATCGGGTGAAATCCTCCAGCGACTGGTCACACAGACCCAGGCAGTTGGTGTTTTTGTCGGCCTCGGCGTGCCGGGTGCCCTGCGTGACGCGGTCACGGTGCTGGTAGTCTCAGGGTACCTGATCTGGAAAAATCCGATCCTGTTTGCGACAGCGGTGATCGTGTTGCCGTTCATAATTTTCGTCATGAACTACGTGTCCGACCGGGTGAAGACAGTGCAGGGCGAATCCGAGCACGCAATGGCCAACTACATCAACGGAATTGAGGAAACAGTGAATGGTATGCGGACAGTCAAAATCGCCGCGCAGGAAAAAATGGAGGAAGACCGTCTGAGCACGGGGACTGGTGTGATCCAGTGACTCTCCAACAAGGTTCTGATTACTCAGGCGCTAATCCTGCCGACGATCGATCTGAGCTCTGCGTTCGTTTACGTTCTGGTCATTGGCGGTGGCGGTTACATGGTGCTCTCGCCAAACTTCAACGAGGATGGCGCGGCGATCATCACGTTTCTTCTAGGCATGGTGATGGTCTTCGACCCCGCGCGGCTGCTCGCACAGTTCTTTGGCGGACTTCAGTCGAGCCTCGTCCCGCTGGACCGTGTACGTCGCTTTTATGATCAACAGCCGACAATCACGGATGTCCCCGGCGCGATTGACCAATTTGACGCCAGTGCGGACATCGAGCTGGACAATGTGACGTTTGCCTATTCGGACGAACAGCCGCTTTTTGATGGTTTGGATATGGTGTTCCGCGGCGGACAGGTCAGTGCAATCGTCGGTTCGACGGGATCCGGCAAAACCACGGTCCTTTCACTGCTGTCGCGCCTTTACAACGTGCAGGGCGGACAGATCCGGTTCGGGGACACACCGATCGAACAATTGCAGATCGCCGCCCTGCGCGGATCCTTTTCCGTGGTGGCGCAGGATATTGTGATCTTCAACGCGTCAATTTGGGACAATATCAAGTATGTTCGGCCCGACGCCACGGATGCAGAGATCTGGGAAGCGGCCGAGGCGGCGGAGATCGCGGCTCTGATCCGTGACCGAGGCCATGTGCCGGTGGGACCCAAAGGCGCCCAACTCTCCGGAGGCCAGAAACAGCGGATCGCGATTGCCCGTGCTTTCCTGCGGAATGCGCCCATTCTCTTGCTGGACGAAGCCACCTCGGCGCTCGATCAGGCGACGGAAGAACGGATCAAGGCAGCCATCGACCGGCTTACAAAAGGCCGAACCACGATCATCGTCGCGCACCGCCTGAGTTCCGTCGCTGATTCCGACCGGATTTTCGTGCTGGAATCCGGGCAACTGGTTGAACAGGGGCGCCATGAGGATCTGTTGAACCAAGGCGGACTCTATGCCCGTCTCTACAAGGCGCAAAAGAAAGGCTACGCGGACCGAAACCCATCAGACGCCACGTCTGCCGCGCCTCAAAATGCCGAGAAAGGCAAGTAGCGCACCGGATCACCCGGTGCGATCCTGGCCGCACCATCGGGCAACTCGACCAGGCCTTCGGCCCAGCTGAGCCCGCTTATTCTGCCCGAGCCTTCCGACTTGAAAATCTCAGCCTGTCCATCGCGCACTCTTGCGCGCAAGTACTCTCGTCGTCCCGGTTTTTTGGATTTTTCGAATGCCGCGGGCAGCATTATCGCCTCGGGCTCCCGCCAACCTTCACCCGACAAAAGCGCCATGGCGGGACGCGCGAAAATCAGCGTGCAGACAAGCGCCGCGACCGGATTGCCCGGCAGGCCAAAGACCGGCGTGCCGTTCCAGAGCCCGAGCGCCAGCGGTCGCCCCGGTTTGACCGCCAGCCGCCACAACTGCATGCGACCCGCCTCGTTGAGCAGGGCCGAGACATGATCCTCGTCTCCCGACGAGGCCCCGCCGGACGTCAGAATGATGTCGCTGCGACTCGCGGCGTCTGTCAGCGCCTGTCGCAGCGCATCGCGATCGTCTGCAACACGCCCGCCATCGAAAGCTTCGAAGCCGAACTGTCTGACCAGCGCCAACAACATGGGACGATTGGCATCATAGATGTGATCCGTGCCGATATCCGCACCCGGTTCAGCCAGCTCGTCTCCCGTCGAAAGAACCGCGACCCGCAACGGTTCGTAGGTTTTCAGACGATCGACGCCTGTCGCCGCACACAGCGCGAGATCGGCCGGCGTGATCCGGCGCCCGCTTCGCAAGATCACTGTGTCCGCTGTCACATCCTCACCGGCCTTGCGGCTGTTGGCGCCGGGCTTGATTGGCCCACGAAAGGCAATGCGCGTGCCATCTGTTGTGATGTCTTCCTGCAGGATCACCGTGTCGGTGCCCTCCGGCATTGTGGCGCCGGTCAGAATCTGCACGGCGTGTCCCTCTGGCACACGACCTTCAAAAGGCGCTCCGGCGGCGGCGCGCCCCGGAACCAAGGGAACGAACTGGTCGCCATGTCCGGTGCTGGAATGCGCCAGCGCGTACCCATCCACTGCGGAGTTATTGGCCGGCGGATTGGACCGGCGCGCAACGACATCCTGCGCCAAAATGCGTCCCGCCGCTGCAGAAAGATCGCGATACTCGGTCCCCGTGACCGCATGCAGCCTCGTGCGCAACGTCGCCAGCGCCTGATCGACGGGTGTCCAGTCAACACCGGCTGGCAGCGCAAAGCAGTCGTCGCGCAATGGCGGCGGTCGCAAGTCCTTCGCTGCCTCCATCAGTACCTCTTCCTGTCCAAGTCCCAGAATCCAGCCCTCTTCGGGCGCATCAATCGACAGCATGTCGCAGAGCGCATCGGGCGGCAATCGGGAAAGCGCGCTGGCCAGCAAACGCACCTGTTCGGCATCCCGCAGGCCGCCCGCCGCCTCTGCTTGCTTGACCACCGGGTTGATCAGGCCGGGCCAGATTTCGACGAAGGCCACGGATCGATCGGGCGGCTCGAACGGCCAGATCGAGACGTGTCCGGCGAAACGCTGCCGCAACCGCTGCAGGACCGGCAGCCCCGTCAGAATTTGTCCACCCACGGCGCCCGCTCCGCCCATCTGCCAGCAGGCAAAGGCGCCGGGGGCCCGCATCTCTGCCTTGCGGCGCTCGGACAAACCGTGGCCGGTCCGCGTGTTCTTGCGGGGCAGGTCGGCGATCTCACGCCGCAGGCCGTTAAACCAGAACGGTCCCGTACCCGGAAAGCGCCTGTTGATTTCTGCGGCCAGATCAAAACGGTTGTTAGATTTTGGCGTATCCTCGATCCGCCGTTCCAGCCACTCCCAAACCGCGAAGGGATCATCCTTTCCGGTCAATCCGCGAGCGAATCCAACGGGGAAACCGAAGGGAAAGTCGAATCCGACAAAAAGGCGCATCTGTCGTGCCAGTGTCTCTTCGATCATTGCGGCCAGCACCGCCTCGGCGTCCAGACGATTACGGATGTATTCTGGCAAAAGGGTCTTCGGACCGACCGCCGTTCCAATCCAGATCGCGTCTTTTCGCGGTCGGGGCCCGGTATCGTTGCCCCCGGACCAGTCAACGACAACGAACCGGTCGAACTTGGTCAAAGCCCGCTTTCCCGAAGGATGAAGTCCGCGATCGCCGACGTATCGTTCAGATCGAAGACCGGCACATCGACTTGCACGGAACTATCGCTCGCCACGGCCCGAATCGAGGATTCGGTCTTGGCAAGCAATGCCTGCCCGGCAGCGGCGCGATAGGTCTCGATTTTAGGGTGCGGGGCGCTCTTGTAGCCCTCCACCAGAACCAGATCGACCGGGCTCATCTTTGCAAGCAGATCCTCAAGTTCCGGCTCGTCTGCGCCGCGCAATTCATGCATCAGTGCAAAACGATTGGCCGAAGCCAGCACCACCTCGCAGGCCCCGGCCTGACGGTGACGATAACTGTCTGTGCCCTGCTGATCGACATCGACCCGGTGATGGGCGTGTTTGATTGTCGAGACGCTCAGGCCACGGGATGTCAGTTCCGATACAAGACGTTCCACCAGTCCGGTTTTGCCGGTGTTCTTCCAGCCCGCGACGCCGAAAACCTTCACGTCACGCCATCCGCGACGCGTTGTGCCCGCGCCAGATCCTCGGGCGTGTTGACGTTAAAAAACGGATCGTCCCCGGAAGTGAACAGCGCCACGCGTCCATCATGGGCATCCGTCCACGCCACGACCTTTCGCACACCCTCCTGCAAGGCGCGGCGCAGATCATCCGCCAGCGCCACGGGCCACAGTCCAAAGGTTGGATGCCGGTCCCGCTTTCTTTCGGTGCCCGGTTTTCTTTCGGTGCCCGGTGTGGCGGCCAGAGCCAGCGGGTGTGCCATGCCTGCGCTGGCCTCTTCCAGCCGGGCCACCAGATCGCGCGGAAAGAACGGTGTGTCCGCCGCGACCGTCACAATTTGCGTTGCGCCGTGCGATGCGGCCCAATCCAGGCCGGCCAAAACGCCGGCCAAGGGGCCGGGGTGCCCTGAAATGCTGTCTGGCAGAACTGGCAGCCGAAAGGCATCAAACCGCGTCGGATCGCCGTTTGCATTAAGCGCGATCGCCTCGACCTGCGGTGCTAGCCGCTCCAGCACATGGTCGAGCAATGTGCGCTCACCAAGATGAAGCAACCCCTTGTCGCCGCCGCCCATCCGGGTTGCCCGCCCCCCGGCCAGAACCACCCCCAGGACCCGGCTCATGCCGTTGCGCCCTTGCGGCGATGCTTGCGGTCCTCTTCCGGGACTGCCGCGGGATCGGCATCACGCACCAGCCGGTCCTCGCCACTCAGGCAGACGAAGCGCCGTCCCCGCAATCGCCCGATCAGGGTCAACCCCACCTCGCGTGCGATATCGACGCCCCAGGCGGTAAAGCCCGAGCGCGACACCAGGGCGGGAATGCCCATCATTGCTGTCTTGATCACCATCTCTGAGGTCAGCCGCCCGGTCGTGTAGAGAATCTTGTCGCCTGCCGCCACGTCTTCGGAGAACATCCAGCCCGCCACCTTGTCGACCGCGTTATGGCGTCCGACATCCTCCATGTAGACCAGCGGTCGGTCATTCTGGCAGAGCACCGTGCCATGGATGGCGCCTGCTTCCAGATAAAGCGAGGGTGTCCGATTGATCTTGGCGGACAGCGTATAGAGATCCGAACTGCGCACAGGCAGCGACGGAAGGCTACAGTTTTCCAGCCCCTCCATCATATCGCCGAATACCGTGCCAACGGCGCAGCCGCTGGTGCGGGTTTTTTTCTTCAGCTTGTCCTCATAGCTCGTCTGGCGCTCGGTGCGTACGACGACGGTTTCCAGATCCTCGTCATAATCCACGCCTGTCACGACATCGTCGTCGCGCAGCATGCTCTGATTGCGCAGGAACCCCACGGCAAGATAGGCAGGGTAATCCCCGATCGTCATCGCGGTGACAATTTCCTGTCCGTTCAGAAAGATCGTCAACGGACGTTCCTCCACCACGGAGGTCTCCAAAGGCTGTCCATCCTGATCAATACCGTCGATCTTGCGGGACAGGCTCGTCGCGCCGGGATCTGGTGCGATGATGTAGTCGGCGGTGTCATCGAGCGTTGCCAATTGAAAACCTCCCGGGAACGCATTAGGCCCGCAGAATGCGATTTCGGCTGTGAGCGGGCCCGTGGCAAAGGAAACCCTTAGAACCACCTTTTTCAAGGGGGTGCGTGATGCCGCGCCCTTTCTTCTGGTCGTGGGGCCGTTTGGTGTTCTTTTCGGCGTGGTGGCGACCGAGGCAGGATTGACGATAACACAGACCGTCAGCTTTTCGCTGGCCGTCATCGCCGGTGCGGCGCAATTTACCGCGCTTCAGCTTTTGGTCGAAGACGCGCCAACTTTGATCGCTCTGATTTCGGCGCTCGCGGTCAACCTGCGCATGGCGATGTATTCCGCCGCACTGACCCCGTATCTGGGGCAGGCGTCACTTTGGCAAAGGGCTTTTGCCGCCTATTTCATCGTGGATCAGAGTTACGGCTTGTCGATTTTGCGCTTCGAAGAGAACGCCGGGTGGACGCTGGGACACAGACTGGCCTATTTCTGGGGAACGGTTGCGCCGGTCTGCCCTCTTTGGGCAGCTTTCACCTATCTCGGTGCGGTTGTCGGCGAGGGAATACCTCCCTGGCTCGCGCTCGATTTCGCGCTGCCCATCTGTTTTCTGGCGATCATTATGCCGATGCTGCGCACGCGCGCCCATGTTGCCGCGGCCTTTGTGTCCATCGTCGCGGCGCTTCTCTTCGCCTTTCTGCCCTACAATCTGGGGCTTCTGGTGGCCGGTCTTCTGGGCATGATGACCGGCGCCGAAATCGAGCGGCGCACCCCGCTTCCCGAGGATGACGGCTGATGGACGATACGACGATCTGGATCGTGATCATTCTGCTTGGGCTCGGCAGCTACGGCCTGCGATTCTTCTTCATCGGGATTGTCGGCGACAGGCCATTGCCGCCCTGGCTGTTGCGGCACTTACGCTACACTGCCGTGGCGATTCTACCCGGTCTTGTCGCGCCACTGGTGCTCTGGCCGGCGGCGACGGACGGATCACCTGATCCGGC
>JBCDEC010000250.1:0-6791 GCA_039179965.1 Pseudomonadota bacterium
AACTTCGACAAGGTTGGCGCGACTGGTGTGCGCGAATTGCTTGGGAAAGGCCGTCTGGACAGCTCCGGTGCCTACATCGACGGTGTCGGACTGACCGATGATCAGATTGAACCCATCATCCAGTTCCTCACATCCAAAGGCGACAGCAACGAAGAAACCCTGGCCAACCTGGAGATTTCAGTCGGTGGCAGTCTGACCGGCGCGGAAGGACATCGAGAACTCCGCCAGATTTCGGACTTTTTGAAGGCAGGCGGCTACGAGGAAGACCGGATTGTAATCGACCCGTCTGTGGTGCGCGGTCTGGGCTATTACACCGGCCCGGTCTACGAAGCTGAACTGACCTTTGAGATCTTTGATGACAAGGGCCGCAAGCGCCAGTTCGGATCCGTCGCTGGGGGGGGGCGCTATGACGATCTTGTCAAACGCTTCACCGGCCAATCGGTTCCGGCCACGGGCATTTCGATTGGCGTCGACCGGCTTCTGGCGGCACTGCGCGAAACGGGGCGGTTTACACGAGAAGAGCAAGGTCCCGTCGTGGTGACCGTGATGGATCGCGATCGCATTGAGGACTATCAAAAGATGGTGGCTGACCTGCGCAAGGCCAAAATCCGGGCCGAGGTTTATCTCGGCAACCCAAAGAACTTTGGCAATCAGTTGAAGTACGCGGATCGCCGCGCCAGCCCGGTGGCGGTGATCGAGGGAACCGATGAAAAGGACCGCGGTGTTGTGCAGATCAAGGATCTGATCCTTGGCGCCAAACTCGCCGAAGGCGCTTCGCTCGAAGAATGGAAGGAACGGCCATCCCAAATCGAGGTGCCGCGCGAAAATCTCGCGGACGAGGTTCAAAAGATGCTTGATGCCCAGGCCGAGGACGATCAAAGCTGATGGTGCAGCGCAGCGATGTTCTGGCCCTGTCGGCGCGTTTGCGCGCCCGGTTCGAGGCGGTCGGCGCGCGCGCTGTTGAAACGCCGATCCTGCAGCCTGCGGACACGCTTCTCGACCTCTACGGAGAGGACATTCGCGCGCGGGCCTATACCGCCACCGACGCGCTGCGCGGCGAGCAGATGATGCGGCCTGATTTCACGGTGCCCGTGGTGCAGATGCATATGCAAAATGGGGCACCACCGGCGCGCTACACCTACTCTGGTGAGGTGTTTCGCCGCCAGGAACATGACCCGGACCGCGCGAATGAGTTCATCCAGGTTGGTTATGAGGTCTTTGATCCGGAAGACCCTGCCGCCGCCGATGCCGAGGTCTATGCCTTGATTGCCGAGGCCGTGCAGGGCCTGCCGCTGCATCCCGCCACCGGCGACATCGGTATTCTGAAGGCAGCGATCCAGGGGCTGCAGACCTCTGCGGCGCGCAAGACCATGCTGATGCGCCACATCTGGCGACCCCGCCGTTTCCGCGCGCTGCTGGATCGCTACTCGGAAAACCGGCCGACTCCGCCCGCCCGCGCGGCGCTGTTTGACGCCGCCGATCCCTTCGCCGGAGCCGGACCCGACATCGGTCGGCGGGGCCGCGCAGAGGTTGCGCACCGCCTGCATGCCTTGCGTGACGATGCGGATACGCCTCCGCTGGCCAGCCATGAGGTGGGGGCCATCGATGCGCTTCTGGCGGTCCGCGAAACCGCGCCTTTCGCTCTGGCGCACCTGCGCGATCTGGCCGTGGATTTGCCCTCCATCTCGGGCTCCCTGGATGGGTTTGAGGCGCGCCTGGCCGCACTGTCGGCCCGCGGCATTAACGTGGATCAACTCGATTTCGAAGCCAGTTACGGGCGCACCTCAATGGAGTATTACGACGGCTTCGTCTTTGGGTTTTCGGTGGTCAGCCGCCCGGACCTGCCCCCCGTGGCCACAGGCGGCAGATATGATGCGCTCACCCGGCACTTGGGTCAGGGACGCGAAGTGCCAGCAGTCGGCGCCATTCTACGCCCCGGCCTCATGCTGGAGTTGCAGGACCAGGCACCATGACGCTGAAGCTGGGAGTGCCGTCCAAAGGTCGCCTGATGGAGAAGACCTTCGACTGGTTCGCGCAGCGCGGTGTCCAGTTGTCGCGCTCCGGTTCCGAGCGCGAATATGCCGGTCAGGTCGAGGGTCTGTCGGGTGTCCACCTCGTTTTGCTCTCCGCCGGCGAGATGCCGCGGGAACTGGCCGCGGGACGGTTGCACCTTGGCGTCACCGGCACCGACCTGATCCATGAGACGCTGGCCCGCTGGGAACAGCAGGTCGAAGAAATCCAGCCCATGGGCTTTGGGGACGCGGATCTGATCCTGGCCGTGCCCCGGTTCTGGGTCGATGTGGAAACGCTGGACGATCTTGACGCCGCAGCCGCGGATTTTCGCGCCGTGCATGGCCATCGTTTGCGGATTGCAACCAAATACCACCGTCTCGTGCGTGACTTTCTGCGCGACGAGGGTGTCGCCGACTACATGCTGGTCGACAGCCAGGGCGCCACCGAAGGCACGGTGATCAACGAGACGGCAGAAGCCATCGCGGATATCACCTCTACGGGCGAAACCCTGCGGGCCAACCATCTCAAGATCCTCTCCGATGGCCTCATTCTGCGCAGTCAGGCGACACTCTGGCGCAGCCGCGTGGCGGACTATGATAGGGCCGACCGCAAGGCACTGGACAGCTTGCTCGCCCAGGTGGTCGGCTAGGGGTCGGACAGGCGGGGCCTTCGACTATCCAAGCCAGCGCCAGATCAGTTCCACCAGGCACAGCAGTGCTCCGACTGGCAGCGCAATCACCAGCCCGAGCCATGTCGCGCCAGCGCGCGTTGGTCGAGCGGGTGGCGCAATAACACCCAGGACGGCGGATTTGGAGCGCTTCGGTTTCATGTCCGCCTGTTTACCCGCTGGTAGGTTTTCATCGCGTTAATCCGCGTCATGGATTGGCAGCAGATTGACGCGATCTCTCAGGACCACCCGGTCGCGATGCAGCAACACGAGACCTATGCCGGTGCCTGCAGGGCGCTGGGCATGCCAGTGCTCCGCTTAGGCACCAAAGGCGCGATCCGGGGCGAGGCGCTCGTCCTGATCCGCCGCTGGCCGTTTTTCGGTGACTTCGCTCTGATCGCGCGCGGCCCGATCTGGAGGCCCGGGACCGACATCGCGCAGGCACGCGCGGGGGCGCTGGCTCTGATCTCCCATCTTCGTCAAAGCTGCCGTGGTGTCATTCTCACCGGCGAGCCGCTGCAGGGCAGGGATCCGATGGCCGAGAGTGGCCTTCTGGCGCTGGTCACCGGGGGCATACAGGCGCGCCTGCCGCTGAGCCCGCCCGAAACCCTTATGGCGCGCATGCACGGCAAATGGCGCAATCGCCTGAGACGGGCGCAGGACGGATCTCTCAGGATCGACTCAGGCCCCTTGCCGGATACCGGCGATCACTGGCTTTTGACGCAGGAAGAGGCGCAGGCCAGAGCGCGCGGCTACCGTCGCTTGCCAGCACGGTTCACCCGCGCCTGGCGTGCAGCAAACGGCGCGAGGTCCACGCGCCTGTTCGTGGCCAAGATCGGCAAAACGCCCGTGGCTGGCATGCTGTTCCTGTGCCACGGCAAGACGGCAAGCTACCACATCGGCTGGTCCAGCGACATCGGGCGGCGCAGCCATGCGCACAACCTGCTCCTGTGGCGCGTCGCATGCTGGTTTGAGGCGCGCGGCTACACCTGGATTGACCTGGGAACTCTGGATACCGAAACGACACCGGGGCTGGCCCGCTTCAAACTCGGCGCCGGCGCCCATCCGGTGACCCTGGGGGCAACCTACATGGCCGCCCCCGGCGCCGGTGCGATCGCCGCCCTGTTCCAGCACCGCTCGATCCCGAACCGATCGGGACCAGCTGCCGCGCCCGCATCCGGCTCCTGATCCACAGGGTCCAAAATGGCAATCGCGCCCGGCGGCGCCACCGGCCCGACCATTCTCCTTCTTTCTTTTTCCAAATACCCCAACCGACCATCAGCCAGACCCGCAGAGGCCTATCAAAAAGCTCAGCGGACCCCAATTTCCGCCAGAGCCGCTGCCAGCTTTGGGGGCAATGCATCTTCCATTGCCTGTCCGGCCGGCACATCTTCCGGCGCATCGTCGACGGCCAGATACCGCCAGCCCTGAAACGGACGGCGCGGCAGCGGGCGGGTGCGCACGACCTCGGGGTCAAAGACGATGGCACAGCGCGAAATCCCGTCCCTGCCGGTGACCGGGTCAAGCCTCAGAACCTTCTGGCGGCACAGAACCATGCCCTTGATGACCCAATACAGCGACCCGCCGGCCAAAAGCTCTGCCTCTCGGCGCGGCCACATCCGGGTGATATGACGGGGCAACCCGTCCGGGCCCCTGGCACGCGAATTGGACTGCCAGGTCTCCAGATCTTCGACCGCTTCTGCTCCGACACAGAGTTTCACCAGATGTATTGATTTATCCACAGAGTCGCCCCCAAGCTTCCCCTTATATTGTAGAGATGGTGCACTCGACATCAAGGTGTTGAGATCTACACTCCAAATAGAGTATGTTGTCTATCCCCATAGCATGAGGATTCGCCGGATGAGCCGCTTTGCCGCCCCCATCGCTGAACAGATCTGGGACATGAAGTACCGTTTCAAAGACGCGGACGGCACGCCGACTGATCAGTCGGTCGAGGACACGTGGCGGCGGATCGCCCGCGACCTGGCCCGCGTCGAACAGGATCCCGATCACTGGGAAGAGCGGTTCTATGCGGCGCTGGAGGACTTCAAGTACCTGCCGGCCGGCCGGATTACAGCGGGGGCCGGCACCGCCCGTTCAGTGACGCTTTTCAATTGCTTCGTCATGGGCACGATACCGGATTCCATGGCCGGCATCTTCGACATGCTCAAGGAAGCCGCTCTGACCATGCAGCAGGGTGGCGGCATCGGGTATGATTTCTCCACCATCCGTCCGCGCGGCGCTGCCGTGACCGGTGTGGCAGCGGACGCTTCGGGTCCGCTCAGCTTCATGGATGTCTGGGATGCCATGTGCCGGACGATCATGTCCGCGGGCTCGCGGCGCGGCGCAATGATGGCCACCATGCGCTGCGACCACCCCGATATCGAGGCTTTTGTCATGGCCAAGTCGGACGCTGCCCGGTTGCGCATGTTCAACCTCTCCGTGCTGGTGACGGATGCCTTTATGGAAGCCGTCGCAGCCGACGGGCCCTGGGATCTGGTGTTTGATGGCCGGGTCTATCACACGCTGCAGGCCCGGGACCTGTGGAACCGGATCATGAAATCAACCTACGATTTCGCCGAACCCGGCGTGATTTTCATCGACCGGATCAATCAGGCCAACAACCTGAACTATTGCGAGCATATCTCGGCGACCAATCCCTGCGGTGAACAGCCGTTGCCACCCTACGGCGCCTGTCTCCTGGGCTCGATCAATCTGGCGCGCCTGGTGGATCGGCCGTTTGAGACGGGCGCGGCCATTGATGACGAGACACTCGCCGACCTGGTCGCTACGGCCGTTCGCATGATGGACAACGTGGTTGATGTCTCCCGGTTTCCCTTGCCCGAGCAGGCTGGGGAAGCCAAGAACAAGCGTCGCATCGGGCTTGGCGTCACCGGGCTAGCGGACGCGCTCTTGATGATGGGGCTGCGCTACGGCTCCGACGACGCGGCGCGCCAGACCGAGCGCTGGTTGCACGCGATCGCCCGCGCCGCTTACCTTGCGTCCGTGCAATTGGCGACCGAGAAGGGCGCCTTTTCGCTTTTTGAGGCCGACGGGTTTCTGGCGTCCGGCACGATGCAGGCCATGGATGACGACGTGCGCGCCGCCATCAAAAAGAACGGCATCCGCAATGCGCTTTTGACCTCGATTGCGCCCACCGGCACGATCAGTCTGTACGCCGGCAATGTGTCATCGGGAATCGAGCCGGTGTTTGCCTACGCCTATACCCGCAAGGTGCTGCAAAAGGACGGATCGCGCAGCGAAGAAGAGGTCGTCGACTACGCCGTTCAGCTTTGGCGCGACATGTTCGGCGATGCCGAGCTTCCGGATCACTTCGTCAATGCGCAGACACTGGCGCCTCAGGATCACGTCAAAATGCAGGCGGCGGCCCAGAAATGGGTGGATTCCTCGATTTCCAAGACGATCAACTGTCCCAAGGACATTTCCTTCGAAGCCTTCAAAGACGTCTACATGCAGGCCTGGGAAAGTGGCTGCAAGGGATGCACAACCTACCGGCCCAACGAGGTGACGGGGTCGGTGCTGAGCGTCAGCGAAGCAACTGAACATGCCCCCGGCGAGGCGCCGGCGGAGGATGGGTCGCTTCCCGGTGGGGACGTGATTTACATGTCCGAGCCGCTGGACCGTCCGCAAGCGCTGGAGGGCCAGACATACAAGGTCAAATGGCCGGACAGCGAACATGCCATCTACATCACCATCAATGACATCGTGATTGGCCAGCGACGGCGCCCGTTCGAGGTCTTTATCAACTCAAAGAACATGGAGCACTTCGCCTGGACGGTGGCATTGACGCGGATGATCTCGGCGGTGTTCCGGCGCGGTGGCGATGTAAGCTTTGTTGTCGAGGAAATGAAGGCTGTGTTCGACCCGCGCGGCGGCGCCTGGATGAATGGCAAGTATATTCCGTCCATTCTCGCCGCGATCGGCGGGGTGATAGAACGCCACATGATTTCCATCGGCTTCATCGAGGGCGAAGGCCTGGGACTGAAGTCGGACCCCAAGGCCGAGGTCGTCAATCTGGACGGGCCACGCGGTGCAGCCTGCCCGAGTTGCGGTCAGTTTGACATGCGCATGATCGAGGGCTGCATGACCT
>JBCDEC010000251.1:0-6774 GCA_039179965.1 Pseudomonadota bacterium
CCGTCAACGATTTCAAAAATCTCCACGGGTTCGTTGAAAAGCCAGCCCGGATGAAACGCGTGCAGTTGAAAATCTCCGCCCGCCCCGCGCCAGCGTGCCTGTGCGGGCTGAAAACGGATGCGTCGATAGGCGTCGTAGTCGAGCGCCGCAAGACGTTCGGGCATCGGCTTTGGTGGCGCGTAATCCGTCTCCGCCAGGGCTTTCATTTCTTCGGTGAGCAGATCGAAGGAAAAGGCCGACCCCTCGGTTTGGCCGAACGTGACCGCCGGCAGGGCCAGACCGGTCGCGGTGGCGCCAAGAAACGCCCGGCGTTTCAGGCGAATTGCGGAACGTGGGTTTGGCGCGCGATCTGTCACAGGCGATCCTTCCGAAAGTGTGGCCGGGGAGGGGGCTTTGCTCACTTCTACTCAAAACGCGCGTCGCTGCGAAACACATCTGCGCGGGCACCGGCACGGGGCCGCTCGCTCAGGGCGCAAATTTGCCGCCGGACCTGCGGTCCGGTGCCGGTTGTTCAGCTTGTCCAGGTCAGGGCGATGTCCTGCGTATCGCGACTGTTGGGCCCGACATGCAGGCGGATCAGACCGGGGTCGTGCCCCCAGGTGGCAGTCTCCAGCGACGGAGCAACGGGGTAGGCGAATTGATCCGCGCGAAGCTCAAAGCCGATTTGGCGACGCTCGCCGGGCTCCAGTGTCACTTGCTTGAAGTCGATCAGAAACCGGCCGGGTCGGGTGATCCGCGCCACCGGATCAGAGGCGTAAAGCTGGACCGTCTCGATGGCGCGATCGTCAGACCGGTTTTCGAGGGTCAGGCGCAGCCGGATGGCCTCCCCGGCAGCGGCCTCGGTGGCGGACAGCGCCGGAGCACCATAGTCAACCGTGCCAAAGCCAAGCCCAAAGCCGAACGGAAAGCGGCTCTGATCGTCCGACAGGTCGAGCCAGCCGGTGCGGAATTTCTGGAAACGACCCGGCGCAGCGGGCCGACCGGTGGGCTCTTCGGCGTAGCTGAGCGGGGTTTCTCCCGGATGCGCCGGCAGGGTGACCGAGAGCCGCCCCGAGGGCACGCTGTCGCCAAAGAGGAGATCCGCCACGCCCTGGGGTCCCGCAATGCCGCCGTGCCATGCATAAAGCAGCGCATCCGCCTGGTCCGGAACGGTGCCCAGGGCCAGGGGACGCCCGGCAAAAACAATCACGACCAGAGGCGTTCCGGTCTCCCGCAGCGCTTTGATCAGGCGGTGATGCAGGGCCGGGATCTCGGGCGCCAGGGTGGAGCTGCTTTCGCCGGCATGTTCCTTGGCTTCCCCGATGGTAGCGACGACAACGTCTGCGCCGCGGGCCAGGGTCTGGGCCTCGGTCAGGAGGGTTGCTTCGTCGCGAGGATCAAGCATGACGGTTTCGCCGTGAACATTGAGCCGATCGGCCAGCCAGCGTTCCTCCACAATATTGGCGCCCCAAGCGGTGTCCGGGGGCGTTCCGGTGGTGTCGGCAATCGCGCGGTGCAGAGGGATGACATCTTCCGACCGCCCGGACACCGCCCAGGTCCCGAGCATATTGCGCTGGTCCCGGCCAAAGGGGCCAATCAGGGCAATCCTGCGCTCCTTCGCCAGTGGCAGCAGGCGGTCGTTCTTGAGCAACACCACCGAGCGCGTAGCCGCGCGGCGGGCCAAGGCCCGCCCTACACCCCGCGCCGGTCCCGGCCGGTCCCCCAGGCCGCGCGTCGGATCTGACAGGAGACCAAGCCGGGCCTTGAAGGTCAGCACGCGATGACAGGCACGGTCGATCAGTTCACGGATGTCACGGGCAGAAAGCGCAACATCCGCGTCGGGTGCATCGAGCCCGGTCTCGGCCAAATCCGGCAGGTAGCGCAGGTAGTCTTCGCCGACCATGTCCATGTCGATCCCGGCAAAGAGCGCCTGCGCGACGACAACCGGCGGGGGGCCGATGCCATGGGCGCTCAGTTCCTTCACGCCGGTATAGTCCGAAATCATCAGCCCATCGAAGCCATGCCGCGCTCTCAGCCAGCCTTCAATCAGCGGCGCATGCGCGTGCATGGGCCGCTTGTTGACTGCATTGAACCCGGCCATGACGCTGGCCGCCCTCGATGCGACGCCGGCCTCAAAGGGTGGCAGATAGATGGTCAAAAGGTCTTCCCACGCGAGGCTGGCATTGTCGTAGTCCCGTCCGCTGTCGGGCGCACCGTAGGCAACGAAGTGCTTCAGGCAGGCGGCGACCCGGGACGGGGCGGCGATGTCAGGGCCCTGAAACCCGCGCACCATCGCCGCCGTGTAGCGGCTGCCCAGCAGAGGGTCTTCGCCCGGGCTTTCCGCAACGCGGCCCCAGCGCGGGTCCCGGCAGATATCAATCATCGGCGCCAATACCTGGTGAATGCCCTGGGCAAACGCCTCAGCGGCGGCAAAGGCGGCGGTCTCTTCTATGAGATCGAGATCCCAGCTGCAGGCCAGCGCCACGGGCAGGGGAAACACCGTCCGGTGCCCGTGAATGACGTCTTCGGCAAAGAACAGCGGGATCCTGAGCCGCGACCCGGCCAGTGCGCGGGCCTGCATCTCGCGGGCGGTATCCCGCGACTTGATGCCAAACACCGCGCCCACTTGCCCGTCGTCCAACCGGCGCGCCAGCTGCGTGGGCTGCGCAGCGCCGGTGGTCAGGCCTTGTCCGGCGGCCAAAAGATTGAGCTGCCCGATCTTTTCGGCCAGCGTCATTTCGGCCATCAACCGGTTGACCGGTTCGGACAGCGTCATGTCCGCGACACCGGAGGCCCAATGCGTCCCGGCTGCCTTGCCTGCCATTGCGTCACCATCATCCGTTTGCCTCCCCCGCGCCGCGCTTGTCATCCGTTGCCTTTGTTGCGCGCAGCCTCGCAAAAAGGAAGGCCGGTGCGCTCAGGTGGCCCATGGCCGCCCAATCCGCGTGATCGTGAAACCCGACTGAGCCGAAGACCCTTGCACGGATAGGCTGCGACCAGGTGGAAAAACAAACGCAAAGGATGTAGCCTCGCGTTCCACCCATGGACAGGCGTACGCTGCGGTTGCATCCTGCGACTCGGCAAGGCTGCGAAGGCGAGGGTGTGATGTCTCAAGGATTGCTCAGCTATACCCGCGTGCTGGAAATCGTCGGGGACACGCTGAAGGTGCGCGTGCCCGAAGCGACCGCCGGCGAAAACGGCGCTCCCGCGGTGCGGTTTTCGGATCTGGCGCTGATCAAGGCGGTCGACGGCAGCCAATCGCTGGCACAGGTCATCTATATCGACCGGGATGTCGTGACGCTGCAGGTCTTCTCCGGCACCAAGGGCATCTCCACGGGCGCCTCAGCCACCTTCCTTGGCCACGCCATGCAAGTGCCCTATTCCGACAACATCCTCGGCCGTGTCATGGACGGGACGGGGCGTCCCATCGATGGGGGTCCGGAGCTGAGCGCCGAGCCCAAGGTCACAATCGGCGGGCCTTCGGTGAATCCGGCCGAACGCATCGTGCCCAGACACATGATCCGCACCAATGTGCCGATGATCGATGTGTTCAACTGTCTGGTCGAAAGCCAGAAAATCCCGATATTCTCGGTCTCTGGCGAAAGCTACAATCCGTTCCTTGCGCGCATCGGCATTCAGGCGGACGCAGACATCGTGGTCTTTGGCGGGCTCGGTCTTGTCTTTGACGACTATTATACGTTCCGGCAGGCCTTTGAGGATGCCGGGGTTTTTGCCCGCACCGTCATGTTGGTCAATCAGGCCTCAGACCCGCTGGTCGAGCGCCTTCTGGTGCCGGATATGGCGCTGGCCGTGGCCGAACGTTTTGCGGTTGAAGAAGGCAAGCGCGTGCTCGTCCTGCTGACCGACATGACCGCCTACGCCGACGCTATGAAAGAGGTGGGGATCAGTCAGGAACGGGTGCCTTCGAACCGTGGCTATATGGGCGATCTCTACAGTCAACTGGCGCGGCGCTATGAAAAAGCCTGCGATTTCGCCAAGGGAGGGTCGGTCACCATCCTGTCCGTCACCACCATGCCCGGCGATGATGTCACCCACCCGGTGCCCGACAACACGGGGTACATCACGGAAGGCCAGTTCTACCTGCATTCCGGCGTGATCGACCCGTTCGGCAGTCTTTCGCGCCTCAAGCAAAATGTGATCGGCAAGGTCACGCGCGAAGATCACAGCCAGATCATGAACACCATGATCCGGTTCTATTCCGAAAGCCGCGATGCCGCTCAGAAACAGGCGATGGCCTTCGACCTTTCGGACTACGACGAACAATTGCTGAAATTCGGGGATCTCTTTCGCACGCGTTTCATGGACATCAACGTCTCCATGCCGCTGGAAGCCGCGCTGGACCTCAGCTGGCAGACCCTGGCCGAGTGTTTCACCCGTGATCAATTGCTGATGCGCGAAGCCCTGGTCGAGAAATACTTTCCGGAGGTCGGTGATGGCGCGGTTGCAGCTGAATAAATCCGCTCTCGCGCGGGAAAGCGCGCAACTGCGCACCTACGAACGGTTCCTGCCGTCCCTTGATCTCAAACGCCAGCAACTCATGGCCACACGCGCCACAGCCAGGGCGGAGGTTGCGCGGCTGGAGGAACAGGTGCTGGACTTGGCCAGGCGCGTCGGGCGCGATGTGCCGATGCTGGCCAATGAAGACATCGCACTCGATGGATTGGTTCAGCTGGATCATGCGCAACTGTCGCGTGAAAACGTGGTCGGCGTGATGCTGCCCCGGCTCGACGGGATCACCGTCAGGGTGCATCCCTATTCGCCCCTCGCCAAGCCGCAATGGGTCGATGCGGTCGCGGAACTTTTGCGCGATATGCTCGAAGCGCAGCTGCGCGTGCGCGTGGGGCGTGCTCGGCTGGCCGAGCTGGACAAAGCCGTGGCGACGATCACCCAGCGGGTCAATCTGTTTGACAAGGTGCTGATCCCCAACACACGGGCCAATATCAAGAAAATCCGTGTCTACCTTTCGGACGAAGAGATGCAATCGGTGGTCCGCTCAAAGATCTCCAAACGCAAACGGGTGGTCTCGTGAGCATTGCACAGCTGCGAAAACTGACCCTGGTGGGCCCGAAGGCGGATGAACATGCGGCGATGGAAGCCCTGCAGGCGCTGGGCTGCATGCATGTGCTGCCCCTCGCCCCGCAACCGGGCCAGCCCGAAGACAGCAAGGACCGCGCCGCGACATCTGCCTATCAGGCCCTGCGCTTTCTGGCGGATGTGGCCGATCCGCGCCGGCAGGTCCAGCGCGACGCCGACTTTGACATTCACAGCTTTGTTCCCCAGGTGCTCGATCTGCGCGACCGCATCCGCGCAACCGAAGACCGCCGCGATTTTCTGGCCCACCGCATTGATGAGGTCCGCCCCTGGGGCGATCTGATCTTCCCGCCCAAGGACGATCTCGCCGGTCTGCATCTGTGGTTTTACAAGCTGCCACACAAAGACCGTGCCGCGTTGGATGCGGTCGAGATCCCCTGGCAGATCGTTCATGCCGACAACAAGTTTCACTATGTTGTGCTGATCGCGCGCGATGAACCCGATCCGCAGAGTCTGCCCATTGCGCGCAGTCATACCGGGGCGGAACCGGTCTCGGAGCTGGAGGCACAGCTGGAAGAGAGCGAGATCCTGCTCGAGGCGCTTGCGGCCGAGCGCCTCGGCCAGACCCGCTATCTGACCCTGATGCGCGCGCAGATGTCACTGGCCGAAAGCCGGGCCGAGCTCGACTTTGCCCGCCAGCAGGTGCTCCATGACGAAGGTCTGTTTGCTGTCCAGGGCTGGGTACCGGAAGATCGGGCGCCGGCGGTGGAAGCGGACGTGAAGCGGATCGGCCTCGCGCTCCTGTCGGAGCCGCCGGAAAAGGGCGAAACGCCGCCCACGCTGCTTGATCAACCCCAAGCGCGCGAGGCCGGGGTCGATCTGGCGCTATTCTATCAGGTGCCCGGCTACCGCGATTGGGATCCGACCCTGGTGGTCTCTTTTTCCTTTGCGGTGTTCTTTGCGATGATCGTCGCGGATGCGGGTTACGGGCTGGTGATTGCGCTGATCGTGGCGATGCTCTGGTCGCGCCTGGGCGAGACCGCGCATAATCGTTCGTGGCGGCTGCTGCTGGCGATGATTGCCGGGGCCACGATGATCTTTGGTGTGCTGATCGGTGGCTATTTTGGCGCCGCGCTGCCGGAGTCATCTCCGCTCATGCGTCTCAAGATCATGGATATAAATGACTTTTCGACGATGATGACCCTTTCGGTCGCGATCGGTGTTGTGCATCTGGTGCTGGCCAATCTGATCAATGCGCGGGTCCATTGGGGCCGCACGACGGCCTATGCCAGTCTGGGCTGGATCGCGGTGCTGCTTGGCGGGCTTGGCTATTGGCTGACCGGCAGTTCCGGTCTCGTTACCCCCTATTCGGGTCTGATGGCGGCGGGGCTTGCGGCCGTCTTCGTCTTTTCGAGTGATCAGCCGCTGCACCGACCGAAGGACTGGCTGATCCGCATCGCCGGCGGGCTTCAGGGCCTCACAGGGGTGATGGGGATTTTCGGGGACGTGCTCAGCTATATGCGGATCTTCGCGCTCGGATTGGCTTCGGCCTCGCTGGCGCTCACGTTCAACCAACTGGCCGGAGAGGTGAGAAGCGCCGTGCCCGGAATGGGTCTTTTGCTGGCGCTGCTGATCCTGCTCATCGGCCACGCATTGAACTTCGGTCTCGCCCTGATGAGCGGTGTCGTCCACGGGCTGCGTCTCAATTACATCGAGTTCTTCAAATGGGGGCTGACGGAGGAG
>JBCDEC010000252.1:0-6728 GCA_039179965.1 Pseudomonadota bacterium
AAAAAACGGATCGATGCACCGGTCAAACTGGTGATCGGAGAGCCGATCGGGCGAGAAAGGCTTGATCCTCTGGCGTCGGACCCCAAAGCGATGATGGATTTCCTTCGAAAATCCACGTATGAGCTGTCGCCAAAGCCGCTTCGTACCGACGAATACGGCTTTGAATTCGAAGAACGACACCGCGCTTAACCAAAGCCCCAACCAGAGCCGAACGCCTTATGTCCGTTGGCATTTTTGATTCCGGCCTTGGCGGTCTGACCGTCCTGGATGCCGTCTCGCAGCGTCTGCCCGACGTGGCGTTCAGCTACTATGCGGACAGCAAAAACGCGCCCTACGGCGTGCGCGAGGCCGACGATGTTTACGGGCTGACCAAGGAGGCGGTCTCGTGGCTGTGGGAGAACGGCTGCGATCTGGTGATCCTGGCCTGCAATACAGCCTCGGCGGCCGGGTTGCGGCGCATCCAGGAAGAAGGCGTGCCCGAAGGCAAGCGGGTGCTTGGCGTGTTTGTTCCGCTCATCGAAGCATTGACCGAGCGGCAATGGGGCGACAATTCCCCGCCGCGCGAAGTGGCCGTCAAGCATGTGGCGCTCTTTGCAACGCCTGCGACGGTGCGCAGTCGCGCCTTTCAGAGGGAACTGGCGTTTCGCGCGATCGGCGTGGATGTCGAAGCGCAGGCCTGCGGCGGAGTGGTCGATGCCATCGAAGAGGGGGATCTGATCCTGGCCGAGGCACTGGTGCGCTCCCATGTCGATGCGCTCAAGCGCAAGATGCCCGATCCCGAGGCCGCGATCCTGGGCTGCACCCACTACCCGCTGCTGCAAGAGGTGTTTCAGGAGGCCCTGGGGCCTGAGGTGGAGGTGTTTTCGCAAGCCCATCTGGTCGCGGAAAGCCTGGCCGATTATCTCATACGCCACCCCAATATGCTGGGCCGGGGTCAGGGCGGGTTTGTCACCACGGGCGATGCGCGCAAGGTCGGTGACCGGGCGACGCAGTTTCTGCGACGACAAATCGCTTTTTCGGCGGTGTGAAACCGCGTCTCCCTTGCCTTGCCCGCCTGGCTCTGCCAAGCGCATTCTGATCTGACTTTGAAGGTCCACTCATGACCCATTCCATCGCCATCCTTGGCGCCTCCGGCTACACCGGCGCTGAACTGATCCGGCTGATCGCCGGGCATCCCTCCATTGAAATCAAAGCCTTGTCGGCCGACCGCAAAGCTGGTCAGGACATGTCGACCGTCTTTCCGCACCTGCGCCATCTGGACCTGCCGGTGCTCTGCAAGATCGGTGAGATCGACTTTTCCGGCATCGACCTGTGTTTCTGTGCACTGCCGCACAAGACCAGTCAGGAGGTGATTTCGGCCTTGCCGCGCGATCTGAAGATCATTGATCTCTCCGCCGACTTCCGGCTGCGCGATCCGGCGGCCTACGAGACGTGGTACGGCAATCCCCATGCTGCCGTAGAGATCCAGAAAGAGGCAGTCTATGGCCTCACCGAGTTTTACCGCGACGAGATCCGGTCGGCGCGGCTGGTGGCCGGCACCGGGTGCAACGCGGCGGCCGGTCAATTTGCGCTGCTGCCGCTCATCCGGGACGGGATCATCGATCTCGACGAGATCATCATGGATCTCAAGGCCGCGGTGTCGGGCGCGGGGCGCTCGCTGAAGGAAAACCTGCTCCATGCCGAGCTGTCCGAGGGGTATCATGGCTATGCCCTGGGCGGGACCCACCGCCATCTGGGGGAGTTCGATCAGGAGTTCTCCAAGGCCGCGGGCCGCGCCGTCGCGGTGCAGTTCACGCCGCATCTGATCCCGGCCAATCGGGGCATCCTGATGACGTCCTATGTGAGGGGCGATGCGGCGGAGATACATGCCTGCCTGTCGCAGGCCTATGCGCAGGAACCCTTCCTGGTGGTCTTGCCGCAGGGCACTGCGCCATCGACGCGCGACGTGCGCGGATCGAATTTCTGCCATATCGGTGTCGTGGCGGACCGGCGGCCCGGGCGGGCGGTTGTGATTTCGGTGATCGACAATCTGACGAAAGGGTCATCGGGACAGGCCTTGCAGAATGCCAACCTGATTCTAGGTGAGGAAGAGACGACGGGGTTGATGATGGCCCCGCTCTTTCCTTAGTCTCGCGCCAGCGGAGGAGGTCAGCATGAAGGGCTTGAAGAAACAGCGTCGCATTCAGGTGATCGTCGCCGCCTTTGCGGCGCTGGCGATTTCCACCGCTCTGATTGGCTATGCGCTGCGGGATGGGATCAATTACTTCCGCGCGCCCAGCCAGGTGATGGAAGAGCCGCCCGCGGCCGATGAAGTCTTTCGCATCGGCGGTTTGGTCGAGGAGGGCACCCTGGTGCGCGGCGAAGGCGAGACCGTGCGGTTTTCCGTCACCGACGGCGGCGCATCCGTCCCGGTGACCTTCACCGGTGTGCTGCCGGATCTCTTTGAGGAGAACCAGGGCATGGTGGGTCTTGGATCTTATGTCAACGGTGTCTTTGAAGCCACTGAAATCCTGGCCAAACACGATGAAACCTACATGCCCAAAGAGGTTGTGGACGCGCTGAAGGAACAGGGTGTGTATCAGGAGCCCGAGAGCTGAGCTCTTGACCAGAGGGCGCGCCGGTGGCGCGGTTGCGCCGGGGTATTTGTAAAAAGAAAGAAGCAGCAACGCGCGCGCCGGACGGGGGGCGTTAACCTCTGTTGGGCAGGGATATGCCACCTTCAACACAACGAGGCGGCCATGCAAAACGTGCGAGACATTGCCGAAGACATCGTGGCCCGCGAAGGCGGCTACGTGAATGACCCCGATGATCCCGGCGGGGCAACAAAATACGGCGTTACGATTCACACCATGCGCCGGCTGGGGCTGGATCTGACCGGGGACGGGACCGTGGGTGTGGCGGACGTGAAGGCCTTGAGCCGTGACCAGGCGGTGGATGTCTTTATCGAACATTACTTCCAGCGGCCCCGGATTTCCCGGTTGCCGGAGGCGGTGCAGGCGTCGGTCTTTGACATGTATGTCAACGCCGGCGGAAATGCGGTCAAGATCCTGCAGCGATTGCTGCGAGAGATGGGCTATGCGATTTCGGTGGATGGCGCGATCGGGCCGCAGACCATTGGCGCGGCCACGGATGCCGCGACTCCTGATCCGATGGGCCTGCGCGATGCCTACGGCGTGGCGCGGCGGAACTACTACTTTCGGATCGCCGACCGGCGACCGGCGAGCCGGAAATACGCCCGCACGCGGGCTGGCGGCAAGGGCGGATGGATCAAGCGGGCGGAGGAGTTTCTGTCGGCGCGCTATCACATGAGCGAGGACGCCTTTCAGGCGCGGGTGGCAGCATGGGGCTGATGGATCGGATCCTGGGCCTGGTTTTTGGCGCAGGCGGCAATGCGGTGGTCGAAACCGCGCAATTGTTTCGCGAGAACGCCGACAAGGGCGCCATGCGGGCCGCGGTCTTGCAGACCCAGGCGGTGACGCAGCTGGCTGCGGAGTTCAAACCGGGCCATCGCAGCGGGTTTGACGCCGTGATGGACGGGGTCAACCGGCTGCCGCGCCCGGCTTTGGCGTTGGGCACGTTGGGGCTGTTTGCGTCGGCCATGGTCAATCCGCTGTGGTTTGCCGAGCGAATGCAGGGCATTGCGCTGGTGCCGGAGCCGCTGTGGTGGCTTCTGGGCGTGATCGTGTCGTTCTATTTCGGAGCGCGTCATCAGATCAAATCCCAGAACTTTCAACGCGAGATCGCCCAGACCATGGCGCGGGTGCCGCAGGTGATCGAGAACGTGGCGACCCTGCGGGCGCTGCGGTTCGATACGCCGGGTGTGGCGGATACCGGCGCGGATGCCGGGCTGAGCCTGGCGGCGGTGGAACCCGGCGACAATCCCGCTCTGATCGCCTGGCAGCAGGCCCGTGTCCGGCCGGTTTGAGCGCCCCTCTGATGCCCGTCTGATGCCCGACTGATACCCGTCTGGCATCCGTTTGATCGGCCGGATGAGCGGCATCTGACGCAGCTGTGATCGCAAACGAACCGGGGCGTGACCACGCGCCCCGGTTTGGCGTTCCGAAATCCGTTGGCGCTCTTGGGGTGGCGGTCTATAACCGGAGCCATGATCACAGAACTTGGCCATTTCGCGCTTATCCTCGCCTTTCTTGTCGCCCTCGTTCAGGCCACGGTGCCGCTGATTGGCGCAGCCAAACGCTGGCCCGGGTGGATGGCTGTGGCCGAGCCCGCGGCGACCACGC
The DNA here is from genome assembly GCA_039179965.1 of Pseudomonadota bacterium. Classification (GTDB taxonomy): domain Bacteria; phylum Pseudomonadota; class Alphaproteobacteria; order Rhodobacterales; family Rhodobacteraceae; genus Marinibacterium. The sequence goes on from JBCDEC010000252.1 coordinate 4,242, forward strand.
AATTCATCCTCACGGCGTTCAGTTTTGGAGCGCTGACCTGGGCCTTTGTGACGTCGGATTTCTCGCTGCGGCTGGTGGTGCTGAATTCGCACTCCGCAAAGCCGATGCTGTACAAGATCAGCGGCACCTGGGGCAACCATGAGGGCTCGATGCTGCTCTGGGTCCTGATCCTGACGCTGTTCGGGGCCATGGCCGCATGGTTTGGCAGCAACCTGCCGCCAACCTTGCGGGCCCGCGTGCTGGCTGTTCAATCGGCTGTTGCCGTGGCCTTTTTCGCTTTCATCCTGTTTACCTCGAACCCCTTCCTGCGCCTGGCTGTGCCGCCCTTTGACGGGCAGGATCTCAACCCGCTGTTGCAGGATCCGGGTCTCGCCTTCCATCCGCCGTTTCTCTATCTCGGGTATGTCGGACTGAGTATGGCGTTTTCCTTCGCGGTGGCCGCGCTGATCGAAGGGCGGGTGGATGCCGCATGGGCCCGGTGGGTGCGCCCCTGGACGCTTGCGGCCTGGATATTTCTGACGATCGGCATCGCGCTTGGCTCCTGGTGGGCCTATTACGAACTTGGCTGGGGCGGGTTCTGGTTTTGGGACCCGGTTGAGAACGCCTCGTTCATGCCCTGGCTCTTTGCCGCCGCGCTCTTGCATTCGGCCATCGTGGTCGAAAAACGCGAAGCCCTGAAAAGCTGGACGATTCTTCTGGCGATCCTGGCCTTCGGCTTTTCGCTCATTGGCACGTTTATCGTGCGCTCGGGCCTTCTGACATCGGTTCACGCATTCGCCAACGATCCGGAGCGCGGCATCTTCATCCTGATGATCCTCGGTTTTTTCACCGGCGGGGCGCTGGTGCTGTTCGCCATGCGGGCGCATGCGATGGAAGCCAAGGGCGTCTTTTCCATGGTCAGCCGCGAGAGCGCGCTGGTGATGAACAATATCCTGCTGGCGGTGAGTTCGCTTGTGGTCTTTGTCGGCACCGTCTGGCCGATCATTGCGGAGATGGCCTTTGACCGCACACTTTCGGTCGGGCCGCCCTTCTTCGATCTTGCCTTCACGCCCTTTGTGGTGGCTCTGGCGATCATTCTGCCGGTCGGTGCCATGCTGCCCTGGAAACGCGGCACGCTGAAGAAATCGATGCAGCCACTCTGGCCCGTATTGGTGCTGTCCATCGCGCTTACCGGGCTCGCCTATGCAATGCAGACCGGTCAAAGCGCCATTGGTCCGATGGGTGTTCTGCTGGGCGTCTGGGTCTTTGGCGGCGCTGTGGTGGATCTGTGGCGGCGTACGGGGCGCGGGACCGGACGGCTTGGGCGGCTGGTCCGGCTGGCGCGTGCCGATTGGGGCAAGGCCGTCGCGCACGCGGGTCTGGGCATCACCATCTTTGCGATTTGCGCCATGGTCGCCTGGGAGCAGGAGGACATCCGTGTCGCCGTCCCGGGGGAGCCGTTCACGGTCGGGCGGTATGACATCATCCTGCATGAGGTGCGCGACGAGCGGGGGCCGAACTACCTCGCCACTGTCGGCGAGGTTCATATCTTCGCCAACGGGCGCGAGATCACGCGGCTTTTTCCGGAAAAACGGGACTATCCGATTGCTCAGATGCCCACCACCGAGGCGGCGATTGATTACCGTGTGCTGCGCGATCTCTATCTTGTGATCGGTGATCAGCAATCAAATGGCGGCTGGACGATCCGCACCTATATCAAGCCCTTCGCCAACTGGATCTGGGCCGGCTGCCTGATCATGGCTCTGGGTGGGCTGCTGAGCCTGACGGACCGGCGTTTCCGCGTCGCGGCGGGTCAGGCGCGCAAGACCCCCGCCACGGGCGTGCCGGCGGAATGAGGGCGATGCTGCGATGGATCTGCCTGGCGCTGGCGCTGATGACGGCGCCAGTGCTGGCTGTGCAACCCGATGAGATCCTTCAGGATCCGGCGCTGGAAGAGCGCGCGCGCGAGATTTCCAAGGGCCTGCGCTGCCTCGTCTGCCGCAACGAAAGCATTGATGAATCCAATGCCGATCTGGCGCGCGATCTGCGCCTCTTGGTGCGGGAACGGCTGGTGGAGGGCGACACGGACGACGAGGTCGTGGCCTTTGTCACCGATCGGTACGGCGAATACGTGCTGTTGCGCCCTCTGGCGACCGGGTCCAACTGGCTGCTCTGGGCGGCGGGTCCGGTGATGTTCCTGCTGGCCGCGGGGGTCGGGGTTGCCTTTCTGCGGGGCCGCGCCCGCGCCGAGGCTCCGGTCGAAGCGGGGCTGAGCGCAGAGGAAGAGGCCCGATTGACAGAGATCCTGAACGACGATCGGCCCAAGGATCAAACCGGGCGCGGCTGACGCTGCGTTCCGCTGGCCAAGCACCCCGGGCACCACCACGATGCGCCGCGACAGGGACGGAGACCGACCATAATGGTACAAGAGTTATGCCCAGTTTGCTTAAGCATTGCATATTTGAGTGAAAATAGCCGATCTTGACCTAATTTGACCTCTGGAGGTCA
>JBCDEC010000253.1:0-6654 GCA_039179965.1 Pseudomonadota bacterium
CATGGGGATGCCGTCGCTGTCGATTTATGTGAATGAATTGATCAAAGACTACGGGGCACAGACGCTCATCCGCATCGGCTCCTGCGGCGGCATGCAGGATAGGGTCGATCTGCGCGACGTCATTATCGCCATGACGGCCACAAGTGTCAGCACGCCGTCACGCGGGATCTTCAAGGAAATCAATTTCGCGCCGTCCGCGGATTGGTCTTTGCTCTCTGCGGCCGTGGCGGCGGCCCAAAGCAAGGGAACGCCAACACATGTCGGCGGGATCTACTCTTCGGATGTGTTTTATGACGAACGCCCGGATCTGAACGAGCAGATGGTGCGGCATGGCATCCTTGGCGTCGAGATGGAGGCCGCCGAGCTCTATACTCTGGCGCTGCGCCACGGTCGACGCGCGCTGGCTGTGCTCACCGTATCGGATCACCTCCTGAAGGGCACAGAACTGCCGTCAGAAGATCGCGAGAAGAGCTTTGGAGATATGGTCGAGATCGCTCTGGAGGCCGCCTTCGCCTGACGTGGCATCGACCGGCTCAGAGGCGCGGCCGCCCGTGTGACCGGTCATAGCCGTTCAGCGCCGGTGAATTCCAATTCGCAAGCGCCCCGCGTTCGGGCGCAAAGATCTCGACCAAGAGCGGGTGGCATTGGGCAGCGTCGCTTGAATGCTCGGCGCTGCAATCTCCGCCCGGACAGGCGCTCAGGGCGCCAAGCACGTCAATCTCGGCAAAGAACTCTATGTAGTCGCCAGGTCGGACCGGGCTGGCCTTCATAAAGTACTGGCCGGTATCGCGCGTGAACCCGGTGCACATGAAGACGTTGAGCACATCGTGAACATGCGGTTCTGCCTCCGCAAGCGCGCACCCCAGGTCATCGGCCAGAGCGCGGGTCAGATTGGAGTGACAACAATAGTGGTAGTGGTCACCCGACAAAAGGTTGCCCGTATAGGGATCACAGCGCGTGCCGATGACATCGTGTACGGAACCGCCGTAGGGATCAATCCCGTACCAGCCGAGCGTGTCGTCAAGAATCGTGGCCATGGGCCGCAAATACGGGAAGCTCGACCACATCCGGTTCCCAAGTTTGAGATGCGTGCCATGCAGCGCCCGTGTCTTCCCGGAATAGAAACGCTCATTCACATCGTTGGCGTTCCATAGGTTCAAATCGCCCACCTGTGGCCCGCCGATCGACGTGATGCGAAAGAACTGCCCGGCATCGGCGCGGAAGGTCGCGGCATCTCGTGCTGGCACTTCGACTTCGCCGATCTTGCGGGCTGTGGCGCGTGCCGCCCGGTATAGGTCCAGATCGGGCCGCGGGAGTGTGTCTGTCGGATAGCAGATCACCGGCGCAATGGCACGGCGCTGCTCTGCATCATCTGGGGGGAAAGCCATGGGCACTGGACGCATTTTGAGAGAACTGACGGCCAACCTAGCGGGCAAACCCCTGACCCACCAGTTAAATTTCTCTTGGGGGCAGCGCACCTGACCCGCTATCATACAAGGTGTAACGAGTTTTTTTGAGTGGAGGGTTTCCATGTCTCATGTCTCTGCCGGTCCGGATACGTTGCAAGATGTTTTGCGCACTGCGCGGCCGGGCTGCACAATTACCCTGGAACCGGGGCACTACGGGCCGGTCCATTTGGAGGGTGTGAAAGGTCCTCTCAGACTTCAGGCCGAAGACGGCGCGGTCTTTGACGGGGGTCGGCGGCGCGAGGATTTTGACGCCGAAGCGAATGCCGAGGCGCGCCGGCTGCAGGATGCAGGCCGCTACCCCGGTCTGTATGACATCGCCATGCAGGGCCATGTGGTGTTGAAGAACTGCCGCGACATCACCCTGTCAGGCCTGGCCTTCTCAGGCTGCTGGCCCACTTGCATTGCGATCGAGGCCTGCCAGGGCATCCATCTGGATAGCATCGATTTTCGCGAAGGCACCTTCGCGATCTTCGCCACAGGCGCCACAACACGGGGTTTGCTGATTGAGCGTTGCACCTTTCTCCAGGACATCACCGAACATGACATGTGGCGCCAGATCGACTGGAAGCAGATACACGGCGGCCAGCCGGTCCTGCCCTCCGATGTTCGCGCTCTGGACGGTGATTTCTTCCGCGCATTCGGCATCGCCGGAGACGTCATCATACGCCAGTGTCACGTCCGACACGCGTTCAATGGGGTGCACATCTTTCACGCCGCCGAAGATGGCAAAGACCCGAACTCCAACCGAAACGTACATGTCTACAACAACCGGTTTGACTATATCCGGGACAACGCCATCGAACCGGAACGCGGCGGGCACTCCTGGTGGGTCTTTCACAACGACATCTTCAATTGCCACAAGATATTTTCCATAGAGGCCGCACGCTTTGGACCGGCCTATGTCGTCGGCAATTGCTACTGGTTCGATGAAAAGCCAACGCCGGAGGCCGGCAACAATGGCGGGGCCATCTGGAAGCTGCATCACGACGTGTATCCCGGCCACGGGCTGACCTACGCGCTGCACAACAGTTTCTACCTCAGGTCCAAATACATCAAGAAAGAGCGGATTTTTGGCTTTCTGCATGCCAACAACGCCATCGACTATTGCGACGATTCGGCCCATCAAGGCGCCATCTGCGACACCAGCCAAAGTTTCTTCGGCAAGATCCAAGAGGATGACGAGGCCAGGCATTTCACCAAGGCCTGGGACGACCTCGACATCCGCTTTGTCGGCGACATGGCGACGCATGGTCAGTTTCCCGATGCACTCCTGTCTGCTGGATATGCGCTGGAAAGGGCGTCCGGAGACCGGCCCGGATTTTGCGCACCGACCTCCGGTGATTTTCGGCTGGGGCAAGAGGCGGCAGCGCGCGGCAAAGGTGTCGCGCTCGACGTCTCTCTTCCGGACGGCGACATCTGGTCGCTGCCGTCCGGTCGCGATATTGGCGCCTGGCAAGGAGAGCGGCGGATCGCGCTCCCGCCTCAGGCCTACGGGGCCTGGCCGCAAACGGCGTGACACGACAACGGCCGGGATGCGCGCCCCGGCCGTTCAATCAACAATCTCAGCAGCGGCTCAGGCGACCCGCTCGACCATCATCTTTTTGAGTTCGGCAATCGCCTTGGCCGGGTTGAGCCCTTTCGGGCACGTCTTGGTGCAGTTCATGATCGTGTGGCAACGATACAGCTTGAAGGGATCTTCAAGCTCATCCAGCCGTTCGCCCGTCGCTTCGTCCCGGCTATCGATAATCCAGCGATAGGCGTGCAGCAGGGCGGCTGGTCCAAGGTAGCGGTCGCCGTTCCACCAATAGCTCGGGCAAGAGGTCGAGCAGCTGGCGCACATCACACATTCATATAGGCCATCGAGTTTCTTGCGATCCTCGATCGACTGTTTCCATTCCTTGGCCGGCCGGTTCGTCTTGGTCTCCAGCCAGGGCATGATGGAGGCATGCTGAGCGTAGAAATGCGTCAGATCCGGGATCAGATCCTTGACCACCGGCATATGCGGGAGCGGATAGATCTTGACCGCGTCGCCGGCGATCTCATCCAGACCATAAATGCAGGCCAGCGTGTTGATCCCATCGATATTCATCGCGCAGGACCCGCAAATCCCTTCACGGCACGACCGGCGGAAGGTCAGCGTCGGGTCGATCTCGTTTTTGATCTTGATCAGCGCGTCCAGCACCATGGGCCCGCATTTGTCCATGTCGACAAAGTATGTGTCGACCCGCGGGTTCTCGCCATCATCCGGATTCCAGCGGTAGATCTGAAATTGGCGGACGTTTTTGACACCCTCCGGCTTCGGCCAGGTCTTGCCGGTCCGGATGCGCGAGTTTTTCGGCAATGTAAGTTCGACCATTCTCCAGCCTTTCCGTTCTATCTGCGGCTGGCCCCTGAACAGAGCCAGCGCTCAAAGTGTGCTCAATGTAGGACGCGCGTGTCCTTCATGGCATGTGACCGTTCAGCGTTGCCGCCAAGGATACCCCACGCCAAATGCTTCGGGTCTGATTGTATATCCGATTTGCCCGGCGCGACGCCAAAAGCCGTGTCAGTGGACCGACCCGCAGGGGTTTTGGTCGCTGTCACAATATTTGCCCGCGCCGGCACCTTGTCTGCAGCAAAACTCGGTGCGCCCTGGAACAACCGCGTAACACGACCGGGTGTGATCTCCGGCCCCATCGCCCGACCAGCGTCGTTGCACAACCATATACCTGCAGCGCCCAGCCGCGCTTCACATTCCATCATTGCGGGCGTGCTCCATCATCCGGCAGGGCCATCGACATCTTTGCCGCCTCCGCCAAGCCGAGCAGGCGCGTTGCGTCATCCGGGAAATGACGCGCAATCGTCTTCGACATGTCCGCGTCATGGGCGACCAACCACAGGAAAACGCAGAACTCGGGGTCATTTGCCAGGGCCGATGCGCGCCGATCTGAGTCTAGGTCTTCAGGCACGCGGGCCTCCGATTGAAAGGATGACCCGCCACCATAGCGTTGAACCGACCCAAGGCTCAGATCCCCGTGTGGGAGATCCAGAGCCGCAAGGATGTCGCCGCGATAGGTCTCGGAGGCAACCCATCTGTCGTAAAGAACCGGCAGAATGTCGCCCGGCTCTGCCACAAGACGCAGCGCGGCGCCGTAGGTCCGGCAGGCCTGGGTCATGATGCGCATCCGTTCGACCGGACCGTATCGTGCATTGCCCTTGATCTTTTGCAGGAGCGACGCGGCCCAGTTGAGAAAACTCCGGTAGATCAGTACAGGGCGTTCGTTTTCGTGCCAGATCGCTGTCGCTTTCGCACCCGGCATCGCGTCTTCAACGGAGACAAGCGTCAAGGGACGACGTCCGGCATAGGCGAGACGGTCCGCCAGGGGGGCATCAGACTTTACGGGTGTCCCTGCCCCACGCACCTCCAGGCTGCGATATGTCCCAACTGGGTCCTGGGCACGCTTGCAATTGTTGAAGAAGACCGCATTTCCGCCCGGCGCATTGCGCAGAAACGCATCAAGGATCGCATGGTTGCCGGATCGGCGCATTCCATAGACCCGCAGGACCGGCCCGGGTTCAAACGGCAGAGCGGTCGCTGCGGCAACGGGAGGGGTCACCAATGCCATCGTCATCCCCGACGCCCATGCGTCGGGGTGCGCGTGGCAAGAACGCGACCCGCCACCCCGGCCATCAGAATGTGCGCGCTTTCGGAGCGATCTTGGCCAGGGCGATGCCGCCCTCATCTTCGGTGGTGAGCGGATCCTTGATCACGGGCCGATAGCTCAGATTCACATGCACCGCGTGAATGCGGTTGCCATGCGCCCGCGCGATCGTGTGCACGCGCCATTCATCATCGTCGCGGTCCGGGAAATCCTCATGCGCGTGGGCGCCGCGGCTTTCCTTGCGCGCCTCCGCCGAGACAATCGTCGCCAGGGCATTGGGCATAAGATTGGTCAGTTCCAGGGTCTCCATCAGGTCCGAGTTCCAGATGAGACTGCGGTCTGTCACCTTGATGTCGTCGACCTTGCCGGCAATCTCGGTCATCGCCACCACGCCTTCGGACAGGGTTTCGCTGGTCCGGAAGACCGCCGCATCCCGCTGCATGGTGCGCTGCATATCCAGCCGCAGATCAGCGGTCGGGACCGCGCCATCAGCATAGCGCAATCCGTCAAACCGGCTGAACACACCGTCGATTGCGGTTTGGTTTATCGGGGCATTGGGCTCTTCGGGATCGACCACCTTGCCGGCGCGGATGGCGGCGGCGCGACCAAAGACCACGAGGTCGATCAGCGAGTTCGATCCCAGCCGGTTCGCGCCATGCACCGACGCGCATCCCGCTTCACCCACGGCCATCAGCCCGGGCACCACGGCATTGGGGTCTTCCGCTGTCGGGTTCAGCACCTCGCCCCAATGGTTGGTCGGAATACCACCCATATTATAATGTACCGTGGGCAGGACGGGGATCGGCTCTTTCGTGACATCCACACCTGCAAAGATCCGCGCGGATTCCGAGATTCCCGGCAGCCGCTCGTGCAGCGCTTCTGCCGGCAAATGGTTGAGGTTGAGGAAGATGTGGTCCTTGTGATCCCCCACACCGCGGCCTTCGCGGATCTCCATCGTCATCGAACGCGAGACGTAGTCGCGCGGCGCGAGATCCTTGTACTGTGGCGCATAGCGTTCCATGAAACGCTCGCCTTCCGAGTTGGTCAGATAGCCGCCTTCGCCCCGTGCCCCTTCGGTGATGAGGCAGCCGGCGCCATAGATGCCCGTCGGGTGGAACTGCACGAACTCCATGTCCTGCAACGGCAGACCGGCGCGGGCCACCATGCCACCGCCATCGCCGGTGCAGGTGTGGGCCGAGGTCGCCGAGAAGTAGGCCCGGCCATAGCCGCCGGTGGCCAGCACAACAGTCTTGGCGTTGAAGACATGCATGGTGCCGTCATCAAGCTTCCAGCAGACGACGCCCTGGCAAACGCCGTCTTCGGACATCACCAGATCGATTGCGAAGTATTCGATATAGAATTCCGCGTTGTTCTTCAGCGACTGACCGTAGAGCGTGTGCAGAATGGCATGTCCGGTCCGGTCCGCCGCCGCGCACGTGCGCTGCACGGCGGGACCTTCACCGAATTCGGTCGTATGCCCGCCGAACGGGCGCTGATAGATCTTGCCCTCTTCGGTGCGCGAGAAAGGCACGCCGTAGTGTTCC
>JBCDEC010000254.1:0-6605 GCA_039179965.1 Pseudomonadota bacterium
GACCTGTCCGCCCCCGCCGCGGGCTTTGGGCTCACGGGATTGTGGGGGTGGGGGGATGTTTTGATGCTGCATGTGCATTAATATTAAACTCGTAACACGCCTCCATCCGCCGCGCCAGAACCCTGGCGCCGGCGTCTGACCCAGGGAGATGCCCCGATGACCACCCCGTTTTACAATCGCCGATCCTTCCTCATCTCGGCCGGCCTGGCCAGTGTTGCGCTGCAAGGCCCGCTGGCCGCCACGCAGGCTTTGGCCAGCGCCTATGCGCCAACCCAGACCATGCGCGGCGGGTCGAACAATTATCGCCCCAACGCGCCGCTGGTCGACAAGCTCGGCAATGGGTTCTTCGTGCGCGGCAAGGTCCTGCGCGCTGGCGATGGCGCGCCGCTGCAAAACGTGCGCATTCAGATCTGGGCCGCAACGACCCTGGGCGGCGAGCGCGAACCGCGCAACCACGGCTCGGTCATGACCCGCGCCGATGGCACCTATGAACTGGAGATGGAGCAGATCGTCCCCAATTTCGGCCAGCCTCACGCGCATCTGGCCTATGACGATGCGACGTTCAAAACCGTCTTTCTGCGCCCGGTGATGCCAAGCGCCAGAGACACCTCGGTTTCTGCCGATTTCATCCTGGCCCCGGCCTGAGGCCCATGATCGGATCAAAGCTCAAGGCGCCCCTGATCTGGGGCGGCTTGGCGCTTTTGATGGTGGTGCCGGTGGTGGCGGCGGGGTTCAGCCCCTATCTCAGCTACCGCAACGCCGTCTATATCATCGCCGGTTTCGCAGGGATCGTCGGCCTTGCGCTTTTGCTGCCGCAACCGCTTCTGGCGGCGCGCTACCTTCCGGGCCTGAGCCCACCGCAGGCGACTCGCTTGCATCGCTGGGTCGGCAGCGGGCTTGTGCTCTGCGTGGCGCTGCATGTTGGCGGGCTTTACCTCACCAGCCCGATGGACACCCTGGACGTACTGCTGCTTCGGGCGCCGACTCCCTTCGCCGTGCATGGATTTCTGGCGATGTGGGGCGTCATTCTGACCGCGCTTCTGGTGCTGTTTCGCCGTCGGCTGCCGCTGTCGCCCAGGCTGTGGCGCTGGGCGCATAACGCTCTGGCGCTGGGCGTTGTGATCACAACCTATATTCATGCCGCGCGGATCGAAGGCGCCATGAGCCCGCTGACCAAGACCATCCTTCTGGTCGCAGTGCTCTTGGCCAACCTTGTCGTGATCCTAGATCTTCGTCTGGTCCGGCCCATTCTGACGCGACATCGCTTGACCGGGCGGTCTTGAGAGTTGAAGCCGGGACACCAGCCGCATTAGAGAGTGGGCAGGGTAGCGGCCAATCGGGGAGCGCGGCACATGGACGACATCTTCATCATTGGCGGCGGCATCAACGGCTGTGGCATCGCGCGGGATGCGGCGGGGCGCGGGCTCTCGGTCACGCTGGCGGAAAAGGCCGATCTGGCACAGGCGACCTCGTCGGCCTCCACCAAGCTGTTCCATGGCGGCCTGCGCTATCTGGAGTACTTTGAAATCCGTCTCGTCCGCGAAGCGCTGGAAGAGCGCGAGACGCTGTTGCGGGCCATGCCTCACATCTCCTGGCCGATGCGTTTCGTCCTTCCGCTGTCACCCGAGATGCGCTTTGACACTGACACGCCGGCGGCCCGGGTGCTCAACACCGTGATGCCCTGGATGAAGGGCCGGCGCCCGTCGTGGATGATCCGCGCGGGGCTGATGCTCTATGACAATCTCGGCGGGCGGCGGATCCTGCCGGGCACGCGCAAACTGGATCTGGCCAATGACCCGGCGGGGCAGGCGCTGCAGACCCATTTCCACGCGGCCTTTGAATATTCCGACTGCTGGGTGCAGGACGCGCGGCTTGTGGTGCTGAACGCGCGCGACGCCGAATCGCAGGGCGCAAAGGTGATGACCCGGACCGAAGTGATCTCGACCACGCGCCAGGGCGATCACTGGGATATCACCTGCCGCGCTGAAGATGGCACCGAGACGACCCACCAGGCGAGGCTTCTGGTCAATGCCGGCGGGCCATGGGTCGCCGATGTGCTGGGCCGTGTGGCGCGGGTCAATGCCAAGGACAGCGTGCGGCTGGTGCGCGGCAGCCATATCGTGACCCGCAAGCTCTTTGCCCATGACCGGGCCTATTTCTTCCAGGGCACCGATGGGCGGATCATCTTTGCGATCCCCTACGAGCAGGATTTCACGCTGATCGGGACCACCGATGCCGATCATCCCGCACCGGATCAAAAACCCGAATGCACCGAGGAAGAGGCCGACTACCTGCTGGACTTCGCCACACAATACTTCCGCAGTCCGGTGACGCGCGCCGATATCGTGTGGTCCTATTCCGGCGTGCGCCCGCTCTATGACGACGGAGCGACCTCGGCCACCGCCGCGACGCGGGATTACGTGCTGCGGCTCGATCAGTCGGCCGCGCCGCTTCTCAGCGTCTTTGGCGGCAAGATCACCACGTACCGGCGTCTGGCCGAACATGCGCTGGAAAAGATTGGCGAGGCCTTGCCCGTGCCCGGCAAACCCTGGACCGCCGGGGCCACCCTGCCGGGCGGGGACATCGAGGTGACAGAGGTTCCCGCGGCCACCGAGGCCCTGACCCGACGCTATCCGTTCCTCGATCTCGCCCAGGCCGAGCGGCTCTTTCGCTGCTATGGCACGGAAGTGCCCGAGATTTTTGGCACGGCGCAGTCGCGCGCTGATCTGGGTCGCGACTTTGGCGGCAGCCTGAGCGAAGCAGAGGTTGTCTGGCTGATGGACCGGGAATATGCTCGATCGGCCGAGGATATTCTCTGGCGCCGCACCAAGCTGGGCTTGCGACTGTCTCCGGAAGAGGCGTCTGAGGTCGACGCCTTTGCGCGCGCGCGCCAGCAGGAGAACCGGGAGGCGCCACAGCGGGAGGAGGCCGTGCATTGAGCTATATTCTGTCCATTGACCAGGGCACGACGTCGAGCCGCGCGATCGTATTTGATGCGACCATGGCGCCGGTGGCCGTGGACCAGCAGGAGTTCACCCAGTTCTTCCCGGCCTCGGGTCAGGTGGAACATGACCCGGAAGAGATCTGGAACAGCGTCGTCTCGACGATCCGAGGGGCGCTGGAAAAGGCCGGTGTGACGGCGGGTCAGATCGCTGGCATCGGCATCACCAATCAGCGCGAAACCACCGTGGTCTGGGACCGTGACACCGGCGCCGCGCTGGGCGGGCGCGCGATTGTCTGGCAAGACCGCCGCACCGCGCCGCTCTGCGCCAAACTGCGCGAGGACGGAGCAGAGGACCAGGTGGCCGAAACCACGGGGCTCTTGCTCGATCCCTACTTTTCGGCAACCAAACTCGCCTGGATCCTGGATGCCCATCCCGGCAGCCGGGACCGCGCGGCCAGGGGTGAGTTGCTCTTCGGGACCATCGACAGCTACCTGATCTGGCGGCTGACCGGGGGCACACGTCACGTGACCGATGCCACCAACGCCGCCCGAACGGCGCTCTACGATATTGGCGCCGGGGCCTGGAGCCGGGAGCTGTGCGCGCTGTTTGATGTGCCCGTCGAGATGCTGCCCGAGGTGCGCGATTGCGCCGACGACTTTGGTGTGACGGATCTGTTGGGGGCACCTGTGAAAATCCTCGGCGTGGCCGGCGACCAGCAGGCCGCCACGTTGGGCCAGGCCTGTTTCGAACCGGGGATGCTGAAGGCGACCTATGGGACAGGGTGTTTCGCGCTGCTGAACACCGGGCAGACCAAGGTCCGCTCGGCCAACCGGTTGCTGACGACGATTGCCTACCAGCTGGATGGTCAGGTGACCTATGCGCTGGAGGGCTCAATCTTCGTGGCCGGAGCCGTGGTGCAATGGCTGCGCGATGCCATGCAGATCATCGAAAGCGCAGGACAAAGCGGTCCCCTGGCCGAACAGGCGGATGCGAGCCAGGGCGTGACCATGGTCCCGGCCTTTACCGGACTGGGCGCGCCCTATTGGGCGCCGGAATGCCGCGGCGCGGTCTTTGGTCTGACGCGGGGCGCGGGGCGCCCGGAACTGGCGCGCGCGGCCCTGGAAAGCGTGGCCTTCCAGACCCGCGATCTGTGGGAAGCCATGCAGGCGGATGGCGCAGGCGCGACGGAGGCGGTTTTGCGCGTCGATGGCGGCATGGTGGCCAGTGACTGGACGATGCAGCGGCTCTCGGATGTCCTCGGCGCGCCGGTGGATCGCCCGGTGATGACAGAGACAACGGCGCTGGGCGCGGCCTGGCTGGCCGGTATGCGCGCCGGGATCTACCCCGATGCGGCCGGGTTTGCCGAAACCTGGGCGCTGGAACGCAGGTTCACACCCCAATCCGATACCCAAACCCGCGCCGTGGACTACGATCGCTGGAACCGGGCCGTCAAGGCAGCCCTGGCCTTCTGATCCGCAGCGCGCAACCTGTGTGACCCACACTGCGCGCCCGCGACCGGATCCGCGGTCCTGAACTCCACGCTCGGCAAGGTCCCGTCCTGCGGCTTCTTTCTTTTTGCAAATACCCCGGCAAGAGACAGGCCACAGTGCGACCCGCAAGGGTCAGCGCAACTCCGTAGCCTCAAGCATTCAGATCCGACCAGCAGGGCAACAGATCTCCGGGCACCGGGCGCGCATGATAGATGGCGCGGGCAATGGCGCGCGACAGACAGAGCGCGGCAGCCGTGCCAATCTGACGCTTCAGGGCGGGATCGGCGTCTGCGGGCCGCGCTCCGGTGGAGACGGCAAACACGAGATCGCCGTCGCTGGGCGTGTGACTCGGGAATACGGCGCGCGCAATGCCGTCATGGGCGCTGGTCGCCAGCCGGTGGCAGTCGCTCTTGCTCAGTGCAGCATCGGTTGCGACGATGGCGATCGCGGTGTTGGTGCGATCCGTGCTGATCCGGCGGAAGGCCTCGGCCTTGCGGCTTTCAAAGTCACGGCCCAGCCCGCCCCGCGGATCTCAGCCCAGTCCGCCGAATTCCGTTCCGATCTCAAAGGGCGCGGCCCAGAAAAACCGATCTCCGGGCGTGTTGGTGGCCCCCACGGGATTGGCGACAGCAAGCGCTCCGACCGTAATCCCCGTGTCCAGAACCAGAGAGGCAGAGCCCAGTCCGCCTTTGACCATGGCGGCCAGCGCGCCCGTGCCGCCACCCGTGCTGCCGAGGTCAAACGTGGGCCCGGCGGCCTCAAACGCGCGGCGGCCAAGCTCGCGGTAGGGATTGGTGGTCCAGCCCTTGTCGCCGCCATTGATCAAATCAAAGATGATGGCGCCGGGCACGATCGGGATGACTGCCGATCCGATCTGAAATCCGCGCCCGGCCGCGCGGAGCGCATCCACCACGCCCGAGCAGGCATCCAGCCCGAACCCGGAGCCGCCGGACAATACCAGCGCATCGACCCCCTCCACGGTCTTGTCGGGCGCCAGAAGATCGGTTTCCCGCGTGCCGGGCGCGCCGCCCATCACCTGCACCGAGGCGGTGAACGGCCGGTCGGCCGTCAGGACGGTCGTGCCCGATTTTAGGGCGGCATCCGAGGCGTTGCCGACCTTCAGACCAGCGACATCCGTAATCAGGTTTTTGGGACCGGGTTGCATGAGACGGGCTTTCAGAGGGCTGCAGGCGCAGCGCGGAGGAAAAGGCGCGCCCCTGCGGGGCGCACGCGAGGGTTTGCGTCTCCTGCGGAGCCGCGCTGGCGCCTCTGGCCGGCGGTCAGATACACCGGCCGCCGTCGACTTCGATGGCAACCCCGGTGATCATGCTGGCCTCCGGCGAGCACAGATAACAGGCGGCGTTGGCGATATCTTCGGGCAGGGAAAACCGGCCCAGCGGGATGGTGGCGAGGAAGGCGGCGCGGCGCTCGGGCGTGTCCTCGCCCATGAAGGATTTCAGAAGCGGCGTTTCCCCGGCAACGGGGTTCACGGCATTCACGCGAATGCCATCGGGCGCAAGCTCCACCGCCATGGTCTTGGTGGCGGTGATCATCCAGCCTTTGGAGGCATTATACCAATTCAGACGCGGGCGCGGCGAGACACCGGCGGTCGAAGCGATGTTCACAATGGCCCCGGACGAGCGCGCCTTCATATGCGGCACCAGGGCCCGCGCGGTGAGATAGACCGACTTGGCGTTGACGGCCATCACCCGGTCGAAATCCGCCTCGGTGACCTCTTCCATCGGCGCGGGAAGATGGGTGACGCCCGCGTTGTTCACCAGAATGTCGACGTGCCCGAAGTGGGACAAAGCCGCCTCGGCCATCGCGTTTACGCTGTCTCCGTTCGACACGTCGACGGTATGTGCAAGGCCACCGACCGCGTCGGCGATCGATTTGGCGCTGTCCCCGTTCACATCCGCGACCATCACGCGCGCGCCCTCGGCGGCGAACTTGCGGGCAATGCCGGCGCCAAAGCCGGAGCCTCCTCCGGTGACAATGGCGGTTTTGCTCTCCAGACGCATGATTGTCTCCCCCGTCCTGTTGAGCACACCCTAGGGCCGGTCCGTCCGTCAGCGCAACCTGTGGCGCGGTCGCGAGGGCAGCGGGTGGACGTGCAGGGGCGGGCGGGTGGGCACGTCCACCCGCTGCCCGGACCGGTCGTTGTTGGGAA
>JBCDEC010000255.1:0-6585 GCA_039179965.1 Pseudomonadota bacterium
CGGATCCGGATCTGATTGCAACAGCCGCAGCGCAACTCGCCGCAGCACAGCGTCCGGTGATCCTCGCCGGCGGCGGCGCGAAATGGACCGGCGCGGCCCTGCAGGCGCTCGCGTCGCGCCTCGACGCGCCCGTTGTGCAGACCGCCAATGCGCGCGGCGTGATGTTCGACCATCCGCTGGGCGTGCCTGCCTCGGCCAGTCTGGCCTCGGTGCGCGCCCTGATCGAGGCCGCCGATCTTGTGCTCGCTGTCGGAACCGAATTAGGCCCGACCGATTATGACGTTTACGCCACCGGTCAAAGCCCGCGGATGGCCCGGATGATCCGCATTGACATCTGCCCCGCGCAATTGCGGCGCCACCCCGCAGAGCTGACAATCGAAAGCACCGCAGAGGCAGCGATGGATGCGCTTTTGCGATCCTTACCCGACACGCCGCCAGCGGCGGCCAGGGGCGCTGAGCGCGCCGCCGAGACACGCGCCGCCGCGCTGGACGAGATCGGCCCTGCCTATCGCGATATGGTGGAGATCCTCGCAGCCCTGCGCCAGGCTCTGCCCGCCTGTCTGATGGTGGGCGATTCCACCCAGGCGATCTATGCCGGCAATCTCTACTATGATCACGACCGGCCCGGCGGCTGGTTCAATGCAGCAACGGGCTACGGCGCTCTGGGCTATGCGCTGCCCGCCGCGATTGGCGCCAGTCTGGGTGCACCCGGCGCCCGGGTTCTTTGCATCGCCGGAGACGGTGGCGCGCAGTTTACCATGCCCGAGATCATGGCGGCGGTCGACGCGCGCTTGCCGATCACCTTTTTGATCTGGAACAATCACGGGTATCAGGAAATTGCCTCTGCCATGGAAGAGGTCGGTGTCACGGTCCTGGGCTGCGATCCCACCCCACCGGATTTTGCGGCAACGGCACAGTCGTTCTCGATCCCGTTCACGACCTGTGACATGACCCCGGAGAGTGCGGCGCAGGCGGTGACCCGGATGGCCCAGATCGACGGGCCCAGCATGATCGAACTCCGCGCGCCCCGGTTCCTGCAAGACCCGGCTTAACCGGCGCGATGCGCGAGCACGCTTTCCCCTGCATAGACATAGTCCCCGGGTGCGACCCGGATCTCGGCCACAACCGCCTCTGGCAGATAGACGTCACATTGCGACCCAAAGCGGATCATGCCGTATTGAGCGCCCCGCTCCAGCTGGTCCCCAACTGCGACGCGCGCCACGATCCGGTCAATCCACTGATCGGCAATCTGGGTCACCGTCACCACGGGGCCATCGGCCATCCGCAGGGCAATCGTCAGCCGTTCGTTTTCCAATAGAAAGTCGCACCCCGCCTCAAAGGGTTGACGGCCAAGCGTCAGATTTGCCGTCATCCGCGCCAGCGAACGATTGGTCTCGGCCGCCGGGCGGTGCCGGCGCAAGATGACTTCACCGGACACGGGCGCGCGGTTGCGGTGCACGGAGGTCTCGGTCATGTAGGTGCCAATCAGGTAGCCAGCCCCGCCCGCCATTTCCGGCAGGGCGGTAAATTCGTCGAGCCGGATGTGCGTGCGGTTCTTGAGCGCGATCGGGATCTCGCCGGCCTCGACCCGTTTCACATAGGTGATGTAGCCATCGGCCGCCGCGAGGATCAGATCCTCGCCCTCTGGCGGCTCGCGCTTTGGGTCGCGCAGAAAGTACCAGAACCGCCAGAAACCAAAGGCCGCGACGAAGGCCAGGAACACCACAAGAAGCCAGATCATCGCTTAGCGCTCATCCGTCGAGCCATTCACAAAAGCCGATCACCCGGTCGCACAGGGCTGTCCCGAAGATCCGGTCCAGGCCCCAGGCCGGCGCAATCACCAGGTAGATGATCGGGTAATAGATCACGACAAGGGCAAAATTCCCGAAGTCCCGCAGGACCGTGCGGGCCACAGTTGCCCTGTCGTCGGCCATCACCGCAGGCTCCCGCGGCGGTCGGGAGGACGCGCTCAACTGAAGGTTCCCATCAAAGGTGTCACGGACATCGGGCGCGGAATATCCCCTGAAGCGAAGATCAGCATCTTGTCGACACCGGTGAGACGGGCGCCCAGACCCGGGCGAACGCCAGTGACGAAGGTCTCGCGGACCGGATCCTCCCGGTCCAATTGCAGGCAGGCCAGTTTGAGCCCCTGTTCGCTCAGGACATGCGAACACAGCCGGTCCAGCGCCGGCGCGGACCCGAAGACATGGAACATCATGAGAAAGCGGAAGTCCTCGGCCGTGACGCCCAGAAGTTTTGGCAACGCCCACATGGCAAAGGGATCAATGGGCGTGCCCAGAGCCTCAACGGCAAGCCGTTGGGTCACCGCCTGCATCCCGGCCACGATCCGCCCGCCTTCGACGCAAATATAGTACTCATCTTCCATCAGCGTGGTGTCGGCATCCTGCCAGCCGCGATTGAGGGCAGTGAGTGCCGTCAGCACCTCGTCGCGATCCTGTGGTCGCATCGCTCGGCAATCAGACGAGGTCCGTGTGCGCACGCGCGAATACATCAGCGCATCGACCTTGGCGCCAATCTCAACACCGCCCGCAAAAAGCGCCTCCAGGGCCGCCGTGTTGTCGCCCACGACAAGTCCGGTGATCGGATGGTCTGGTCCGCCCAGCTCCACAATCCAGTCCGCAGTTCTGCCGACCAGAAGCGACGCCAGCCCCTGCCGCGTCTGTTCCGGAAGAACGGTGACCGCCGCCAGATAGGTGCCCCAGGGCAGCTGCGAAAAGACGACCGCGGCCAGAAGCCGGCCGTCGGCATCATGTACCGTGCCAATGCGTGGCACGTCGATCCGGTCCCATTGCGTGGTCTTGTTGCGATAAAGCAAACCGCCGGGGCTGCCCCACTGGCGGCCGTCCATCAGCCTGCGCACGTCTTCGGTGGGTGCATCCACCAGGGCCACGGTCAGCATGCGGCCCCGATGATCCACCGTTTCCGACTTCAATATCATGAGACCCTCGTTGAGGCTGACTGCCGCAGGGCAGCCGTTGGAGTTCGGCCGATATCGCGGAAATCCACGTGGCGTAGGTAAAGATCAAAGAGCCTGCGATTGTCACACCATCCGGTGTCCAGCCCCTCTGGCAAACGGGCCGGCCGATTGGTTCGCCGCACCAATTCGTCAAAGTTGGACGACAGAACCTGCCGGTATCGGCGCGGTGACACCCGCGCCTCGGTCTCGGCCATGAAACGGTCGTAGCTGACGATCTGAAGCCCCAAGAGATCTGCAATCAGCTCCATATCAAACGCGTGCGGATTGCAGGGCAGCATCTGCGTCATCGGCGCCTCGCCCAGCGCGTTTTGCAGCAATGCCTCGACCAGAATGTCCACCGGACAATAATTCATGCCCGGTCCGTCCCAGACATAGCCGATCGCCCGCGCCACCTCGATGATCCGCCACCAGCTGTAGTGCCGCCCGGGGTCCTTGCCGACGCGCGTGCTGCCCAACACATATGGGGTTTCAACCAGCGTGACCGGCAGACCTTCGACCGCGCCAAGCCACTGGGTCAGCTGCGCATTGACCCACTTCATCTGGCAATAGCCGGAATACCACCAACTGTCCGGTCGCCGGAAATCCTCCGGTTGTGTGTAAAAGAACCCGCCTACGGATCCGAGATAGCTCAGCCGTTTGATCTTGCCGTCCAGGCAGAACTGAAGGATCCGCAGCAGACCGATGGTCCAGTCGTTGCGCAGATCGAGATAGGGGATCGAATAGTCAGTGGTGCTGGCGCAGTTGAAGACCTGATCGACCTCTTGCGAGAGCGTCGCGTAGTCAGCCTCGGAGAAGCCCAATCGCGCATCGGTGGGCGAACAGGTGATCAATTCGATCTTGTCGCGATCGATGTCGGTGACGCAGAATTCTGCCCAGGTGTCTTCCATGCGTTGCCAGGGGCTTTTGTCGGGCCTCGGACGCACCGTCGCCAGCACGCGTTCGACCCCTTGGGTGCGCGACAGCCGGGCTGCAAGATGCGCGCCGACAAAGCCGTTACCTCCGATGATGAGCGCCACCTGTCGCCCCGGTTTGGGCGCCGCACCCAGGCGTCGCCTTGCGGCCGGCGAGATGACAGGGCGCAGGCGATCCTTGTCGCCCCGCGCGAGGGCCTCGATGTCGGCGAACTTGCTGCCAAAGAGGACATCGGGGCAGTCTTCTGCCAGTGGGGTCAAATACACATCCATAAAATTCACCCAAAAACACAGTACACCGTGAGGCACCCATAGTACCTGGCTGCAACGTGCACGACGGTCCGCCAAAAGTCGAGACACAGGCAAGGTTTGGTCGCTTTCGCCGCCCGGATTGCTGCGTCGCAGCATCTGACTCCGAGCCCTGCGCACCCGGAGTTTGCGCACGCATTAGCTGAATTTCTAGGCAGGGTTCTTTCGCGGGTGCAGCGTAACAAAGGCTTGCCCCTGGGCCCAAACAACGGTCACATTGCCCGCGGGAGGACGTGCACCAGATCTGCGGCCGGGCCGGGAAAGGTCATCCGCAGCGTGTGCACCGGTGCCAAAACCAAAAACAAAGATACCACCTTTGGGAGACTCTATATGCAAACTCGCGTCTCAAGAACCACCCTGCGTCTTTTGTCCGGTGCGGCTGCGCTGGCTCTGATGACCTCGGCGGGTCTGGCCGACATTCGCTTTTGGACAACGGAAGAACAGCCCGAGCGGCTGGCCAAGCAGCAGGAGATGGCGGCGGAATTCGAAAGCGCCTCAGGCATCGCGGTCGAGGTCATTCCGGTCTCGGAAAGCGATCTTGGCACGCGGACGACAGCGGCCTTTGCGGCCGGCGATCTGCCGGACGTGATCTATCATACGCTGCAGTATGCGCTGCCCTGGTATGAAGCGGGGATCCTCGATGCGGACGCAGCGTCGGAAGTGATCGAAGCCTTGGGCACCGGCACCTTTGCGCCGGGCGCCTTGAACATGGCCGCCGTCCCGGATGGCTGGGCCGCCGTGCCGGTCGATGGCTGGACGCAGATGATCGTCTACCGCAAAGACCTGTTCGAAGAGGCCGGACTGGAGCCACCCAGCAGCTATGCCAATGTGATCGCTGCTCTGGAGGCGCTGCACAACCCGCCGGAGATGTTTGGCTTTGTCGCCGCAACCAAGGTCGACGAAAACTTCATGTCCCAGGTGCTGGAACACGTATTCCTCGCCAATGGCGCGACGCCTGTGGGCCCCGATGGCTTCACCGGCTTTGACGAGGCAAAGACCACGGAAGTGCTGGACTTCTACAAGGCCATCGCCGAGGCCTCGCCTCCGGGTGAGCTCTACTGGGATCAGTCCCGCACCCTGTATTTCGCCGGTCAGGCTGCAATGATCATCTGGTCGCCGTTCATCCTCGACGAACTCGCAGGCCTGCGCGACAGCGCCCCGCCGACGATCAACGACGACCCCACCTCGGGTGAACTGGCCTCCAAGACCGGAATCGTGACCAACTTCGCCGGCCCATCGAACCCCGATGGCGCGGCCTGGGGCGATATTCGCTACTTTGGCATCACGGCGGACGCCGAGACCGATGACGCGGTGGCCTTTGTGACCTATTCCATGGGCGACGGTTACACGTCGACGCTGTCGATTGCGCCCGAGGGCAAGTTCCCGGTCCGCAATGGCACGGCCGATGATCCCAAGGCCTTTATCGAAGCCTGGGCAACTCTGCCGGTTGGCGTCGACCGCAAGGCGCCTTTGGGCGATCTCTATGCTCAGGAGATGATCGACGAGATCGTCGGTGGCCTTGATGTTGCACAACGCTGGGGCGTGGCCGAAGGGCAGCTGGCGCTGGCCTCCAAGATCATCAACAGCCAGGCGATCAACCGGATCGTGCGTCAGTATATCGATGGGGACATTGATGCCCCTGCTGCCGTCGCTGCGATGAACAGCGAATTGTCCGGCATCCAGTAAGCCAAATGGCCCGCGCTGAGCTTGGCGCGGGCCGTCTCCCATGACCGAGCTGACCCCACCCAAGGGCCACGGCCCCCTCGCCCGGCGCGAAGCGCGCTTGGCGTGGGGCTTGCTGTTTCCGACGATCCTCAGCGTTTCGCTGGTGGTCGTGCTGCCCTTGCTGTCTATCTTCTGGATCAGCTTCAAACCCATCGGCCTTGCCGATCTGCGCCCCATTGTGCCGGTTGTCCGCGAGGATCTGCGCGACAAGGGCGAGGCCACGCAATACGTCCGCTACCGTCTGCAAAACCGGAGCCAGGAAAAACCGATCACCGATGTGGTGATGACCGATGTCCTGCCGGATGGCATCACGGCCGGTGCAGCGCCCGAGCCCTGCGTGCTGGATGGCACCGACCTGCGCTGCGATATCGGTACGCTGGAACCCGGGGCCCGTCTGACGCTGGAACTGCCCGTGACCTTCGCCGAAGGGTTTGACGCGGACGTTCTCGAAGACGCGATCGAAGACGAAACCGAGGCGCTGGCGACCGGACAGGCCGACAACATCCTCACCAACACCCAATTCACCTTTGAAAACTTCGCCCGCATTTTCGATGACGACCAGTTTCTGGATGTGCTCTGGGCGACGACGTTTTACACGGTCGTCGGCACCATTGGCGCCCTTGTTGTTGGACTTTTCGCGGC
>JBCDEC010000256.1:0-6569 GCA_039179965.1 Pseudomonadota bacterium
GGCAAAGGCGCCGTTGAAGAATCCGTTCAGCAAACGGCCGAGAACCGACAGGCACGTCATCGCGATCAGAAAAACCAGCACAGCACCGCCCAGAAACGCCAAAACCCGCGCCACGGCCCAGACTGTCCGTTGCATCACTCCCTCCGCCTCCGGGCGCTTGATCGAGCCAAGCCGGGCCTTTACTGCCCGGCCTCTTCAATCAGTGTACGCGCCTGATCAACAAGTGCCTGTCCGTCAAAGCCCTTGTCGTTCATTTCAGCGATCCAGTTGGCCTCGACGGCACTGGCCGCTTCTTTCCAATCGGCCACCTGATCGGGCGTCAGATCGATAATGTTGTTGCCCCGATCCTCGGCCAGCTTGCGCGCCGGTGCGTCGTTGTCCTGCATGATCTTGCCCGCCAGCGCCGAAAAATCGGCACCGGATTCGCTGTCAATCACGGCTTTCAGGTCATCAGGCAGGGCGTCATATTTATCCTTGTTCATGGCAAAAATAAACGCCGCCGTATAGAGCGCGTCATCGCCAAATGTCGTGTGATTCTCGACCAGTTCCTGCACTTTCAGCGCCGTCGTCACCTCCCACGGGATCACACCTGCATCGATCACACCCTTGGACAGCGCCTCGGGCATGGCCGGGACAGGCATACCCACCGGCGTTGCGCCCAGTTCACCCAGCATACCGGTGATGATCCGTGTCGGTCCGCGCACCTTCAGCCCGTTGAGATCGGCAAGCTCGTCCACCGGTCTGGACGAGTGGATCACGCCAGGTCCATGAACCCAGACACCCAGGATCTTCAGATCCTTGAAATCGGTGTCCATCATGTTGGATTCGGCGAATGTCCAGAAAGCGCGCGACGTCGACTCGGCATCGTTCATCATGAACGGCAGTTCAAAAACCTCAAGCTGCGGAAATCGTCCGGGCGTATATCCCGCCACCACCCAGATAATGTCGGCCACCCCGTCCTGTACCTGACTGACCAGTTCCGGCGGCTTGCCGCCCAGCTGCATGGCCGGGTAATGGTCGATCTGAATGCGCCCCTCGGAGGCGTCCATCACCCGCTGGGCCCAGGGCTCAAGGATCAGCGCGGGCACATTGGCCTGTGGCGGAAGGAACTGGTGCATTTTAAGAGTCACCTCCTGCCCCAGGACCGGCGCAGCGCCAAGGGCCAGACCCGCGGCCAGCGCGATGCCTTTCAGTCGTGTCATAATGCTCATCGGTGTTATCCCCTCCCGGTCGGTAAGATCACGCACTCTCAGAAACGTTCCAAAGGTCCGCGCGTATTGAGGCCAGCCAGACGCCGGGTTGCAAGTCCAAAAGCGTCCTGTCGGGGCGCAATCAGTCGCAACGAAATGTCACACTGACGGGGGCCAGCCCCTCGACACCGCCACGCAGGCGGCTGCCCGGCGCGACAGAACCGACGCCGGCCGGGGTGCCCGTCATGATCAGATCACCCTGCCGAAGGTGATAGAGCCGCGACAAATGAGAAACAATCTCGGGGACATCCCAGACCATATCCGACAACCGCGCGTCCTGGGCGCGCTGGCCGTCATGATCAAGCCATATCCGCTGATCGCCCGGTGCGCCAAATGCCGCCGCCGGGGTAACGGGGCCGAGGATCGCCGCGTTTTCAAAGTCTTTTCCGGTATCCCAGGGTCGGCGAGAGGCTTTCGCCGCTGCCTGCAAATCACGCCGCGTCAAATCGATGCCGGAAAGATATCCGTAGACCGCGTGCATCGCATCTTCGGCTGCCACGTTCTGCGCTTCGCTCCCCAGCGCGACGACAAACTCCACCTCGTACTGGCAATCTGACGTCCCAGCGGGCATCGCAATACGGGCGCCGGACGGACACAGCGCATGGGCGGATTTGGTAAAGTACCAAGGGGCCTCCCGGTCAACCTCGCTGCCCATTTCGGCGGCATGCGCCGCGTAGTTGCGCCCCACGCAGTATATGCGCCTGACCGGGAAAAGCCCGCCACCCACAACCGCCAGAGCGGGCACGGGCGGGGGATCGAACACATAGCCCATCACCGCTCCCCTGTTTCACGGTTTTCCAGAACCCCGCATGATGCGAGGCCTGTCACGTCGCTCCGGATCGTCTCGGCTCACGCCACACGTCGTCCGCGCGACCAGGCTGAATGCATGGCCGGCGCCCCGCCGCGCAACGCAAACTGAACCAGATCGGCACGTTTGCCAACCGCGATTTCGCCGCGGTCTGACAGGCCGACGGCGCGCGCCGGGTTGCGCGTCACCGTGGCGATCCCTGCGGCCATATCGCCCCAATCCTGCCCCAGCTTGACCGCGCCCAGCATCAGGGAAGAGGGCACATAATCCGAAGACAGGATATCCAGCACGCCCGCCTGAACAAGATCGGCAGCCGCCACATTGCCCGAATGGGATCCGCCCCGTATCAGATTGGGTGCTCCCATGATCACGGAAATCCCACTTGCATGGCTGGCCTCGGCCGCCTCCTGGGTTGTTGGAAACTCGGCAATCGCCACGCCGTAACCCTTTGAGATATCGACCTGATCTTCTGTCGTATCATCGTGGCTAGCCAGAACCGCACCGTAACGTCGCGCCTCGTCGACGGCCAGTCTTTCGTGGCGCTCACCGTGAGTCTCACGCAAGGCGCGCAGTTCGGCAACGTGCTGATCAAAATCCGTATCCGTCAGGCCATACTTACCTTTCATGTAGTCCGAGAGCTTGGCGAGATCGCGAAACTGACGCTGTCCCGGCGTATGATCCATCAGGCTGACGATCCCGACGCGATCCGCTTCTCCGAACTCCAACATCTCTTCTTCCAGCGTCTCGGAACACACTTCAGCGCGCAAATGCAGAAAATGGCTGATCTTCAAAGCCTCCATTGCGCGCAATTCAAGCAACTCACTCGCAAGCTGGCGTGCGTATTTCAGATATCTCCCCCGACCGCGTGGAATCGATCCGACCCGCATCGCATCAAAGACCGTGGTGATCCCCACGCTGGCCAGTTCCGAATCATGAGCCAGGATCGCGGCATTATGAGGCCAGTCGACCTTGGGCCGCGGCTGGATATGCCGCTCCAGATTGTCGGTGTGCAACTCCACCAGACCCGGTGCCACAAAATCCCGTTGGCAATCAATGGCACCGGCGGGCACTACGTCGCCCTCTTCAATCCCGACGATGATCTCTCCCTCGACTTCGATACCTCCCGTTATGGTCCGGTCAGCGAGCACAAGCGTGGCATTGGCGAGCATGAAATTCTGTGTCATGGCAAATCCAAAGGCATGAGAAGGCCGACCCCAAACAAAAAAGGCAGGCGATGCTGTTCGCACGGTATGGTATTTTTTACACGCCACCCACCGGCCCATTCGCGCAAACCGGCGCGGCGTGGCTGGGATGGGACGCAGCGACGGGCGAGACACCGGAACCACCCACGATCGGCGCTCTGCCGCTGTCCCGCGATGACATCACCGCGACGCCGCGAAGATACGGGCTGCACGCGACCGTCAAACCGCCCTTCCGTCTGGCGCCCGGCCATTGTCCTGACGATCTTCAGGACGCGCTGCGGACGCATTGTGCCGCGCTGGCCCCGGTGCAACTTGCAGGGCTGAAACTGGCGCCGCTGGGCCGGTTTCTGGCGCTTGTCCCCGACGGAGAGACCGGCGATCTGGCGGCGCTGGCCGCCTCGACGGTCCGCGATCTCGACCGGTTTCGCGACGCACCCACCGAGGACGAACTGGCCCGCCGCCGCGCCTCTGGTCTGACGCCCGCGCAGGACGCGATGCTTCTCCGATGGGGCTATCCGTATGTCCTGGATGAATTCCGGTTTCACATCACACTCACCGGGAAAATGCCAAAGCCCGCTTTGACAAAGGTTGCGGCGGTCCTGCAAGACTATCTTTTGCCGCATGTGCCCAGTCCGCTCACGATCGACGCTCTGAGCCTGATGGGCGAAGACAGGAGCGGTCGCTTTCATCTCATTCACCGTTACGCCCTCTCTGGTTGAGCCCGCTCAAGAACCGACCGCACGGTTTCCTCCAGCGGACCGGTATTGGAGACCTGCACCACGTCGCGTAATCCCGGCGGCAGCGCATCGCCGGCCCGCGCGAGACGCTTTTCAATGTCCGAGGCGTTTTCGCGTCCGCGCCCCGCCAGCCGCACGGCCAGCACAGCGGGAGGGGCCGTCAGATGTATGACTGTCAAAACGCCAAATCGCGCCTGCGCCTCCGGCAGAACCGCACGCGACAAGTTGACGAGCATTGTGCGGCCCGCCGCGAGATCGGTGTCGACCGAGACCGGGATGCCATAGGCCAGACCATGTGCACGCCAACGCAGGGCGAACGCGCCCTCCGCCACCATGGCTTCAAACGTCGTCTCGTCCACCGGCATCGAATGCTCGCTCACCTCGTCGGCCGCGCGCGTAATCACACGCTTCACCAGACCCATGTCCGGTCTTGCGGCGACGAGCGCCTGCATCACGCTGTCCTTGCCCACGCCGGACGGTCCGACAAAGGCCAGCAACCGTCCTGCTCCGGAACCGGTCACGCCGCCACCGGCGCAAAGTCCGAGACGTCGATCTCCCGATCGCAGACCCGGGCGCGCGCCGCCTCGTCATGAAAAATCCCCACAATGGCGCAGCCCCGCGCCTTGGCTTCTTCGATGAGGCGCAGCACGGTTTCGCGATTGGCGGCATCAAGGCTCGCCGTCGGCTCATCGAGCAGCATCGCGGGATAGTCGTAGACAAAGCCGCGCGCGATGTTCACGCGCTGCTGCTCACCCCCCGAAAAGGTCGTGGGACTGAGATCCCACAACGTCTGCGGGACATTGAGCCGCGCCAGCAGCGTTTCTGCCCGCGCGACGGCGTCATCGCGCGGCACCCCCACGGCCAAAAGCGGATCGGCCACGACCTCGCGGGTCGGCACGCGCGGCACGACCCGCAGAAACTGGCTGACATAGCCCAGAACCTCACGGCGCAGGGCCAGAATGTCGCGTGGCGCCGCCCGCGCCACGTCGACACCTCCCACCACGATCCGCCCCGCCTGTGTCAGGTAATTCCCATAGATCATCCGCATCAGCGTCGACTTGCCCGCGCCCGACGCCCCGGTCAGCGCCACGCAATCGCCCGCCGCCACTTTCAGAGACGCGTCCTGCATCACGGGGATGACCGCGCCGCCCTGATTGTGCAGGGTGAAGTTTTTCGCCGCGGCGTCGATCTCAATCATTCTCCCGTCCCTTCATCTTGCGCAAAGACCCCTGATCCTCGCAGAGCTCAAACCTGCAGCACGCTGGACACCAGCAGCTGCGTGTAGCCATGTTGAGGATCGTCGAGCACCTGATCGGTCAGACCGGTCTCGACCACATGGCCGTCCTTCATGACCATCAGCCTGTCGGCCAGTAGCCGCACGACAGCCAGATCATGGGTGACAATGATCGCGCTCAGGCCCATTTCACGCACCAATCCGCGCAGAAGATCCAGCAGCCGCGCCTGCACGCTGACATCCAGACCCCCGGTCGGTTCATCCATGAACACCAGCCGGGGTCCGGTCACCAGATTGCGCGCGATCTGCAGTCGCTGCTGCATGCCGCCGGAAAACGCAGTCGGCCGGTCATCGATCCGGTCTTCGGCGATTTCGACCCGGCCCAGCCAATCGATGGCCGCGCCGCGGATCTCGCCGTAGTGCCGGGCACCCACGGCCATCAGGCGTTCGCCCACGTTGCCGCCCGCGCTGACGCCCATGCGCAACCCGTCGCGCGCATGCTGATGCACAAAGGCCCAATCGGTGCGCGAGAGCATCCGCCGCTCCGGTTCGCTCATCTCAATCGTGTCGCGCAGACCCGCTTCGCGGGTATCGAACAAGACCTTGCCCCGGTCTGGCACCAGATGTCCCGCCAGACAATTGAGCAGGGTCGACTTGCCCGAGCCGCTTTCTCCCACGATGCCCATGACCTCACCGGGATAGAGATCAAAATCCACTGCGGCGCAGCCGACCCGCGCACCGTAGAGCTTCGTCAAATCGCGGACCGAAAGAAGCGGCGTCACTGAGTGCGTCACGGCAAAGCCTCCAGAAAACGGGTGATCTCGGCCTGCATGGCCGGGGCGTCGTCAAAGGGAATGTGGTGGCCGGTATCCATCACCACGATCTTGGCCTGCGGACAGTTTTTCGCGACCATCGCGCGGTACTTTTCACCGGTCAGCAGACTGTTTTTACCACAAAGCACCAGCATCGGCAGCGTCAGTTGCGGCAGGACCTTTTCCCCGTCAAAGCTGCCGGCGACAATCAGTGCGTCGGCCATGCCGCGCGGATCGGCAGCCTCGATATGGCGCCGGAACTCGGCCATTCCTTCCGGGTTTTCGATCCGGCTGCCCACCGCCTTGCCGATGACGCGCAGCCCGGGCACTCGGGTGACGATCGGAGCGACATAGGGCGTGTACCAGCTGATGAATTTCAAAGGGGCGCGGATCGGCGTGTCCACCAGAACAAGCGCGCGCAATCGGTCCGGATAAAGCGCGGCAAAGGCCATGGCCACCATGCCGCCAAGCGAATAGCCAATCAGCACCGCATCCTGGGGCACGTCCGGATCAATCTCCGCGGCAA
>JBCDEC010000257.1:0-6551 GCA_039179965.1 Pseudomonadota bacterium
GTTCCACCAGCGCATTGGGCTCCTCCGGTCCCGCCGAAAGCACCCCGCGCGGGCGATGGTACTTGAAACTGCGCCCCATCAGCTGAACGTCATGGGCCAGCAGGGCCGAGGCCAGCGTGTCGCCGGCAAACCCGGAATAGCTCTTGCCATCAAAGCGGAACCCGAGCCGGCGGCACGCTGGCCTCGGCCCTGCTGGCCCATGACGTTCAGCTGATGGGGCGCAGTTTCAAGTACCATCGCCCGCGCGGGGTGCTTTCGGCGGGACCGGAGGAGCCCAATGCGCTGGTGGAACTGCGCAAGGGCGCGCGGCAAGAGCCCAATACACGGGCCACGGTGGCCGAGCTGTTCGAGGGGCTCGAGGCGGTCAGCCAGAACCGCTGGCCCTCGCTTGCGTTCGATGCGCTGGCGGTCAACGACCTCTTTGCGCCGCTTCTGACGGCGGGCTTTTATTACAAGACCTTCATGTGGCCAAAGAGCTTCTGGGAGAAGGTCTACGAGCCGGCGATCCGCAAGGCGGCCGGGCTCGGCGCGCTCTCGATGGAGGCGGACCCGGATGGCTATGATCGGGCCTTTCTGCACACCGATCTTCTGGTCATCGGCAGCGGTGCGGCGGGGCTGAGCGCAGCCCTCACTGCGGCGCGCGCAGGCGCACAGGTGGTGCTGGCCGAGGAAGACGCGCGATTGGGCGGCCGCCTTCTGGCGGAGCGCCAGCACCTGGATGGAGCGCCGGCGATCGACTGGGTCAATGCGGTCGAGGCAGAGTTGCGGGCGCTGTCCAATGTGCGCTTCCTGACGCGCACCGCGGTCTTTGGTGCCTATGACCACGGGGTCTACGGCGCGGTCGAGCGGGTGTCGGATCATCTCGCCGATCCCAGCCCGGTGCGCCAGACCCTGTGGCGCATCACGGCGCGGCGGGCGATCCTGGCGGCGGGCGCCTTGGAGCGGCCCATCGCGTTTCGCGACAACGACCGGCCCGGGATCATGTTGGCGGGGGCGATGCGGGCCTATCTCAACCGCTGGGCCGTGGCGCCGGAAGGACGCGTGGCGATTTTCACGTGCTGTGACGATGGACACCGCACGGCGGTCGATCTGGTGGCGCGCGGCGTCCCGGTCTTTGCCGTGATCGATGCGCGGTCTGACGCGCCTCGGTTCGGCGACTATCATGTCATGGCCGGGGCGCAGGTCACCGGCACACTTGGACGTCGCGCCTTGCGCGCGATCGAGGTGACAGCGGCAGACGGTCGGGCCACCTGGTATGAATGCAATGCGCTTGCGGTTGCCGGCGGGTGGTCGCCCGCGCTGCACCTGAGCGCCCATCATCGGGGCAAGCCCACCTGGGATGACACGATCCAGGCCTTTGTGCCGGGCGCGGGCGGCCCGGTGGGCCTGCAGGCGGCAGGCGCGGCAATGGGGCGCGCGGGCCTCGCCTCGGCCCTTGCCGATGGCGCGCAGGCAGCGGCGGGCGCGCTGGCGGATCTGGGACTTGCAGCGCCCAAGGTCGACCTCCCGGTCTGCGAGGATCTGGCGCAGGCGATCTCCCCCCTCTGGCACGTGCCGGGCAAAGGCCGCGCCTGGGTCGACTTCCAGAACGATGTGACCGTCAAGGACATCAAGCTGGCGCATCAGGAGAACATGGTCTCGGTCGAGCATCTAAAGCGCTGGACGACGCTGGGCATGGCGACCGATCAGGGCAAGACCGGCAATGTGATCGGCCTTGCCGTGATGGCCGAAATGACCGGTCAGTCGATCCCCGACACCGGGACGACGGTCTACCGACCGCCCTACACTCCCGTGTCTCTGGGAGTGCTCGGCGGCGGCGATTCCGGTCCGCATTTCCGCCCCACGCGGCTGCCGCCCACGCATCACTGGGCCGAAGCGCAAGGGGCCGTCTTTGTCGAGGCCGGGCAATGGATGCGCGCGCAGTACTTCCCGCAGGCCGGCGAGACGCAATGGCGCCAAAGCGTCGACCGCGAAGCGCTTGCGGTGCGCCGCGACGTGGGTCTGTGCGATGTGACGACCCTTGGCAAGATCGACGTGCAGGGCGCCGACGCCGGTGCCTTCCTCGACCGCATCTATTCCAACACGATGAGTACCCTCAAAGTGGGCCGCGTCCGCTATGGGCTGATGCTGCGCGAAGACGGGATGCTCTATGACGACGGCACCTGCGCACGAATGGGTGAGGATCACTACGTGGTGACCACGACCACGGCCAATGCCGGGCTGGTCTATCGCAATATGGAATTCGCGCGTCAGGGGCTCTTTGGCGAGATGGATGTGCAGATCGTCTCGACCACCGATGCCTGGGCGCAGATTGCCGTGGCGGGGCCGAAGTCCCGCAGCCTGCTGGAGCGGATCGTCGAGGCGGATCTGTCCAACGACGCCTTCCCGTTCATGGCGTGCGCGCCGGTCCGGCTGACCGGTGGGTTGCGCGCGCGGCTGTTCCGGATCTCGTTTTCGGGTGAGCTTGCCTATGAATTGGCCGTACCCGCACGCTACGGCGCGGCGGTGATGGCGCGGTTGATGGACCTCGGGGCTGACCTGGGCGTCACGCCCTATGGCACCGAAGCCCTTGGCGTGCTGCGCGTCGAGAAAGGCCATGCCACGGGAGCGGAACTGACAGGTCAGACCACGGCGGCGATGTTGGGTCTGGGCCGGATGGTGTCGGCCAAGAAGGACGCGATTGGCGCGGTGATGTCGCGCCGCGCCGCGCTGGAGGGCGAAACCCAACGCCTCGTCGGGCTTTTGCCTGTGGACAGCGCCGACACGGTGGTGCCCGGCGCGCATCTGTTCGGACAGGGCGTGGCACATACGATGGAGACGGACGAAGGCTGGATCACCTCGGCCTGCCATTCACCGCATCTCGAAAGCTCCATCGGGCTGGGCTACCTGAAAGACGGTGACCAGCGGATGGACGAGGTCATCGTGGCCGCCAATCCGCTGGAAGGGGGCGAGATCAGGGTGAAGGTTGTCTCGGCCCATTTCGTCGACCCGGAAGGAGCACGGCTGCGTGGCTGAGATCTTTGCAACCAATGCCTTTGGCGCACCGGAGCCGCGCGAGGCTGTCGTGGGATCCGTCACGTTGCGTGAGCGGATGGACATCGCGCTGGCGTCTGTGGCCTTGCGTGCGGACGCGGCGCGGCCTGCGCCGTTTGGGCTGACCTTGCCCGAGCCCGGCTTTTTCGCCGAGAGCGAGAGCGCCAACGCGATCTGGATGGCCCCGGGACACTGGTTGATCGAAGGACCGGGGCGGGCCGAACTGGATTTTGCCGCCGAGGTCGAGAGCGCCGCGCCGGGCTGCTCGGTGACCGAGCAAACCGATGGTTGGGTGATCCTCGATCTGGAAGGACCGGAGGGCGATCTGGAGCAGCTTCGGGAGCGGTTGGTCAACCTGCCGGCGGAAACACTGAGCCCGGGCAAGGCGACGCGCAGCCTTGTTCATCACATGTCGGTTCTGTTGATCCGCCGCAGCCCGGATCGGCTGAGCGTGATGGGCATGCGCTCTATGGCCGGATCGCTTTGGCATGCGCTCCATGGCACCGCAGAGCGGTATGCTGTGCGGCCCTGAACGGCCAAGTTTTTGCCAAGTTTTGCCACCTCCACGGCATGTCCACCAACGGTTTTCCATGGCCGTCCCATGGTCCCGCCTATCCCGGGCATGGCTGAGGCCCGCGTCGGTTCTGTCACACGGGAAACGCAGGCTATCGGCCAGGAGCGCCCAACACCTGCCGTCAGACCCGCAGATCAGACAGCCAGTACCCGCTGCAAGGCGGCCAGAAAGATGTCGGCCTCATCCGGTGTCAGGCAAAGCGGTGGACGGATCTTGAGCGTCGCGCCGTGTTTGCCCGCCGCCCCGATCAGCACACCTTCTTCGCGCAGGTCGTTGATGATGCGCGTTGTGGCCTTGGGGTTGGGGCGCTTGCCGTCATGGGTGCGGATATCTGCGCCAAGAAAGAGGCCCGCCCCCCGGATTTCGCCCAGGATCGGGCTGTCCCTGGACAGCGCGTTGAGGCCCTGTCGCAGCCGTCCTCCGACATAGGCGGCATTCTCCTGCAGCTTTTCCTCGGCAATGGCGCGCAACACCGCATGGCCGGCAGCCGCAGCCACCGGATTGCCGCCAAAGGTGTTGAAATACCCGACATCGCGGCAGAACATCGCCAGATGCTCGGGCCGGGTCGCCAGACCGGCCATGGGAAAGCCATTGCCCATCGGTTTGCCCATGGTCACGATATCGGGGGTCGCGCCATGGCGGGCAAAGCCCCAGAAGGCGGTCCCGGTGCGGCCAAAGCCCGGCTGCACTTCATCGGCGATAAAAAGCCCGCCGGAGAGCCGAACCGCCTCCACGCCTGCGTCCAGAAACCCGGGCGGATCGGCGAATACGCCGTCGGAGGAGAAAATGCTGTCAGCCAGCAGTGCAGCCACCCGGTGCCCGCGCGCCTGCAGCGCGGCCATGGCGCGGGCCACGTGCTCTCCGAAATTGCGGGCTGACACGGTGGTGGGCGCGGACACGCATTCCACCCAGTCCGGTGCGTCGCCCCGTTTCCACGCAGAGGGCGACACCTTGGTCGCAAGATCGGTGTTGCCGTGATAGGCCGTCTGGGTGACGATGACGCCCTTGGCGCGGGTCGTGGCCTGCGCAATGCGCACCGCGAGATCGTTGGCCTCCGATCCCGAACAGGTCAGCACCACATTTTCCAGCGAACTGGGCAGATGGGCTTTCAGCGCATCGATATAGTCGTCCACCACCGACACGAGGTAGCGCGTATTGGTGTTCAACCGGCCGACCTGATCCCGGATCGCCTCGACCACACGGGGATGGGCATGCCCGATCGATGGCACGTTGTTGTAGAAATCGAGATAGCGGCGGCCGTCGGCGGCCTCCATCCAGACGCCCTTGGCGGACACCATCTCGATCGGATCTTCGTAAAACAGAACCGACGATGCCCCGAGGTTCTTCAACCGTCGCGCAACGGCGCCTTTCTGTGGCTCCGAGCCGGGATCAAAGGCGTTCATATCCAGAATCTGACGGCTGTCCGATGTCATGCGGCGGCCTCGCTGAGATATCTGTCGGCCAGAGCGATTGTGCCATCGGTAAACCGCTCCATCCCGGCCCACTGGGCGGTTTCGGTCTCGGAATGGCTCGCGATCCAGGCCGTCAGCAACAGGCGCCGGAAGAGAATGAAAGTCGGCAACATCGCTTCGTGCTCGGCGCCAAAGTCGGCCACGCTGCGGTACCCCTTGAGCCAGGCGGCCTGCAGATCGGGGATGTACGCCTCGGTTTCCAGGAACGAGATCGCGGCTGCGAAGTCATAGGCAAACCAGGAAAACCCGCAATCGTCGAAATCAATGACACCAAGCCGGTCGCCTTCGACCAGAAGGTTCGCCAGCCGCAGATCCGCATGTACAAGGCCGAAGCGGTCGGCGCCTGTCCCATAGGCGGTCAGCCGGTCGCGCAACGCCAGCGCCAGCCGTTCCAGCACCGCTTTTCCCGCTGCCGTCAGGCCCAGAGCTGCGCGCCAGTCGCCCCAGAGGGGATCGGTGCCAAAGGCGGTTTCCCAGTTCCAGGTCTTTCTGGTGAAGCCCGGCGGCGGGCCCCAGTGCTGCACGTGGGCATGCAACCGGGCCGAGATCGCGCCCAGATTCTCAAAGCCGGGGACAAGATCATCCTCGGCATCCGGTTCCGCCCCGGACATGAACCGGAACCCCACCACATGGCGGGTCTGCTCACCGTCCTGAAAGGCTGCGATCTGACCGCCATCGTCGAGGTGGAGCACTTCGGGCGTCTCGACGGTCTGGGCCTTGCGCAAGGCCGCAATCCAGCCCAGTTCGCTCGCGATTTCGTCCTGCGTATGATAGGCGGGCCGGTGCACCCGCAGGATGACCGGTGCCGCAGCGGCGGGGTCAGTGGCGATAAAGGTTGCGTTTTCCGACAGGGTCAAGAGCCGCACCGAGGTGTCCGGCCCCAGCCCCCAACGCGGTGCAAGGGTCTGCGCCCCCACGCGCAGACGCTCCACAAAAGCATCGTCGTAAAGTCCCGTCATCGTCTGCCTGCCTTTTTCTTTGGCGGTTTCGCTGTTGGCACCGGATCGGCACATGACCTCAGCCGTCCCGCTCTTGCCGCAGTATGGGCCACCCGGCTTCACTGGAACACCGGTGCTGCAATTGCAGCAAAATGCAGAGGGAAAGGTCAAGAGGACAAGCTATGCTGACATCCATTGGAGGCAAATCCACAATCGTAACAGGCGGCTCGAAAGGCATTGGCAAAGGCATCGCCAAAGTCTTTGCCGCGCAGGGCGCCAAGGTCATGATCGCCGCACGTGGCGCCGAGGCGGGCGCGGCGGCTGTGGACGAGATCACCGCCGCCGGCGGCACCGCCGACTTCTGTGCCTGTGATGTCTCGGACTGGGCGAGCGTGCAGGCCCTGATTGACCAGACCAGACAGGCCTTTGGCGGCGTGGATATCCTTTGCGCCAATGCCGGGATTTTCCCGCAGATCAAACTGATCGACATGAGCCCCGAGGACTGGGACAGCGTCATGAACGCCAATCTCAAGA
>JBCDEC010000258.1:0-6549 GCA_039179965.1 Pseudomonadota bacterium
CCTCATTGATCTTTTCCAGCACTTCGGTGATTCGCAGATCGGCGGTTTCCGCAATCGATGCGGAAAAATCCTGCCAGAACTTCTGCAACACTTCCTTGTAGTCGGCGTCACCCGCGCTGATTTCGTCAAGCTCGTCTTCCAGCCCGGCGGTAAAGTTATAGCCCACATAGCGGCGGAAGTAGTTTTCGAGGAAGGCAATCACCAGGCGACCCTTGTCCTCGGGGAAGAGCCGGTTCTTGTCCTTGCGCACGTAGCCCCGGTCCTGAATCGTGGTCACGATCGAGGCATAGGTGGACGGACGCCCGATCCCAAGCTCTTCCATCCGTTTGACAAGCGTAGCCTCGGTATAGCGGGGCGGGGGCTGGGTGAAATGCTGCTCGGGCGTCACGGCTTTCTTGTCTGCCGGTTCACCCTGATGGATCTGGGGCAGGCGCTTGTCGTCTTCATCGACAATGGTATCGTCGCGACCTTCCTCGTAGACCCGCATGAACCCGTCAAAGAGCACCACCTGACCGGTTGCCCGCAGTCCCACCTGGCCGTCGGCGCTGCCGATTTCGACCGTTGTGCGTTCCAGCCGCGCCGATTGCATCTGACATGCCAGTGTCCGCTTCCAGATCAGATCGTAGAGCTTTCGCTGGTCTTCATCCGTGACCTTCAGCGCCTGTGCGTCGCGACCCATGTCGGTTGGGCGAATACATTCATGCGCTTCCTGCGCGTTTTTCGCCTTGTTCTTGTAGATGCGCGGGCTGTCGGGCACATATTCGGCGCCGTAGCGCGTGCCGATTTCGGCACGGGCCGCAGTGACGGCTTCGGGCGCCATATCGATGCCGTCGGTGCGCATGTAGGTAATGTAGCCCGCCTCATAAAGACGCTGGGCCGACGACATGGTCTGGCGTGCGCCCATGCCGAATTTGCGGCTGGCCTCCTGCTGCAGAGTCGACGTCATAAACGGCGCAGACGGGTTGCGGGAGGCTGGCTTGGCCTCGACCGAGGTGACCAAGAGGTCCCGGCTGGTGATCGCCTGAACCGCCAACTCGGCCTGGGTCTGATTGGCGATATCAAACCGGTCGAGCTTGTCTCCGGCCAGCGAGACAAGCCGCGCCTCGAAGGTTTGCTGGCGCGGCGTGGTCAGGATGGCCTTGATGGTCCAGTATTCCCGGGGGCGGAACGCTTCGATCTCCATCTCGCGTTCGACAATGAGTCTCAGGCACACCGATTGCACCCGGCCGGCGGATTTTGCGCCCGGCAGCTTGCGCCAGAGCACCGGGCTGAGGTTGAAACCCACAAGATAGTCGAGCGCCCGGCGCGCCAGGTAGGCTTCGACCAATGGCATGTCGACTTCGCGCGGGTTTTGCATCGCCTGGGTGACGGCATCCTTGGTGATGGCGTTGAACACCACGCGGCTGACGGGGGTGTCTTTTTTGATGGAACGGCGTTTCGTCAGCGCTTCCTGGAGATGCCAGGAGATGGCTTCGCCTTCACGATCCGGGTCGGTGGCGAGGATCAGCGCATTGTCGTCTTCCAGCGCATCGGCGATCGCCTTGATGTGCTTCTTGCTGTCGGATCCAACCTCCCACAGCATCTCAAATTCTTGCTCGGGATCGACCGATCCATCCTTCGGCGGAAGGTCCCGTACATGGCCGTATGAGGCCAAAACGGTGTAGTCAGATCCGAGATATTTGTTGATCGTTTTGGCTTTGGCCGGAGATTCGACAACGACAACAGGCATTTAACGGATTTCCTCAAAACACGGCCACCGGGCAGTTAATGGCCGCGGAAGATGTGGGGTTCAAGAGGGGAATGTCAATCTTTACGAATTCGCCGCAGGTCTTGCTGCGGGAGTGCGCCGCACAGATCGCCGCAGAAACCTCAGGACACCCGGCTCAAAAGCCCGCCTGAGTCGCGCCGGATATGTCCGTCGAGTTCCAGATCCACCAGCGCGGGAGACACCCTTTGCGCACTGCTCGACAGATCCCGGATGAGTTGATCCTCGGCCAGTGGCGACGGACCCAGGCGGTCGAGAATCGCCTGATGAAGTTTCGCGGTCTGCCGAAGCGCGGGGCGTTCCGGCGGTGGCGAGAGGTTCGGCAAGCTTGGTTGCACGGCCTCTTGTACCAATGCCGCAGTCTCAACCAGAGGCGGCAGGGCCGCCAACACGTCATCGGCCGAGCGGATCAGTGCGGCGCCATCTCGGATCAGGTGATTGCAACCGGCCGCGCGCGCATCGAAGGGGTGGCCGGGCACGGCCAGGACCTCTCGTCCCTGATCAAGTGCGTCGCGTGCGGTTATCAAACTGCCTGAACGGGCGGCGGCTTCGACCACCACAACAGCGCGGGACAGGCCCGATATGATCCGGTTGCGGCTGGGGAAGTGTCGCGATCGCGGTTCCAGCCCCATCGGTTGTTCCGACAGGCGCAGGCCGTTGCGGGCAATCTCGGCTGCAAGATCCGCGTTCTCGGAAGGGTAAATGACGTCGACTCCGCCAGCCATCACCGCAATTGTACCGGTTTCAAGGGAAGCGCGATGCGCCTCGGCATCGATGCCGCGGGCCAGGCCCGAGGTGATCACATGGCCCGCCGCGCCAAGGTCCCGGGCCAGAGCGCGGGCCATACGCAACCCCAAAGACGACGCATTTCGCGCGCCCACCATGGCGATCATGGGCTTTGACAGCAGGCTGACTTCCCCGATCGCCCAAAGAAGCGGCGGCGCATCCGGCACCTCTGCCAGCAATGTTGGATAAAGCGCCGAGCCAAGGCACAAAAGCCGCGCATTTGCGGCTTTTGCGGCCTTGATCTCGGCGTCAATGACGCCGGGCGGACATATTTCATAGTCCTTCAGCCCGGCAGCGCTGGCCAGTTCAGGCAGCGCGGTCAGCGCATTCTGCGCTGATCCGTGTTCGGCCATGAGCCGGTGGAAGGTTGCTACACCGACACGACGCGAACGCAGGAGACGAAGCCACGCAAACCGATCTTCTTCCGTGGTGGGTGGGAGTGGGGGGTGAGTGGAAGAAATTCGGTCTTCGGTCATCCGTGGCTCCGCCTTCTGCGCCATCAGGATTACGCTCATAACGGTTAACGGGGAGTGAATCGTCAGGCTCTTTTTGGCCTATTTTCCAGAAAAGTCCGTGGCGCGGTTAGACTGCCGCCCCTCCCACCGTCAGCCCGTCCATCAGCACGGTTGGCTGACCAACGCCCACCGGGACCCATTGGCCGTTTTTGCCGCAATTTCCCATCCCCGGATCCAGCGACATGTCATTGCCAAGCGCGCGGATCTTGGTCAGCGCGGTGGCGCCGTCTCCGATCAGCGTCGCGCCCTTAACCGGCGCGCCGATCTTGCCGTTCTTGACCCGGTAGGCCTCGGTGCAGGAGAACACGAACTTGCCGTTGGTGATGTCAACCTGACCGCCGCCAAAGCCGACGGCCCAGATCCCGTCGCGGATGTCGGCCACCAGATCTTTCGGATCGCTGGCGCCGCCCAGCATGTAGGTGTTGGTCATGCGGGGCATGGGAGCGTGGGCGTAGCTTTGCCGACGCCCGTTGCCGGTGGCCGGCACGCCCATCAGGCGCGCATTCTGGCGATCCTGCATGTAGCCGGTGAGAATTCCGTCTTCGATCAGGACATTGCGCGCCGAAGGCGTGCCCTCGTCATCCACGGAAATCGATCCGCGCCGGTCGGGCATCGTCCCGTCGTCGAGCACCGTCACGCCCTTGGCGGCCACCAGTTGGCCCATCAGGCCGGAAAAAGCGGAGGTGCCCTTTCGGTTGAAATCCCCTTCCAGCCCGTGGCCAACCGCTTCGTGCAGCAGGATTCCCGGCCAGCCAGGGCCCAGCGCGACTTCCATGACGCCGGCCGGGGCGGGTTCCGCGCCCAGATTGACCACGGCGATGCGCAAGGCCTCGCGGGCCCTCTCTTCCCAGGAGGTCCGATCGATCAGGCCGTCAAGACCGACACGGCCGCCGCCGCCCGCGCTTCCGCTTTCGCGCCGCCCGTTTTCCTCAACGATCACCGAGACGTTGATCCGGGTCATGGGACGGGCGTCGCGTACCGAAACGCCGTCCGGGCGCAGGATTTCTATCTCCTGCAGCCCCGCGCCCAGCGACGCGGAGACCTGCACAACACGGGGGTCCTGCTCGCGCACAAAGGCATCGATGTCGCGCAGGGTCTCGACCTTGACCGCAAAAGGAAAGCCCGCGATGGGATCGTCATCGCGATACAACTTCACATTCGTGGCTTTTGGCGCATCCGCCCAGGTGCCACCGCCATCGCCCACGGCCAGACGCGCCGTTTCGGCCGCACGTTTGAGCGCCGCCTCGGAGATTTCGGTCGAATGGGCGTAACCTGTGACTTCGCCGCGCACGGCGCGCAGGCCGAAGCCTTCGGAGGCGTCGAAGCTGGCGTTGCGCAACCGCCCGTCGTCAAAGACAAGCGTCTCACTTTTGCGGCGCTCAAAAAAGATCTCACCGTCGTCAGCGCCATCCGTGGCTTGCCGCAAAACGCGCAAGGCGGCTTCGGCATCGACGGATTCGGTGAGCGGGCGGAACGGCGTTGACGTGTCGGCGGTCATTGGATTGCCTCTTTATCATTGGCGCATGCGGCGATAAGCGTCCGTTTGACGCAAACAGATCTCTTTATCTGTGCCAGTGAATATGTTTTCTACCTTGCTCAATGACAACGGTCCCTATGCGACTTTCGGGACCGACAGCGGCACATTGCGGATGAACCGACAGGACACGACATGAAACACGTTCTCACCCTTTCGGGCCTTTTCGCGGCCCTCACGAGGCTGCCGGCGGTCGCGCAGGACCAGCTTGAGACCATTGGCAAGCCAGAACCAGGCGCGTTGGGGTTCCAGCCTGCGGCCACTGAACTGGCGCGCGACATCCACTCGCTGGACCATCTGCTGCTGATTATCATCGCGGCGATCTGCGTCTTTGTGGTGGCACTGCTGGGCATCTGCATTTTCCGCTACAACGAAAAGTCCAACCCGAACCCGGCCAAGTTCACGCATAACTCACCGCTGGAGATCGCCTGGACCCTGGTACCGGTCGTGATTCTGGTCTTCATCGGCGCCTTCTCGTTGCCGGTGCTCTTCAAGCAGCAGGAAATCCCCGAAGCGGACATCACGATCAAGGTGACCGGATATCAGTGGTTCTGGGGCTACGAATACACAGATCACGATTTCGGGTTCGAGAGCTTCATGCTGGCCCGTGAAGAACTCGCTGACTACGGATATGCGGACGATGAATATCTGCTTGCGACCGACACGGCGGTTATCGTGCCGGTCAACAAGATCATCGTGATGAACGTGACCGGGGCCGACGTGATCCACTCGTGGACCATCCCGGCGTTTGGGGTGAAACAGGACGCGGTGCCCGGCCGCCTGGCACAGCTTTGGTTCGAAGCCGACGAAGAGGGCATCTACTTTGGTCAGTGCTCCGAACTGTGCGGCAAAGACCATGCTTACATGCCGATTACGGTGAAAGTGGTCAGCCAGGAGGCCTACGACGCCTGGCTGGACGGTGCGATCCAAGAATACGCAGGCACGCCGCGCGACCTGCGCGTTGCATCGAACTGAGACATCGCAACGAACGCGTATCGACCATGCGCGTTCCAAACAGACATGCGGGCCCGAGCGGCCCGTATGATGCAGCAGAAAGACAACGATGAGCGACGCCAGCTATTCTGCCTCCACCCGTGAGGATGAAGCCAGCTTCGGGGATTTCTTCTCTCTCCTGAAGCCGCGTGTGATGTCATTGGTGGTGTTCACCGCATTGGTGGGGTTGCTGGCCGCGCCGGTCCACATCAATCCGGTCGTGGGGTTTTGCGCCATTCTTTTCATCGCCGTTGGCGGCGGCGCGTCCGGCGCTCTGAACATGTGGTGGGACGCGGATATTGACCGGGTAATGAAGCGGACACGGCGTCGTGCTGTCCCCAGTGGCAAGGTTTCGGCCGACGAAGCGCTGGCCATCGGGCTCACGCTGGCCGTGTTCTCGACCGTTCTTCTCTGGCTGGCCACGAACGCACTGGCCGCCGGGCTCCTGGCCTTCACCATTTTCTTTTACGTCGTGATTTATTCGATGTGGCTGAAACGAACGACGCCGCAGAACATCGTGATCGGCGGCGCCGCAGGCGCTTTTCCGCCCTTGATCGGTTGGGTTGCGGCGACAGGGTCTATGGCCGTTGAGCCTTGGCTGATGTTTGCCCTGATCTTCATGTGGACACCGCCGCATTTCTGGGCCCTGGCGCTTTTCATGCGCTCTGACTACGACGATGCCGGTGTGCCAATGCTGACTGTGACACATGGCCGCCCCGCAACCCGCCGCCATATTCTGGTTTATACGGTGTTGCTGGCCGCTCTGGCCATCGGCGCGGCCTTCACGTCCATCGGCGGACCGGTCTACCTGGCAACGGCGCTGGTGCTGAACGCGATGTTCCTGCGCGGCGCCTGGCGGATCTTTCGCCGCGACGAAGAGATGGCCGAGGCGGACAACTTTGTCGTCGAACGTCGCTTTTTCCGGGTGTCGCTGATCTACCTCTTTGCCCATTTCC
>JBCDEC010000259.1:0-6470 GCA_039179965.1 Pseudomonadota bacterium
GCAGGATATCCGGGATGTGCGCCAGGAAAGCCTGCAGGCCGCAATTGGCGTGGTGCCTCAGGACACGGTGCTGTTCAACGACACGATCCGCTACAACATCGGCTACGGGCGCCAGGATGCGGGGCAGGCCGATATTGAAGAGGCCGCGCGTGCGGCGCAGATTCACACCTTCGTGGAAAGCCTGCCGGAGGGCTATGACACCACGGTCGGCGAACGCGGGCTGAAACTGTCAGGTGGCGAGAAACAGCGGGTCGGGATTGCACGGGCTCTGCTGAAGGATCCGCCGATCCTGCTGTTGGACGAGGCGACCTCGGCTCTGGATACGGACACCGAACAGGAGATCAAAGGCGCATTGCGGCGCGCCGGCGAAGGGCGCACGGTCGTCACGATTGCCCATCGGCTGTCGACCATCGCCGAAGCGGATCTGATCATCGTGCTTGAGGCCGGTGAAGTGGTTGAGCAGGGCAGTCACGCCGCGCTTTTGTCCCAGCAGGGGCGGTATGCGCAATTGTGGGACAAACAGCAGGCCGACGAGGCCGCCTGATCCGAACATGAACACTGCCCGGCCCGGGGGCTCCCGCCACCCCGCGATGCTTGCGCATCTTGGGGTGGCGGGCCCGGCGCGCGCTTTGCGCGCGCGCGGCCCAACGGGAGGAGGGCATCTCTTTGATGCCTGACGACGGGCGGGAGGGATTGCGCCAGTGTGATCGATCACCAAGGGGTGCCGGTCAAGGCCGCCCTGCATCCTGTGCAGGGGTGCCCGTTTTGCGGTGTTTCTCGCCGGCCCCGCGCTCTGATCAGGGGGCCGGTTGTGGCGTTACTCGGCGGCCCGCAAGGGGTGAACCGGATGCGGATGATCGAGATCCGGCGGGGCTGGATCGGGATCGTCCTCCCAGATGATCTCTGGATGTTTGGCCCGGCGGGCGGCGCGCCGCAGGGCCCAGTCCCGCGCCGTCTGGCTTGAGCGACCCAGCGACAGACGCGCCAGCAGCGTGGCGAACCATCCCACATAGGTCGTGAACCAGACCCGCAGCGACAGCAGCGAAGGGGTCACCACGAGTGTCAGCACCGTGGCCACGCCCAGTCCGAAGACCACCGCCGTGGCCAGCTGTTTCCACCAGAGCGCTGTCGGACTGTCGATCGTATAGCCACCATTGATGAAATCGAGCGAGATCCCGAACATCATCGGGGCAAGTCCCGCCATCGTCGTGATCGTGGTCAAGAGGACCGGCCGGATCCGGCTTTCGGTGGTGTAGATGATCGCCTCGGTGCGCGGCATGTAGCGCGAGTATTCCTGGTAGGTGTCGATCAGAACAATGTTGTTGTTCACGACAATCCCGGCCAGAGCCACGATACCTGTCCCGGTCATGATGATCGAAAACGGCTGCTGCATGACCATCATCCCGATCAGCACGCCCGTGGTCGACAGCACCACGGCCAGCAGGACCAGCGCCGAATTGTAGAAGGAATTGAACTGCGCCAGCAGGATGATGAACATCAGGCCCAGGGCGGCGGCAAACGCCGATGACAGGAAAGCCTGGCTTTCCGCCTGTTCCTCCTGATCGCCGGTCCATTCCCAATCGACGGCGGCGGGCAGGGGGTTGGTCTCCAGCCATTCCGTGATCACCGCGATCCGTTCATTGGCATTGATCGGCACAAAGCGGGCGCCGTCTGCGAGTGCGGCTTCCAGCGCGCCAAGATCGGGCGCTCCGGACAAGCTTTGCAGCGCGTATTCGGTCCCGTTGGGGGCGGTGAAGACAGGCGCATCCGTCGCGCCGACCATCTCCAGATTGCGCACCACGGCAAGGCGCTCCTCGCCATCCGGTCCATCCAGCACGATCTTGGCCAGACCCGGCGCAACGTCGGCTTTCACGTCATAGAACCGTTGCTGATCAACCCGGGTGATCGTGGCCAGTTTCGGCACCGGCTGGCGGGTGATGAA
Organism: Pseudomonadota bacterium; assembly: GCA_039179965.1. Taxonomy (GTDB): domain Bacteria; phylum Pseudomonadota; class Alphaproteobacteria; order Rhodobacterales; family Rhodobacteraceae; genus Marinibacterium. The sequence goes on from JBCDEC010000259.1 coordinate 1,943, forward strand.
GTTTGACAAGGGCACGAGGCCTTCCTCGGTGCGCACCTTCAGCGAATCGAGCGTCGAAAGCACCCGGTCTTCGCGGGGCAGGCGCACGCGGATCTCGATCTCTTCGTCCGAACTGTCCACGCGCATGGTGTCCAGCAGGATCCCGCGCGTCACAAGCTGCACCATGGCGCCGACAGACGCCACATCGGCCCCAAACCGGCCCGCTTTCTCGACATCGACGTCGATCTGCCAGTCAATTCCGGGCAGGGGCAGGGTGTCCTCGATCTGCACGAGCCCCGGCGTTACATCGAACTCTGCGCGCGCCAGTTCGGCGGCTTCCGTCAGTGGCCCCCAACCGGGACTCTTGATCCGCAGATGCACGGGCTTGGACGAGGCCGGACCACCGCTCAGCGGCATGATCTCGGTTTGAATGCCGGGAATCGTGGCCAGTCGCGCTTCGAGCTGGTCGATCACCAGGTCGCCGTCAAAGGCCGGGTCGGAGTATTCACGGTCGAGAATACCCTCGATGATCGGCTCTGACAGGATCGGCCGGTCGTCCCAGGGCAGGATCTCGAACTGAATCTGTCCCACGGTATCGGCAGGAGAATCGCTGCCACCGGTGTTCTGGTTCAACCCGCCTTCTCCGGCAAAGGAAAAGACGTTGATCACCCCGGGATGGGCAGCGATGGCGTCCTCGACCTCGCGCACCATGGCATCTGCTTCGGAGAGCGAAATGTTGCCGCGCGCGCGCACAAAGGCGGTGGCCTGTTCGGGTTCCGTGTCGACAAAGAACTCAACGCCAAGCTGGTTGCGCCCATAGGCCTGAAACACGGTGGCAATCCCCATCGCCACCAGAACAAGCATCACGATAGGCATGATCGGATTGCCGGTGATGAAGGCGACCAGCCAGCCCAGCGGTGTACGCCGGCGGCCCGAACGGATGCGCCGCTGCGGCAATTCCACTTTCGCCGCGCCCAGCACGACAGAGGCGAGGAACGCGCAGATCAGGAACATCACCACACCCAGCAGCGATCCCATCAGTGGCGAGACCGCAGCGGGCGTTGTCGGATCCGACGGAAAGACCATCTCGTAGGGCAGCAGATAGGCCGGGTTGAGCATCTGCATTGCGCTCAGGAACAAACCGTAAAGCGGGAAGGGCACCAAGACGGCGCGCAACACCCAGGGCAAACGGGCCTTCAGCCAATCGGAGCCCCAGCCGAAGACCCGGCTCATGCGACCGGTGACGCCGCCCATCACGGGCAGGTAGATCAGGGCCACGACCAGCGATGCGGAGAGCACGAAGATCAGTGTGACCGGCAGCATCCCCATGAATTCACCGGCGACGCCGGGCCAGAACAGCATCGGCAGAAAGGCACAAAGCGTCGTCGCGGTGGACGAGACGATGGGCCAGACCATCCGCTGAGCCGCCTCGACATAGGCATGCATGGGCCCAGTGCCCTCTTTGATGCGCTTGTCGGCATATTCCACGACCACAATGGCGCCATCGACCAGCATCCCCACAGCGAGGATCAGGCCGAACATGACCATATTGGAAATCGACACGCCCATTGCCGCCAGAAGCGCGAAGCAAAGCAGGAAGGACGTCGGGATGGCGAAGCCAACCAGCAGGGCCGCGCGCGTGCCGAGCGCCGAGAGCACCACCATCATCACCAGTGCAATAGCGGTCAGAACCGAGCCTTCAAGCTGGCTGACCATCGACGAAACCTGACGGCTCTGATCGTTGGATGCGCCAACTTCGAGCACCGCCTGCAATTGCGGAGGCCATTGTGCTTCGGCCTGGGCGATGGTCGCCTTTACCTCTTCAACCGTGTCGATCAGGTTGTAGCCTTTGCGCTTGACCACCTGCAGCGCCACGGTGTCCGCGCCATTGAACCGTGCCGTGCCGACGCGGTCCTCAAAGGTGAAATTGATCGTTGCCAGATCACCCAGAGTGACCACCCGGTCGCCATTGGTCTTGACCGGAAGACGATAAATGTCGTTCGCCTCGGTAAAGTTGGCCGGAATCTTGACGCCAAAGGTGCCTTGTTCGGTTTCGTAGTCGCCCGTTGCAATCAACTGGTTGTTGTTCTGGACCACATTGATCAGCTCGCCGGCCGACACATTGTAGGCTTCGAGCCGCAGCGGATCGATCAGCACCTCGACCATCTCGTCACGGCTGCCGGCGATCCCGGCCTCCAGCACGGCATCGAGACTTTCCAGATCGTCCTGCAGTTCCTTGGCGATGCGCGCCATGGTCCGCTCTGGCACCGGACCGGTCAGATTGACGATCACGATGGGAAATTCAGAGAAGTTGATCTCGTTGATGGTGTATTGCTCGGCCCCGGACGGGAACAGCGCCGAGGCTGCGTTCATCGCATCGCGCACATCCGCCATCGTGGCGGTCTTGTCCCAGCCGAATTCGAACTCAAGTGCCACGCCGGCGTAGTTCTCCGCCGCCGTCGAGGTCATCTTGTCCAGACCGTCAAGGTCGGCCAGTTCGGTCTCCATCGGCCGCACCAGCAGGTTTTCCGAATCGACTGCGGAAATACCGGGGAACTGGACAGATACAAACAGCGCCGGAATCTCGATATCCGGCTCACCCTCTTTTGGCAAAGAGACGTAGGCAAAGCCGCCAATGACCAGCGACAAAACGATAAAGGCGACGATCATTCGCGCGCGGGACGCGGCCCACGAGATCACACCGGTCATGGCTACTGGTCTCCCTCGACAAGGTCCGGATTTTCGTAGGTCACCGCGACCTTCAGGCCCGCGGTCACAAAGTCCTGGCCGACGACGATCACGTCGGCCTCATCGGTGGGGCCGGTGACCCAGATGCCGTTGATGTCGTCGCGCAGGACCGTGATCGGCTGGAATTGCACGATGCCCTCCCAGTCCACGACCCGCACACCCAGAACGCCATCATTGTTCAGCGTCAGCGAAGACTGCGGCAACTGATGCGCCAGCGTGCCGTCGGCGGACACAAAGATCTCCGCCGTCTGTCCGTCGCGGATGGCCAAATCGGAATTGGCCACCGAGATTTCGACCGCGAAAGTCCGTGTGTCCGGATCCGCCGACCGGCTGATGAACGTGACCACGCCCTCGGCGCTGCCGCCATCGGCCAGGCGGGCCGTGGCCTTGGCGCCCGGCTTCACCAGACTGACCTGGGTTTCCGCGACGTATCCCACGAGCTTTATCGGGTCCAACTGCAAGACAGTTGCGCAAATCCCGCCGGCCGGCAGGAACGAGCCCAATTCAGCGGTGTCTGATTCGAGATAGCCGTCAAACGGCGCGGTGATGATCAGCCGTTCGATGTCTTTTTCGGCAAAGGCGACCAGCGCCTGAGCCGATTCGACCCCCGACATCGCACCTTCCAGCCCGGCGTCGGCCGCGGCTATGGATGCCTCCGCCGAGCGGACCGCCGCGCGCGACCCCGCAAGTCGGACATCCGACGCATAGCCGCCCTCGGCCAGTTTTTCAGCTGCGTTCAGATCGATCTGGGTTTGGGTCAGGATGGCGGCGGCCTCAATCTGGCGCGCCTCGCTTTCGGGGATCCGGGATCTGGCCTGAGATAGCCCTGCCTTGGCATCGGCCAGCGCAACGAAGCGTGTGCCCGGATCAAGAACACATAGCTCCTGACCCGCCTTCACATGTGTGCCGCGCCGCAAGGGTTCAGAGCTGACCACAGCGGAGGTCTCGGCAGGCACATGCACCTCGCGCATTGCGCGTGTCTCACCGCGCATCGTGACCGCGTCGTCGATTTCCTGTGCATAGGACCGGCGCACCACGACGCCCAGAGCCGGAGGCGCATTCGCCTGCGCCACTACCATGGCTTCCATTGTGGCATCGCCCGTGGGCAATCCGGTCTCGTCAGTCACAGGCGGCGCTTCGGACGCATCGGAACTGCGCGCGAAGGCCAGGAGCTGTTCGCGTTCGAGCACCAGGAAATAAAGCGCCACCATGACCAGAAGGGCCGTCAGAGTGGGGATCAATCGCATCGCTTCGCCTCTCGTCACTCATGTCAGAGCCAGATGCTCTAAACCGTCTCCAAGGCGGTATATGGCTCTCATAATCTAAACTGACCAGTTCAGATCAAGAAAAAATGCAAAAAAAACACCTCTCAACGGCAAGATACCGCTGCCAGGGCCTCTTGGCTTGGCATTTTGCCCACGATATAGCGTGACGACCGCGCCTTCCGGGGGGCGAAGGATCGAACCAACTGGCATGAGACCAAAGGACCGAGGGGTCGCGGCGTGAGCAATACCGACAGCTTTATCGATGAAGTGACCGAAGAGGTCCGCAAGGACCGGCTTTACGGGCTCGCGCGAAAGTATGGCTGGATCGCCATTCTCGCGGTGGTTCTGATTGTCGCCGGAGCGGCCTGGAACGAATACAACAAATCTCGCACGCAGGCGGCGGCGGAGGCGCTCGGAGACGGTATCACAGCCGCGCTTGCCGCAAATGACGCCGCTGGTCGAGCCTTGGCGCTTCAGAGTATTGAGACCGATGTGCCGGGGGGCCAGGCTGTGGTCGGGTTTCTGGAAGCAGCCGC
>JBCDEC010000260.1:0-6439 GCA_039179965.1 Pseudomonadota bacterium
ACGCGGTGGCGCGGTTTGAAGCGCAGTTCCCGCTGGGTCTGCCCGAAGAGATCGGTCTGCGGGGCGCGCTTTTCTATGACGTGGGCAATCTGTGGAACCTGTCTGACGCCAATACCTCCGGCGCCACGATCGTGGGCGAGGGCGGATCCTTCCGCCATGTGATCGGCTTCTCCTTCCTCTGGGACACGGCGATCGGCCCGCTGCGGTTCGATTTCACCGAAGCGCTGGTGAAAGAGGACTTCGACAAGGATCAGTTCTTCAACTTCACCCTGTCCGCGCAGTTCTGACTTGAGCACCCGGATGGTCCGTTTCGGTCCTGCAGCGCGGCTGCAGGCGGTTCTTCTGGCGCTTCTTCTCGCGCTGGGGCCCGGTCCGGTAGCAGCGCAGGACGCCGGGGCCCAGGCGCCGATCCTGACCATCGATTCCGAACGGTTCTTTTCGGAAAGTGCCTTTGGTCGTCGGATCGCCGCCGAGATCGAGGCCGCCACAACTGATCTTGCCGCGGAAAATCGGCGCATCGAGGCGACGCTGACCAAGGAAGAACAGGATCTGACGGACCAGCGCGCCGACCTGCCCCCTGACGAGTTCCGGTCCTTGGCGGATGCCTTCGATCTGCGGGTGCAGCGGATTCGGCGCGAACAGGAAGCCAAGGCGCGTGCGTTGGTGGATCGATCCGACGCGGACCGGTTGGCTTTCCTGCGGGCGGCCCGTCCGGTTCTGGGTCAGGTGATGCGCGAGGCCGGGGCCTCCGTGATCCTCGAACGGGCCTCCGTCTTTTTCAGTTCCAACGCCAGCGACATCACCGATCGGGCCGTGCGTTTGATCGATGCCTCCATCGGGGACGGAGCCGATCAAAGCCTGGAAGAGCCGGTCGAGGATCCCGAGCAGCCCTGAGCGTGCTTGCTCATCGAGGCGTCCCTTGCTACGCAGGCCGGCGACCCTCTATCAACAAGAGCCAAACCATGACTGCCGAGTTGAAATCCGCCGATATTACCTTGATTCAGCGCATTCTGCCGCACCGTTACCCGTTTCTTCTGGTGGATAAGGTCGTCGATATCGACGGCACGAACTCTGCGCGCGGGATCAAGAACGTCACCATGAACGAACCGCATTTTCAGGGCCATTTTCCGGGTACGCCGATTATGCCCGGGGTGACTCTGGTCGAGGCCATGGGGCAAACGGCTGGCGTGATGATCGGCGTCGGCGGCGATCTCGTCGACCGCGAGGCGCTGATCTATTTCATGTCCATCGACAAGTGCAAGTTCCGCCGCAAGGTTGTGCCCGGCGATGTGGTCGAGTTGGAGATCACGACGCTGCGCGGCAAGCCGGGCAGCAAGATGTGGCGGTTTGCCGGACGGGCGGTTGTTGACGGTGATGTTGCGGCAGAAGCCGAAATTGCCGCTATGCTCGATTTGAAGTGATGCGCCCAACCGCTTGCCCAGACGGATCTTCGCGTGAGCGGCCCCATGAGGATAAAATGCGATGAGTGACATCCATTCCAGCGCCGTGATCGAGCCGGGCGCGCAGATTGGCGCGGACGTGACCGTCGGGCCGTTTTGCCATGTTGGCCCGCACGTCAGCCTTGGCGACGGGGTGGCGCTGCGCAGCCATGTCGTGATCTCCGGGCACACAAAGATCGGCGAGGGCACATCGGTGTTTCCCGGCGCCGTGCTGGGAGAGATCCCGCAGGATCTGAAGTTTTCGGGCGAAACCTCCTTTGTCGAGATCGGGGCGCGGACGCGGATCCGCGAACATGTGACGGTCAATGCCGGGACCGAAGGCGGCGGCGGTGTGACCCGGGTCGGCGACGACTGCCTGTTGATGGCCGGCTGTCACGTGGCCCATGACTGTCAGGTCGGCAATCGGGTCATCATCGTCAATCAGGCTGTCATGGGCGGCCATTGCGTGATCGAGGACGAAGCGATCATCGGCGGCATGTCGGCGCTTCATCAGTTTGTGCGGGTCGGCCGCGGCGCGATGATCGGCGGGATGAGCGGTGTCGAACGGGATGTGATCCCGTATGGCCTGGTTCAGGGCGAACGCGCCGGGCTCGAAGGGCTCAACCTGATTGGTCTCAAGAGGCGCGGCGTGGCGCGCGAGGATATTCAAGCCGTACGCGCCGCGTTCAAGGATCTGGGCGAGGGAGAGGGCAGCTTTCAGGACCGCGCCCGGCAGGTGTCTGAAACCTACGACAGCCCGCTGATCGTCGAGATTGTCGCCTTTATCCTTGGCGACAGCGACCGATCTTTCCTGACGCCGAGGTAGCTCCATCATGCTGGCGATCATCGCCGGAGAGGGGGCCTTGCCGGCCGCGCTGCTGGACCGTTTGTCGGCGCGTCCCTTGATCCTGTCCTTGCAGGGGTTCAATCCTGAAGGCGTGAACGTGGACCGGGTGTTTCGTCTGGAAAAGCTTGGCACCGTGTTGAAGGACTTGCGTCGCGACGGTGTCACCGAGATCTGCTTTGCCGGTGGAATCCGGCGCCCGCACATCAATCCCCTGGCCATCGATTTCGCCACCATGCCCTATTTGCCAACGGTAAAACGGGCCCTGGCCGCCAGCGATGACGGCGCGCTGCGCGCGGCCATTGCCGTGCTGGAACAAGCCGGCTTTGCAGTGCGCGCGGCTCACGAGATCGCACCGGATCTGTTGCCGCCCCCCGGCATCCCAAGCCGCCTGAAACCGGACGAAAAGGCCCGCAAGGATGCGGCGCGCGGGCAGGCGATTGTCGATGCCATGGCCGGCGCCGATATCGGGCAGGCCTGCGCGGTCTGGCGCGGTCAGGCGTTGTCGATCGAAGGGATCTACGGCACTGACTGGATGTTGAAAAGCCTGGCGCAGCGCCCGGATGACGGGCAGGGCGGGCTTTTGTTCAAGGCGCCCAAGCCGACCCAGGACCGCCGTGCCGACTTGCCGATCATCGGGCCGCGCACGGTCGAGGCCGTGGCGGCGGCCGGGCTGACGGGGCTCGTTCTGGAGTCCGGGGGCGTCATGGTCCTGCACAAGGACGAGGTGATCTCTGCCTGCGATGCGCGCGGCCTCTTTCTCTGGATCCGGGAGCGGGACTGATGCAGGTCTTCATCATCGCCGGTGAGCCATCCGGGGACCGCCTTGGCGCGGCCCTGATGGCGGGCCTCAAACAGCTCCGCCCGGATGTACAGTTCGACGGGATTGGCGGCCCTGAGATGGAGGCGCAGGGCCTCACAAGCCGCTTTGCGATGCAAGAGCTCAGCGTGATGGGGATTGCCGAGATCCTGCCCGGGCTTCGCCATCTCCTGCGCCGCATAGACGAGACCGCAAAGGCCGTCACCGCCGCGCGTCCGGATGTGCTGATAACCATCGACAGTCCGGATTTCTGCCTGCGTGTGGCCAAGCGCGCCAAGGCTGAAATCCCCATCAATACAGTGCATTACGTGGCGCCCTCGGTCTGGGCCTGGCGCCCGAAACGCGCGGCCAAAATGGCCAAGATGATCGATCATGTGCTGGCGCTCCTGCCGTTCGAGCCGGACTTCATGCAAGCCGCCGGCATGGGCTGCGACTTCGTCGGCCATCCTGTGGCCGCTGAGCCAATTGCCGGGACGGACGACATCGCCGCCTTTCGAATGGCCTATGGGCTGGGCACGGCGCCGCTGTTGACCGTGCTGCCGGGATCGCGCGGCGGGGAGGTGTCGCGCCACACGCCGATCTTTGGTGCGGCATTGCGCCCGATCCTGGCCGAACGTCCGGATCTCAGACTGATCCTGCCCACCACCGGCCCGCAGGTGGAGCGGATCCAGGCGCTCACGCAAGACTGGTCCCAACAACCGGTGATCCTGGACCCACGCCGACACTCTGCCGAAGCGGCACAGGCCGAGAAACGCGCAGCCTTTGGGGCCTCCAAGGTCGCTCTGGCGGCATCGGGCACGGTCTCGCTTGAACTGGCCGCCCAGGGCACACCGATGGCCATCGCCTATGGGATGAACCGGATGACATGGGAAATCGTTTCGCGCATAGCTCTTCTGAATACAGTGACGCTGGTCAATCTGGTGTCCGAAACACGTGTCGTGCCGGAATGCCTTGGGCCGAACTGCGTTGCCTCCAAGATTACGCCCATGCTGCGCAAGGTGCTGGAGGATCCTTCGCGCCAGGCCGAGGCCATGGCGATCACGATGGATCGGCTGGGCCGGGGCGGCGCGTCCCCGGGCCTGCGCGCGGCGCGGGCCGTCCTTGCGCAGATGCCGGGGGCACACTGAGTGTTGGCTTGGGCGCTGGCCTTCGGGACGCTGTTTTCGAGCGTCTTTCTCACCTCGCTCGGCAATCTGCTGGTGGCGCTGAGCATGTCGCTGAGCGGCGCACGGCGCACGGTGCTTCTGGCCTATGTCACCTCGTTGCTGTTGGCGTTGGGTCTGTCGCTGGTCCTTGGTGTCGGCGCCGACCAGTTGCTTGAGGCAGAGGGATGGCTGGGCTGGCCCGTGCTGGCCTACGGGCTGATCGACATCTGGCAGGTGACCCGCACGGCCCAGCAACAGCACACGGCGCGCCATGTGACCCTTGGCGCATCCTTCGCGCTGTTCTGTCTGTTGTCCGTGGATACGCTTGCGGTGCTTATCCCTTTGCTGGCAGAGCAGAAATCGGAGTTGCGGCTGGCCGCGATTCTGGGCGGGTTGAGCGCCATCGCGGTCATGGCGCTGATGCTGGAGCTGATGTCCGAGCGTCTTTCACCCTGGCTCAAAGGCAAGCGCTGGCTTGATTATGCCGGGCCGGTCGCGCTGATCCTTGCGGGGCTCTACATCCTGCTCGACACGCCGACCGACGCGATTTGATCGCCGCACCAAAAGCGCGCGTCAGCCGCGCCAGATCCAGCCACCGCCAAAGATCCGGCTGCCGCCGGTTTCGTAAAACACGCAGGCCTGCCCCGGGCTTACCCCGTCTTCGGGTGAGAGCAGCTCGACCTCGGCCGTCGTGTTGCTCAACGGTCGCAAGACGGCCTCGCGTGGTGGGCGGGTGGAGCGCACCTTGACCGACACCTGCCATTCGAATTGAGACAGGAATGGCGCATCGCCCAGCCAGTTGATTTCGCGCACGGGGACAACCCGGGTCGACAGCATGTCGCGCGGGCCCACGATGACTTCACGCCGATCGACATCCAGCTTCACAACGTACAGCGGGTCGCTCAGACCCCCGATGCCCAAACCCCGCCGTTGCCCGATCGTGTAGTGGATCACGCCGGTATGCGTGCCCAGAACGCGTCCGTCCGCATGCACGATCTGGCCCGGTTCAACTGCTCCGGGACGCAGTTTTTCGATCACCGCGGCGTAGTTTCCATCCGGCACAAAACAGATATCCTGACTGTCCGGCTTGTCGGCCACGCTCAGCCCGTACTGCGCCGCCATCTCCCGTGTTGCGTCTTTCGACGGCAGGTGACCCAAAGGAAATCGTAAAAATTCAAGTTGTTCCGGGGTGGTCGAAAACAGGAAGTAGGATTGGTCGCGCGCGGCATCCGCCGCGGCGTGCAGCTCGGGCCCCTGGGCCCCGGTCTTGCGCTGTATGTAGTGCCCGGTCGCCATGCAATCGGCATCGAGATCGCGCGCGGTCTCAAGCAGATCCTTGAACTTGACCCGCTCGTTGCAGCGGATGCACGGCACCGGCGTCGCCCCGGCAAGGTAGCTGTCAGCGAATTCGTCGATCACCGCGTCCTTGAAAATATTTTCATAATCAAGAACATAGTGCGGAAATCCGCGCTCTTCGGCGACCCGTCGCGCGTCGTGAATATCGATCCCGGCACAGCATGCGCCTTTCTTGGCAAGCGCTGCGCCGTGGTCGTAAAGCTGCAGCGTGACCCCGATGACGTCATAGCCCTGGTCGGCCAGATGAGCCGCCACGACAGAGCTGTCCACGCCCCCCGACATCGCCACGACGACGCGGGTCTGCGCGGGCGCTTTTGCAAAGCCGAGCGAGTTCAGTTTTGGCGTGTCCAAAGCCATGGGTTTGCCGTCCAGTTCGAGGATGAAGCAGGCAATATAGGAAAATCCGAGACACTCGCAAGAGAGGCTTTCATGCGCCGTTAAGCCAGACCTTTGAAAACGATGGTCAGGACCACGCGAAGGTAAGGACCATGTTTATCAAGAAAGTCGACGGCCCAAGGGCCGTGACATTGCCGGACGGCACGATTATGTCGCGCGCCGACCTGCCGCCGGCGACCACCCGACGCTGGGTGGCGTCTCGCAAAGCGGCGGTTGTACGCGGTGTTCTATATGGGTTGATATCCCAAAAGGATGCGCTTGACCGCTATGCGCTGTCGGAGGAAGAGTTCCTGTCTTGGGTCAGCGCTGTGGCCAATCATGGCGAAGACGCCTTGAAGGCGACTGCTCTCAAAAGGTATAGACAACCATGAGTTGTTTCAGCAGAATACAACCGATGGTAACGTGCGATTAACCTTTATTGTTCAGTGTTCCCGACAAC
>JBCDEC010000261.1:0-6345 GCA_039179965.1 Pseudomonadota bacterium
CCCGTCAGCGGTGTTCCGGCATAGGAGCGCAATTGCTTCATGCGCTTCATGTTTTCCGGCCCCGTGGCGACAAAACCGGAGCGCAGGCCGGGCAGGTTCGAGCGTTTGGAGAGGGAATGGAAGGCCAGCAGACGCTCGGGATTCGCGCCGATGGCATCGGCGACCTCCATCGCGCCAACGGGCGGCGTGTCGCGGTAGATCTCGCAATAACATTCGTCGGCAAAGACGCGGAAGTCGTGTTTCTCTGCCAGACCCAGCAGAGTCTCCCAATAGGCGCGCGAGGCCACGGTGCCTTGCGGATTGGCCGGAGAGCACAGGTAGGCGATGGCCGTGCGATCCAGAATCGCCGGATCGACACTGGTGAAATCGGGCAGATGGCCGGTGTCGAGCGTGGCCGGCACAAAGCGCGGTTCTGCCGCGACCGAGAGAGCGGCCACCATATAGACCTGATAGAACGGGTTCGGGCACAAAACGACTGGCCGGTCGCCGTTCTTGGTTTCCGGACACAGCGCCATGGCGGCGTTGTACAGCCCCTCCCGCGTGCCATTGAGCGGCAGGATCTGGTTGTCGGGGTCACGCGCCACGCCATAGCGCCGCTGGATCCAGTCCGAGATCGCGCCGCGCAGTGCGGGCGTGCCGTCATTGACCGGATAGTCATTAAAGAGAGCGGCATTTTCGACGATGACATCCGTGACCCAGGCCGGAAACTTCTGTTTTGGCTCGCCAATAGTCATATGCACCACGCCGCCGCCGGGCGGATGGGGATCGAGCAACGTCCGCAGGCGCGGAAACGCGTATGCCGGCAGGTTCGAAAACCGGTCAGGAAAATTCATCTGCTTGCCTCAGGTCAGGGTCGTACGCGCCCCGTTGCCGTGACGATACCGACAGGCCCGCGCTGCGTCCAGAAAAACGCAGCCAATGCGGCGGCGATGTGGCTTTCAGGTCATGGCCTATCCGGCGAGCGCGGCCTCGGCGGCCGCGCCGAGCCGCAAGAGCGCTTCTTCGTGGCCGGGACGGCCCAACAACGTGACACCACAGGACGGTGTGCCGGCAGGCAAGGTCAGGCCGCACAGGCCCATGACATTGCCAATCCGCGTGTTGCGCAGCGTCAGAAGATTCTCGGTCTTGTAGTAGTCCGGCTCATCGATCAGGCGCTGCAGGTGCGGCGGCAGATTGGCCGCGGAGGGCACAAGCACGGCGTCAAACTGCGCCGTCGCCTCTAGCCAGGTCGCGCGATGCCGTTCCATGGCGACCCGGGCCGCCACAAAGTCGGGTGCGGAAAACCTGGCCCCCGCGCGGAACCGTTCGAGGATCTGCGGAAACATCTTCTCCGGCGCGGCTTCGATCACATCGCGCCAATTGCCATAGGCTTCGGGGGCAAAAAGAACGGCGGAGAGGTCCATTGCCTCTGCCAGAGCCGGGACCTCGAGCGCGCATAGCCGCGCGCCCGCGGCCTCAAACCGCTTGCAGGCATGTTCAAACGCGGCCGCCGGCGCGTCGCGCACATCATCCAGCGCCACTGTTTTTAGCACGGCCAGCCGCGTGCCGGACAGGCTTGCGCTGGTCAGATCCGGCGCGACGCGGCCTTCCAGTGCGGCCGTGATCAGAGCCGCATCTTCGACGGTGCGGCACAGCGGACCGACGGTGTCAAAGCTCGGGCAAAGCGGGACAACGCCTTTCAGACTGAGCCGCCCGGCCGTGGTCTTCAATCCCACGAGATCGTTCCAGACCGCGGGCACCCGCACGGAACCACCGGTATCGGAGCCAATTCCAGCAGGCGCCAGATCATAGGCCACCGAGGCTGCAGCCCCGGACGACGATCCGCCCGGCACGGCATCGGCATCATTGACGTTGGGCGGTGTGCCGGTGATCGGATTATAGCCCAGGCCGGAAAAGGCGAGTTCAGACATATGGGTCTTGCCCAGGCACACGAGCCCCATCCGGGTGGCGTTGACCAGCACCTGTGCGTCCTGCGCCGGAATCCGGTCGGCCAGAAGGGCCGTACCGGCCTCGGTCGCGACACCGGCCGTGTCAAACAGATCTTTCCAGCTCACCGGGACACCGTCGACCGGTGAAAGACGCTGCCCGTTTTGCGCGCGGCTGCGCGCGGCGGCCGCCTCGGCCAGGGCCCGGTCATGGGTGACGCGGGCATAAATGCTGTCGCGCAGGTCGTGGGCGTCGATGGCGTCCAGATACGTCTGGGTCAGGTCGACCGGGTCGATGTCACCTGCCGCGATGCCGCGGCCCAGATCAGCCGCCGTGCCTTTCAACCAGTCCTGCATATGTCCGTCTTTCCTTGCCGCACTGCAGAGACGGTAGCGACAGTGCGACCGCTGGACAATCCCGAAGCACCACTCATAGTGCGGGTCATGACAGTGGATCAGGATATCGTCATCGTCGGCGGGGGGCTGACCGGCCCGGCGCTGGCGCTGGCTTTGGCGCAGGCCGGGCTGCGCACGGCGGTGATCGACGCCAGGCCGGCCGTGATGCTGGGTGATCCCGGGTTTGACGGACGCTCCTATGCATTGGCGCAGTCCTCGCAGCGGCTGCTCTCGGCGCTGGATCTGTGGCCCACGCTGGCGGATCAGGCTCAGCCGATCCTGAATATCGAAGTGTCCGACGGGCAGGTGGGTCTGGGACCCGGGCCGTTCGGACTGGCCTTTGATGCGGCCGAAATCGACGGCGGCCCGATGGGATACATGGTCGAAGACCGCCATATCCGGCGGGCGCTTCTGGACGCCCTGGCACGCAATGACCGGGTGCACGTGGTGAACGGCGCCGCCGTGACGGAACAAGTTGTGACGCCGGGGCGCGTCGAGGTGCATCTGGCGGATGGGCAGCGCATATCCGCCCGCCTGCTGATCGGCGCGGACGGTCGCCAGAGCGGTACGGCGGCGCGCGCCGGGATCGGCCGGCTGGAGTGGAGCTACGGGCAGACCGCCTTGGTCTGCGCGCTCTCCCACAGCCTACCCCATGACGGCATCGCGCGGCAGATCTTTCTGCCGCAAGGACCGCTGGCCATTCTGCCGCTGACCGGCGCGCGCTGCTCGATTGTCTGGAGCGAAGAGGCGCGCCTGGCAGCAGAGATACAGAGCATGTCGGAGGCGGACTATCTGACCGTGCTCCAGCCCCGTTTTGGCGGGATCCTGGGCGACCTGTCCCTGGCCGGGCAACGCTATACCTATCCGCTCAACCTGACCCTGGCGCGGCAGATGGTGGGCGCGCGCATCGCCCTTGTCGGCGACGCTGCCCATGGCGTGCATCCCATCGCGGGCCAGGGGCTCAATGCCGGGTTCCGCGATCTGGGCGCTTTGGCGCAGGTACTCGCCGAGGCTGTCCGGCGCGGCGAGGACATGGGCGCACCGGCCGTGCTGGCGCGCTACGCGCAATGGCGGCGGGCGGATACGGTCAGCCTGGCTTTGGCGACTGACACGTTCAACCGTCTGTTTTCAAACGACAACCCCCTGCTGCGCCTGGGCCGTGGCCTGGGCATGGGCGCGGTGAATGCGCTGCCCGGTCTGCGTCGCGCCCTGATCCGCGAAGCGGCGGGCGTGGCCGGAGATGTGCCCGTGTTACTGCGGGGTCAGAAACTCTGAGCGAGGCGCGCCTGGCCTGTTCCGGGCCGGGGTATTTTCAAAAAGAAAGAAGCACGAGGCTGCGCGTCAATCCAGGCTGCGCGTCAATCCAGGCTGCGCGTCAATCCAGGCTGCGCGCTTCATCGACCAGCATGATCGGGATGCCGTTGCGGATTGGAAAGGCCAGTCTCGCCGGGCGCGAAATCAACTCCTGCGCTGCCGCGTCATACTCCAGGCTGGACTGGGTGACCGGGCAGACCAGGGCTTCGAGCATGTGGCGTTCGGCGTCGCCGTGGCGGCCCGTCATTGCAGGGTCTCCTCGGAAGCGCCGCCGCGCAGGGCAAACTCTATCAGCGTCACAAGGGTCTCGCGGCGGGTGGACAGCGAGGGCGCTTCGAGCAGCGCCTGTTTGTCTTCGGGGTCAAAGTCCAGCAGCATCGAAAGCGAATTGACCAGCAGCTCGTCTTCGGCCTCTTTCAGCGTGTCCCAGTCAGTGCTGAGCTTTTGCGCCGAGAAGAAGCGTTCCAGAAGCGCAAGAAACTGGGGCCGGTTGAACCGCGCGTCCTCTTCCGTCTTCCCGAGATCCCGGTCGAATCCGTCCCAGCTGACTTCGCAGCGCCGGTAGGGCGTGAAGCCCGAAATTTCCTGCAGGATGCGAAAGCGCGACATTCCTGTCAGGGTGATGAGGTAGCGCCCGTCCTCGGTTTCGGAGAACTGCGTGACCCGGCCCGCGCAGCCGATGGCATAAAGCCCGGTGCCAGAGTCGCGGCCGGGGACCGTGTTGGGCTGCACCATGCCAATGAGACGTTCCGAGGTGCGCAAGGCGTCTTCGAACATCTGCAGGTAGCGCGGTTCGAAAATGTGCAGGGGCAACCGCGAACGGGGCAAAAGCAGCGCCCCGGGCAGTGGGAAGACGGCAATCGTCTCGGGAAGGTCCGCGGGTTTGATCATGAGGCTCAGGTAGGTCTTTCGCGGCCTCAGGCAAATATCATCGAACTGAGTTTGCGCCGTCCATTGAGCACCACCGGGTCATTGGCCTTGAGCGCGTCGAATATCGTGAAGAGCTGGGCCTTGGCCGCGCCGTCGTTCCACTCGCGGTCGCGGCGGAAAAGTTCGAGCAGATGATCCACGGCCTCCTGCACCTGTCCGTTCGCGTGCAGCGC
Source organism: Pseudomonadota bacterium (assembly GCA_039179965.1). Taxonomy (GTDB): domain Bacteria; phylum Pseudomonadota; class Alphaproteobacteria; order Rhodobacterales; family Rhodobacteraceae; genus Marinibacterium. The sequence goes on from JBCDEC010000261.1 coordinate 4,739, forward strand.
CAGGGCCAGATCGAACCGCGCCTGATGATTGTCGGGCGCGGTTTCGACGGCGGACAACAGATCGCCCAGGGGACCGGCGCCGGCAGCTTGGCGCGCGAGTTCAAGCTGAGCATGGGCTGCTTCCAGCGGGGCGGCGTCCGAGATTTCGGCAGGGGCGCCATTGAGAATGGCCTCGGCCTGATCGAGATCGTCCATCGCGATATGGGCGCGCACCAGTCCGCCATAGGCCGCCGCGTGCGCCGGCTCTTCTCCCAAAACAGCGGCAAAGGTCTGCGCCGCATCGACCGCCGCGCCTTCGGCCAGCATCGCCTCGGCCGCCTCGACCGCATCGTCCAGACCGGCGCCAGGCGCGGCACCACCCGCCGCGGCGATGACCCGTTCGACAAAGGCATCGATCTCCGAGGCTGGCAACGCGCCCTGAAATCCGTCCACCGGCTGGCCCTGCCAGAAGGCATAGACCGTGGGGATCGACTGGATCTGCAATTGCCCGGCCAGCATCTGCGCCTCGTCCACGTTTACCTTGACCATCTTGACCGCGCCCTTGGCGGCGGTGACGGCCTGCTCAAGCAACGGGCCCAGCGTCTTGCACGGACCACACCAGGGCGCCCAGAAATCCACGATCACCGGGATGGTCTGGGATTGCTCGACTACGTCGACCATGAAGGTGGCTTCGCTGCTTTCCTTGATCAGGTCTTCGGCGGGGGCGCTGCCCGCGCCGGACATCAAATCCATCATGAACATGTTCTCCTAGGCGATTGCTCTCTATATGACGCTGTGTGCCCGGGAAACCAAGAGGTCGCTTGATCGAATGGCGATCGACCTTTTTTGCCCTGTCGGGGCGCGTGATGGGCATGGATGATAAAACCCGGGCGCACCATGGCGTCCCGGTGAGGGTCCGGTCCCGGTTTTCGGCCCAGCCTCTGCCGACGCTTGCGATCTGGAGCCTGGCTGGGCTGGGCTGGGGCGCCCTAGGATCCGTCGCCCTGGTGCCGGCATTGGCCTGTTGGACTCGGCGCTTTCGCACCGCCGGTCGATATCACAAGCTGGTTGGCACGCGGCACGCAGGGCGAACGCCTGTTTCCGGATCACCGGCACCAGACGATACCAGCCCGTCATGTGATCCCGGCCAAACCCTGACGGGCCTGCCCGCTGTTGGTCTGCTGCCCCGGATCCCGTGGCTCTGGGTGTTCGATCCCGGGATCTGCGTGGCCAGGCTGATCATTGTCATCGAGGCCAAGACCTCGTTCGTCGACGGCATGGTCTGGCCGCATCGGGACCTCCGTGCCATGACCAGCCAATGACCTTCGCGCGACACCCGCCCCGTGTCCCGGGGTCTATCATCCCGGCCAAGATGTCAGAACATCTCTAAATTCGACGCAGAATTATCCGCATAGGTCAGATCAAACTCTGGCAAAAGGCCGTCGCCAAAATTGCTTATGTATTGAAAGGACAAGCTCTTTTCCTCAACCACTCTTGCCCATCCGTACCCGCGTTCAAACAGAAACGCGTCACTTTCCGGATCAGCCGGGACATTTCTTTCAGTGTAGGAGGTCCGAACAGCATCCGTGTCGCGCAGGCCAAGCGTTTCTCCCATTATATTTATCGTC
>JBCDEC010000262.1:0-6263 GCA_039179965.1 Pseudomonadota bacterium
AATGTTTGTTCCCAAAGAAAAAAGGCTGTGGGGCTACTATGTGTACCCACTGCTCGAAGCCGACCGTTTCGTAGGGCGTATTGAGCTGAAAGCCGACCGCGGGGAGGGTTGGATGCGCGTGACCGGATTCTGGCCGGAACCGGGAGTGAAGTGGACCGCACAACGCCAGGCCAGGCTGATGCGCGAGCTGGGACGGTTCGCACGACTGGCGGGGATATCCGAAGTGCAGAACGCAGAACTGACGACGCCAAAAACCCGCGTCAGTACCACGTCGGTGTAACGTCGGTCTTGGCTCGGTGCCATTGGTCCGCGAAAGGCCAAGGACATCGTGAGGCCGAATAAAGAGGGGGATGAGAATGCGGCTTGAGGGGAAAACCGCCATTGTGACCGGAGGCGCAAGCGGCTTCGGAGAGGGCATCGTCCGCAAGTTTCTGACAGAAGGCGCTCAGGTGATGATTGCCGATATCAATGCTCCGGCCGCGATGGGTCTGGCCAACGCGTTGGGGGCGTCCAGCTGTCCCGTGGATGTCTCGGACAAGGCCAGCGTGGCGGCGTTGGCGCAAGCCGCTGAAAAGACCTTTGGCACGCCTGATATCGTGGTCAACAATGCCGGGATCACCCATTTGCCGCAACCGGCCGAAGATGTAAGCGAAGAGGATTTCGACCGTGTCTTTGCGGTCAATTGCAAATCCGTCTACCTGACGGCACGCGCATTCGTGCCCGCGATGAAGGCGCGAAGATCCGGGGTCTTTCTCAACATGGCCTCGACGGCCGGGGTCAGTCCGCGCCCGCGGCTTAACTGGTACAATGCCTCGAAGGGTTGGATGATCACAGCGACGCGCGCGCTGGCCGTCGAGCTTGCGCCAATTGGTGTGCGGGTCAATGCCATCAACCCTGTGGCAGGAGAGACGCCGCTTCTGGCCAGCTTCATGGGCGAGGATACGCCGGAGATGCGGGCCAAATTTTTGTCCACCATTCCACTGGGCCGGTTTTCAGAACCGCAGGACATGGGCAATGCCGCGGCCTTTCTGTGCAGCGATGAGGCCAGCATGATCACGGGCGTCTGTCTGGAGGTGGATGGTGGGCGCTGTATCTGAGGTCTGTTCATTCGGATCGCGACACAGTATCGACAGGCGACGGAAGTCGACATGGACAAGGGCCTGTGAAAAAAGCGCTGATTACCGGAGTGACCGGACAGGACGGAGCATACCTGTCAGAATTCCTGCTGGACAAGGGATATGAGGTCCACGGGATCAAGCGCCGTACTTCGCTTTTCAACACCGCTCGGATCGATCACTTGTTCGAGGGCGAGGCGGGAAAGAGCGGCCGGTTTCAACTCCACCACGGTGATATGACCGACAGCTCTTCGCTGACGCGCATTCTGCAGGCCGTCCGGCCCGATGAGGTGTACAATCTGGCCGCGCAGAGCCACGTCATGGTTAGTTTCGAAGAACCCGAATACACCGCCAATTCCGATGCTCTGGGGGCGCTGCGCCTTTTGGAGGCGATCCGGTTTCTGGGGCTCGGGGACAAGACGCGGTATTATCAGGCTTCGACCTCCGAGCTTTATGGCTTGGTTCAGGAAACACCCCAACGCGAGGCGACGCCGTTCTATCCGCGGTCGCCTTATGGCGTCGCCAAACTCTATGCGTACTGGATCACCGTCAATTATCGCGAGGCCTACGACATCTACGCCTGCAACGGGATTCTTTTCAATCACGAGAGCCCGATTCGCGGCGAGACTTTCGTCACCCGCAAGATCACGCGCGCGCTGGCACGCATCAAGCTGGGTCTGCAGGAGGAATTGCGGCTGGGGAACCTGGATGCCAAGCGCGATTGGGGCCATGCGCGCGACTACGTCAAAATGATGTGGCTGATGCTGCAGCAGGAGCGCGCCGAAGATTACGTGATCGCGACCGGGCAACAATACTCGGTCCGCGAATTCGTTTCCTGCGCGGCGGACGCGATGGAAATGTCCGTGACTTTCGAAGGCAACGGCGTCGATGAGGTCGGGCGCGATGACAGCGGCCGTGTTATTGTAAGAGTTGATCCGGTTTACTTCCGTCCCGCCGAGGTCGAAACCCTGCTCGGCGATGCCAGCAAGGCGCGTCAGCAACTGGGCTGGACACCGGACACTCCGTTCGAAGCGCTGGTGCAGGAAATGGCGCTGGCCGATCTGCAGGAGGCCCGCGCCTTGCCCGGTGCTCTGGAGAGCTGAATGAAGGTTTTGCTGACCGGCGCACGGGGTATGGTGGGCAGAGCCATTCTGGAGCACGAGCTTGCATCCGGTCACGACATCTTTGCTCCTGGTCGTTCCGAGCTAAATCTGATCGACCGGGCTGCCGTGGCAGAGGCCGTTGCTGCGGAACAACCCGATATCATCATCCACGCGGCGGGCAAGGTGGGCGGTATTCAGGCCAATATGGTTCAGCCAGCGGCTTTTCTCACCGAGAACCTGGACATGGGGGTGAACACCGTTCTGGCAGCCCGTGATGCCGGTGTTCCCCGGCTGCTCAATCTCGGTTCTTCCTGCATGTTTCCGCATGACGCCCCCAATCCTTTGCGCGAAGACAGTCTGGGGCAGGGAGAACTGGAGCCGACCAATGAAGGATATGGCCTGGCCAAGCTGGCCGTGGCGCGGCTCTGCACCTTCGTGAACCGGGAAGAGCCCGGGCTGTCGTACAAGACCCTCATGCCCTGCAATCTTTACGGACTCCACGACAAGTTCGACCCTGCCGTTTCGCATCTATTGCCCGCCATTATCCGCAAGGTGCACACCGCCAAGATCAGTGGCGCCGAGACTGTGGAGATCTGGGGCGACGGTACGGCGCGGCGGGAATTCATGTTTTCAGGTGATCTGGCGGACGCGGTCTGGACAGCGGTTGGTCGGTTCGAGGATCTGCCGGAACTGATGAATATCGGGCTGGGCCACGATCATTCGATCAACGACTACTATGCGGAGGCCGCCCGCGTTATGGGCTGGCAAGGGGCATTTCGGCATGACCTCTCCCGGCCCGCCGGGATGAAACAGAAACTGCTTTGTATAGAGCGGCAGGACGCCTTTGGCTGGCGGGCGCGCACGTCGCTGAGCGAGGGCATCGCACGGACCTACGCATACTATCTTGAAGCCTTGGAACGGGGCGACGCATGAGCGACGAAATGAGATTTCCTTTGGCAACGACGAGTTGGGATGCGCGCGAATACGCGGCAATCGAACGGGTGGTTGAGTCCGGCATGTTCTCGATGGGGCCGGAAGTGGCGCGGTTCGAACAGGTCTTCGCCGAGGCCATGGGTGTGCGCCACGCCGTGATGGTCAATTCCGGTTCTTCGGCCAATCTGATCATCGCGGCCGCCTTGCGATATCATTCGCAGCATGGGCTTGCGCCCGGCGCGGAGATCATCGTGCCGGCAGTCAGCTGGTCGACGACCTATTACCCATTGAGTCAATATGGGTTGCGCATGGTATTCGTGGATATCGATCCCGATACGCTCAACTACGATCTCGCCGCTCTGGCCGACGCCGTTGGCCCTCAGACCCGCGCGATCATGGTGGTCAATCTGCTGGGCAATCCCAACGCTTTCGACCGTATCGACGCGATTATCGGGGCGCGGGACATCCTGCTGATCGAGGATAACTGCGAGTCCCTGGGCGCAACCTATCAGGGTCGTCAGGCCGGGACGTTCGGTATTGCGGGCAGCTATTCGTCGTTTTTCTCCCACCACATCGCGACGATGGAAGGCGGTCTTGCCGTCACGGATGACGAAGAGCTTTATCACATCATGCTGTCGCTGCGCGCGCATGGCTGGACGCGTAATCTGCCGAAGCAGAACCATGTCACCGGTACCAAGAGCGATGATCCCTTCGAGGAGAGTTTCAGATTCGTGCTGCCGGGCTACAATCTGCGCCCGCTGGAGATGAGCGGGGCCATCGGGCAGGAACAGATCGCGAAACTGCCAATGATCGTCTCGGAACGCCGCGCCAATGCCGAGGCGTTTCGCGCGCTGATGCAGGGCTATCCGCAGATCCGTATCCAGCAGGAGATCGGCGAGAGCAGCTGGTTCGGTTTCGCCATGGTGGTGCGGCCGGATGCGGGGTTTGACCGGGCGGACCTGATCGCGGCGCTGGGCCGGCACCGGGTGGATTGCCGGCCGGTTGTAGCGGGGAACTTTGCCAAGAATCCGGTCGTGCAACACATGGAGCATGCCATTCACGGCAGGCTGACGCATGCCGATGAGATCGACCGCAATGGTCTTTTCATCGGCAACCACCACTATCCGCTGGATGACAGATGGCACCTGCTGCGTGCCGCGCTCGATGATGTGACGCGCTGAGCCGCCTTATCCTGCCGGACAGTCGCCGGACAGCCTCAGAGGTTTTCAGGCGACGCCTGCGCGCAACGCGTCGTGAATGTGAACAAGACCCTCCAGCGCCTGGTCCGCGCCGGTGACCAGCAGAACCGTCCGCTTGCGGGTGTTCATGATCCCCAGGGCCTCCACCAGCAGCATATCGGAAGGCACCGTCAAGGGGGTGCGCGTGGCCACATCGCCCGCGGCCTGCGTCATCAGCGAATTCATGTTCCGCCGCAAATCGCCGTCGGTGATGATTCCGAAGAGCCTGTCATCCGCAACCACGGCGGCCACGCCAAAGCCCTTGGCCGTCATCTCGATCAGAGTGTCCGGCATCGGCGTATCCGGTGACACGATCGGAAGTGCCGCGCCACGATGCATGACGGCGGAGACCTTGAGCAGCTGAGCGCCCAGCGTCCCGCCTGGATGGAATGCCAGAAAACTGTCGCGTTCAAAGCCCCGCAGGGTCATCATCGCCACGGCCAGCGCGTCGCCCAAAGCCATGGTACAGGTTGTCGAGGTCGTCGGGGCCATGCCGATCCCGCAGGCCTCGGGCGCATCTGGCAAAAGAAGCAGATGACCGGCCTGCCGTGCCAGTGTGCTGTCCTCCCTCTTGGTGATGACGACCAGCGGGATCGCAAAACGCGCGCAATGGGCAATGATATCGGCCAGTTCCCGTGTTTCGCCGGAATTCGAGATCAGCACGACCGCATCCTGCGGGGTGATCATGCCCAGATCGCCATGACTGGCCTCGCCGGGATGCACGTATTGCGCCGGTGTTCCGGTGCTGGCCAGCGTGGCGGCGATCTTGGCTGCCACATGTCCCGATTTGCCCATTCCCGAGACGATGACACGTCCTTGGATGTCCAGCAGCGTGGCAACAACCGCGTCGAAGTCGGCGGGCAGAGCATCGCGCATCAGGGCAAGCGCATCGGCCTCGGTTTGCAGCACGTTGCGCGCGATCTGTGCGGGTTTGGCGCGGTTGTTCATGGCGGTGGCCCTCGCAGGAGACTTTTCCCGGTTTAACGTGCGCGCCGTACAACGCCAAGAGCCGCGCCAGGCTTGCACCCGGAGCGTTTCGGCCCCTAGGGTCCGGGCATGAAGGACATGGATACTCTGGACGGCAGGGCCGCATGGTCCCGCCTTTCACTGGCCTTGATCATCGCGGTGATCGGCAATGTCGGCATGTGGTCCATCGTTGTCCTGATGCCGGGGATCGCTGATGAGTTCGGTGCCGATCGTGCCACGGCCTCTTTGCCCTATACCGCGCTGATGCTGGGCTTTGCTTTTGGAAATCTCGCGATCGGCTGGCTGGTTGACCGGTCAGGTCTGGCCCTGGCTCTGGCGCTTGCCGCTCTGGCGGTCGGCGGGGGTCTCGTGGCGTCGGCTTTCAGTCCGGGTATTGTGACTCTGGTGATTGCGCAGGCGTTGGTGGGCTTTGGCACGGCTGCTACGTTCGGGCCGCTCATCGCCGATATCTCGCTGTGGTTTTTGCGGCGTCGGGGTATCGCGGTGTCCATCGCGGCCAGCGGCAATTATCTGTCCGGTGCGATCTGGCCTGTTCTGCTGACCGGACCCATGGGGGCGCTGGACTGGCGTGCCAGTTCCCTCGTGATCGCGGCCATCGTTGTGGGCACCGTTCTGCCGCTGTCATATTTCATGCGTGCGCGCATCCCGCAGGCCTCATTGGTGCGCGCGGATGCCGTCGCGGCGGAGCGCAAAGCGGCAACAGGCCTTTCGCCGAGAACTCTGATCTGGCTGCTCGGGATTGCGGGGATCGGATGTTGCACGGCGATGGCAATGCCGCAAGTTCATATTGTCGCGCTCTGCGTGGATCTGGGATTTGGCGCGCTTGTGGGCGGTCAGATGTTGTCACTGATGCTGGCGGGCGGTGTTGTGTCGCGGCTGGTCTCCGG
>JBCDEC010000263.1:0-6250 GCA_039179965.1 Pseudomonadota bacterium
ACCAGCGGCAGCACGATCCGGAAAAAGATCTGATATTCCTTTGCGCCTTCGACCCGGGCGGCTTCGATCAATTCGGATGGCAGCTGCGCGATGAAGTTGCGCATGAAGAAGACGCAGAAGCCCGTCTGAAACGCGCCATGGAAGAGAATCAGTGCCCAGCGCGTGTCATAGATGCCCAAATCCTGTGTCAGCCGCAGAACCGGAACCATTAGCACCTGAAAGGGAACAAAATTCCCGCCCACAAAGATCGCGAAGATCAGGATCTGACCGCGAAACCGGTACTTCGACAGTGCAAATCCGGCCATTGTCGCCAGACCGATGGAGATCGCCACCACCGGCAGCACGACAATGAAGGAGTTGATGATCGAGGCGCGAAAATCGTCGTTTGATATCGCCGTCACCCAGCCATCGACAGAAAACGGCCGGGGCAGATTGAGCCCGCGCCCCCCCGCATTGAGCTGATCGGCGGTCATGAAACTGGCCAGCGAGATGATGATCATCGGCATGAGCCAGAGGATCAGCACCGCCACGACCGCCACGAAGTAACCGGTGCGCGACGGCTTGTCCCATTTCTCCATCGGCGATGGGAACATCTCTCAGCCCTCCTGGCCCTGTTTGACCATCTGGCCGATGAAGATCGCGATAAAGACCAACATGATCATAAACAGCAGTACGGCGATGGTTGAGCCATACCCGTAGTCCTGATCGAACAGCGTCTTCTGGTACATGTAGCGCGCCATCACATCCGACGAGCCGCGTCCCGGTCCGCCGCCGGTCATCACCTGCACGAGGTCAAAGGACCGCAAGGCACCAATCATTGTCACCACCAGCGCAATGAAAGTGGCCGGCCAAAGTTGTGGCATGATGATCCGCCGGAACAGCTTCCAGCCCTTGGCGCCGTCAAGGCGCGCGGCCTCGATCTGTTCGGGCTCAATCGCCGTCAGACCGGCAAGGTAGATGATCATGCAATAGGCGATCTGCGGGTACCATCCGGCCACGATGATGCCATAGGTCGCCTTGTTCTGATCGCCGGTGATCCCGGCATCCCAGCCAAGCAGATCGTACATCCCCTCCAGAGGCCCGGATGGATCGTAGAAGTACTGGAAGACAAAGCCGATCACCGCCGGACTGAGCACGAACGGGAAGAAGAACATCGACTTCGTGATCCGCACCCAGGTGGGCGATTGATTGAGAAAGATCGCAAAAGCCAGACCTATGGGGATCGCAACGGGAAACAGTATCAGCCATTTGACGTTGTTGAGCAGAACCTTGGTCTCGACACTCAGGCGCGGCCATCTGACCTCTTCCTCGGTGCCCGAGAAGCTCTCGACCACGTAGTCGCGGATACGGCCAATGTCGCGCGGGGTCTTGTCAAAGAACCGTTCGTAGTTCTCCCAGCCGACCCAGGTCATCAATGGCACGCGGCGGCAGGTTTCATCATCCGCCAGTTCCTGGAGCGTGCGGCCATCCGAACACTCAAAGGTGGTGCCGTCCCAATCGTGGAAGCTGACCCAGAACGAGCCGAAGATCGGGTAGATCACCAGCACGAAGAAGTAGATGGCGGCGGGGGCGAGAAAGAGCCAGGGCGAAAGGCGTTGCGAGCGTCCCATAGGCCTATCCCCGGATCGCGCGGCCATCCGCGTCAAAGGCGTGCAGGCAACCGGGCGCGGGTGCCAGAGTCAGAACGTCTCCCTGGGTGCTGGCATGTTCGCCCGCCTCGACCAGCGTATAGTCGGTGCCGTCTTCGAGCTTGAGGTGGGTGAGGGTCTGTCCGCCCAGATGTTCGGTGTAGTAGATCCGCCCATCAAGCCCGCTGTCGGCCCGCACGAAATGTTCGGGGCGCACACCGATGCGCTTGGCGCCGGTCACTCCGGCCTCCTGCCAGCCGGCCGCTTTGGCTGTCTCTATCGAGAACATGTTCATCCTGGGCGAGCCGATGAACCCGGCCACGAATTCATTGGCGGGCCGATTGTACAATTCCATCGGCGGGCCGATCTGTTCGATCACACCGCCATGTAGCACGACGATCTTGTCGGCCAGCGTCATCGCCTCGATCTGATCGTGTGTGACGTAGATCATCGTGGCGCTCAGTTGCTGGTGCAGCAGCGCCAGTTCCACCCGCATCTGCACGCGCAATTCCGCGTCGAGGTTGGAGAGCGGCTCGTCAAAAAGAAACACGCCGGGCTCACGTACGATGGCCCGTCCAATGGCCACCCGTTGGCGCTGGCCGCCCGAAAGCTGCTTGGGTTTGCGGTCGAGCAGACCGTCCAGCCGCAGGATCTCGGCCGCGCGATCCACCTTTGGCACGATCTCGGCCTTTGGATGCCCGGTGACCTCCAGCCCGAAGGACATGTTTTCGCGCACCGTCATATGCGGGTAAAGCGCATAAGACTGGAAGACCATGGCCACCTGCCGGTCCGAGGGCGCCACGTCGTTGACCACGCGCCCCCCAATCTCAATTTCTCCGGATGTAATCGACTCGAGCCCCGCGATCGTGCGCAGCAGCGTCGACTTCCCACATCCGGAAGGGCCGACCAAAGCCACAAACTCGCGATCCTCAATGTCGATGGAAGCCCCTTTAATGACCTCCACCGCGCCGAACGTCTTGCGGACGTCCTTCAGGCTGACCGTCGCCATAGTGTTCCTCCCCCGCCAGCATCGCCAGAAGACGTCGACGCGGCAGGGATTGTCAACCTCGTGCGTGCATCCAGCCGGGCAGCCAGTTGCCATGGGCCGCGATCAAATCGTCCACGAGCGCCCAGATCTGATCAAGATCAAGCTCGGCTCCGGTGTGCGGATCCATCATCGCCGCGTGGTAGATGTGATCGCGGTTTTCTTCTATCAGCGCTGCGACGGTCAGCTCTTGCACATTGATATTGCTGCGCATTATTGCGGTGAGCTGAGGCGGCAAGGTACCGATCTCGGTGGGCTGAATGCCGTTCCGGTCGACGAGGCAAGGCACTTCGACCGCGCAACCCTCGGGCAGGGACGAAATCAAATTGCCATTGCGCAGGTTGCCATAGATCACCGACGGCGTGCCGGTCCACATCGAATGAACGATGTCCGAGGCATACTCGTGGCTCTCGCTCACCTCGATGGTGTCAGCCGTGGCAAACTCTGCAGCCTGCTCCTTCCACGCCGCGATCTGTTCCACGCAACGCGTCGGATATTCATCCAGTGGGATCTGGAATTTGTCGATCAGGTCGGGCCGTCCGGATTTGATGAACCAGGGCACGTATTCCGCGAAATGCTCGGAGCTTTCGGTCACGAAATAGCCCAACCGCGTCATCATCTCATAGCGCACCAGATTGGGACAGCGCAGATTCCAGGATGAGGGGAGCGGGATTTCTCCGGCCGCGTAGCCCGCACGCAGGTCGGGGTAGAGATCGCGGTATGTGCCATCCTCCAGAATCTCTTCCAGCGAGAGAAAAAAGGCCATGTGGTTGATACCGGCCACTTTGTAGCGCAGCCGCTCAAGCGGCAGATCCAGATCGCGGGCCAGGTCCTCGGCCGTCAGCGGCACGGAATGGCACAGCCCCACTTGCGCGATCCCGGGGTGTTTTGCGGCAATCGCCATCGTGTTGATGCACATCGGATTGACATATTGCAGCAGCACCGCCTGCGGGCACAACTCTTCCATGTCCGCACAGATCGACCACAGGTGCGGCACTGTCCTGAGACCGCGCATGATGCCGCCAATCCCCAATGTATCGGCGATGGTCTGGCGCAGACCAAAGGTTTTCGGCACCTCAAAATCCGTTACCGTACAAGGCTCATACCCGCCGATCTGGAAGGCCACGACCACGAAATCGGCGCCGTCCAGGGCCGCGCGCTGATCCTCATGTGTGGTGATCCGGGCCCCGGCACCCAGGCTTGCCGCTAGCTTGCGGGCCACCATGTCCGATTCAGCCAGGCGGCCGGCATCGATGTCCATGAGGGCCACATGCGACTCAGCCAGCGCGGGCCTGCGAAGAATATCGCCCACGATATTCTTCATGAAAACTGTGGAACCTGCGCCAATAAACGCGATTTTGGGACCTGCTGCCACATCCGCCTCCCTTGATGCCAACGGCTTCGACATTTGTGGCAAGGCATCGTGTTTGGCAAGCGCAGAACAAGGCTTGCCCGCACCTTTCGATGGCGTATGGTCGGGCGCGAATGGCCGAGGAGGGGACGCTATGACACCGGTGAAATGGGGGATTATCGGCCCCGGAACAATCGCACATAACTTTGCGCAGGGCTTGAGCGAGATTGACGATGGCCAACTCGTCGCCATCTCAAGCCGGACGCCAGAGCGTCGGCAGGCCTTCGGTGAACGCTTTGGCGTCGCCGAGGACAAACGCTACCCGAGCTATCACGATCTTTTGTCGGATGAGACGGTCGACGCGGTCTATATCGCGACCCCGCACGTCAGCCATGCCCAGATCTCGCTGGATGCGATTCGGGCCGGAAAGGCGGTGCTGTGCGAAAAGCCGGGTGGTCTGTGCGCCAATGAGGTGACGGCGGTTCTCGAAGCCGCCGCCGGGGCCGGGGCGTTTTACGTCGAAGGCCTGATGTATCGCGCGCACCCCCAGATTGCCCGCCTGGTTGACCTGCTTCAAAGCGGAGAGATCGGAACCGTTCAGCACATCCGGTCGAGCTTTGGCTTCGACGCGCCGGTTGATCCCGCCTCGCGGCTCTTCAACCCGGACATGGCCGGTGGTGCGATTCTGGATGTCGGGATTTACCCGGTGTCGCTGGCGCGTCTGGTGGCCGGTGTGGCAATGGGCGGCACGGTCGCCGATCCGGTCAAAGTGGCGGGCGTGGGCGTCATCGGAACGACCGGCGTGGACGAGATCGCCCATGCGCATCTGCTTTTCGATCAGGGCATTACGGCGGATGTCGCCACGGCTGTCACACGCACGATGGAAAACGATGCGCTGATCACCGGCACCAAGGGTACGATCCGGCTGCCCGACCCCTGGACGCCGGGGCGCAATGCCGGTCCGTCAGATGCCGTGATTGAAATCACGGTGGACGGGCAGACCCGCACCGAAGAGCTCAAGGACCCCCGGATGCTTTTCGCCCATGAGGCGGAGATGGCGAGCCGGGCGATCGCCAGCGGTCAGGCCGGGCCCAGCTTTCCCGCTCCGGATGCGGCGGACAGCATTGCGACGATGCGCGTGCTCGACAGCTGGCGGCGGCAGGTCGGCTATCAACTGCCCGGAGATACGGTTGCGGGCCTGCGTCACTTGACCGGGATCATGCCCGCCGGTCTGCCAAAGATGACCTATCAGCGCATCGACGGGCTCGACCGCGACATCAGCAAGCTGATCATTGGCTGCGACAACCAGATGCATCTGGAAGACGGCGCGATCATCTGGGACGCCTGGATTGAGGCCGGCGGCAATGCCTTTGACACGGGTTTTGTCTATGGTGCCGGGGTCTGCGAAGAGGTGCTCGGCAAATGGTTGACCGGGCGCGGTGTCGCCAAGGACGCCGTGGTGATCGTCAAGGGCGCGCACAGCCCCTATTGCACGCCCCGGGCGCTGGAGGCGCAGCTTGAGATATCGCTTGAGCGGCTGCAGCTTGATCATGCGCCGATCTACATCATGCACCGAGACAATCCCGACGTTCCGGTGGACGAATTTGTCGATGTTCTGAACCGGCTGAAATCAAAAGGCAAAATCGGGATCTTCGGCGGCTCGAACTGGTCGGTGGAGCGGTTTCAGGCTGCCAACGCGCATGCTGAAACGGCGGGTCTGCCCGGGCTGTCGATCCTGAACAACAACCTGTCGCTGGCGACCATGGAACGGCCTGTCTGGCCGGGATGCGTGTCTTCAAACGCACCCGATACGCTCGACTTTCTACGCCGGACCGGCACCGCCCACATGAGCTGGTCGGCACAAGCGCGCGGTTACTTCATCGAGGCCAGCCAGCGCACCACGCTGGCCGAAGACACCGCGCCGGATCTTTGCTTTGCGAGCGAACAGAACGAAGAGCGCCGCGCGCGCGCGGCGAAACTGGCCAAGGACCGGGGGGTGGAACCCTTCCACATCGCCGGAGCCTGGGTGTTGGGCCAAAGCTTCCCGTCCTTTGCCCTGATCGGGCCGCGTTCGGCGCGCGAGATCGCGACGACCCTGCCAGCCTTGCAATTGGAACTGAGCGCCGAAGAGCTGGCCTGGTTGAACCTGGAAACCTAAAGCGCCCCGCCTTTAACCTGCAACATATCTGGCAGCATTGAAGTAATTCCAGCATTCTTCTGGTGAGT
>JBCDEC010000264.1:0-6243 GCA_039179965.1 Pseudomonadota bacterium
ACTCTCGATGACAAAACGCGAGCGTAGCGCCTAAGACAGAGGCCGTGCCGTTTTTTCCGGCCCGGCGGACTGAACATGACGACCGAAACAGAACCGCTCGCCCTTACGGATGCTGAAACGCTGATCGCCGCTGCGCTCCGTGCTGCGGGGGCTGTGGCGTCAAACGCGTCGTCTGTGGCTGCTGCCCTGGTGGCAGCCGAAGCCGAAGGTCAGGTCGGTCACGGGTTCTCGCGTCTTGCCGATTACGCGGCACAGGTCCGTTCGGGCAAGGTCAACGGGGCAGCCGTTCCCTGCCTCGTCGCTTCGGATCCGGCCGCGCTGCATGTGGACGCAGGCGATGGCTTTGCCTATCCGGCACTGGATCTGGCGGTGGCAGAAGTGTCGAAGGCGGCGGCAGAGCTGGGCTGCGCCACTGTGTCTGTCACCCGGTCGCATCATTGCGGCGCCCTTTCGGTGCAGGTGGCGCGCATCGCCGAAAAGGGTCTTGTCGGCCTGATGGTCGCCAACTCACCTGCCGCCATGGCACCCTGGGGGGCACATGCCCCGCTGTTTGGCACCAACCCGATTGCCTTTGCGGCGCCGCGGTCGAACGGGGATCCTCTGGTCATAGACCTGTCCTTGTCACGGGTGGCCCGCGGCAAGGTCATGCATGCCAAAAAGACCGGTCAGACGATCCCGGAGGGATGGGCCCTGGATGCTTCAGGTCAGCCGACCACCGATCCCGATGCGGCTCTGGCCGGGTCCATGATTCCCATCGGAGAGGCCAAGGGTTCCGCCCTTGCGCTGATCGTCGAGATCCTGGCCGCGGTTCTCGCGGGCGCCAACGCCAGCGCCGACGTCAATTCCTTTTTCACGCCGGACGGGCCGCCTTCGGGCGCCGGGCAATTCCTGATGGCGCTGCGGCCGCAGGATAGCGAGGGATTTACACGCCGTCTTGAGGCCGTGCTTGGTGCAATCGACGCGCTTGACGGGGCGCGTCTGCCGGGCGCGCGTCGCGCGTCCAGCCTTGCGGAGGCTCAGGTCAACGGCATTGCTGTGCCCGCCGTCTACGTCGCCAAAGCGCGAGAGATTGCAGGAGCGCCGGTGTGAGCCGTTCGTCCAGACGCGGTTCGGCCCATGACGTGCGGCTGATGCTGGGGCAACAGGGGGATGGCGCGAACCTCGCAGATGAGGCCTATGATCGCCGGCGCCTGTCCTACGCCACCACGTTTACCAACCCCGTCCAGCAAAAGATCATTCAGACCGTCGAACTGTTCACCGGTAAACTGCGTGTGCTCAAGCTGATCCGGCGGTTCGAAGCCCTGGGCGTGCCTTCGGGGCAGGCTTTCTGGACGCAGGCGCTGGGCGTCATGGGCATCGAATTGCAAACGCCGGCTCGTGAAATCGCGCGTATTCCCGCGGACGGCCCCCTCGTGATCACCGCCAATCACCCGCACGGGCTGGTCGACGGGATGGTGATGGCCGAACTGATCGGCCGGGCGCGGAACGACTACAAGATCCTGACCCGGTCGCTGTTGACCGGCGTTGGCGAGATCGACCCGTTCATGATCCCGGTGCCATTTGCGCATGATCCCGAAGCGCGGACCAAGAACCTCGACATGCGCCGCGATGCCATGGAGCATCTGGCCTCTGGCGGGGCTGTGGCGCTCTTTCCCTCCGGCGTGGTGGCCTCGGCCGATCGCGCGTTCGGACCGGTGATCGAGCGGGATTGGAACGCCTTCACAGCCAAGATGATATTCCGGTCCGGTGCCACGGTGCTGCCGCTGCGCTTTCCGGGTCAGAACAGCCGCGCCTATCAGATCGCGGCCAATATTTCGCCGACACTGCGGCAAGGTCTGTTGCTGCACGAAGTCTGTCACGCGTTGAACAAACCGCAGCGGCCGATTGTCGGCAACCCGATCACCCCAGTGGACTGGGCGCAGTGGAAAGACAATCCGCGCGGTTTCATGACATGGCTGCGCGCGCATTGCATTGGCCTGGAAGAAGCCTGACGGCGTCTTGGCAGGCGGTGAAGTGCCGGGCCGGTACGCGATTGCCGGCTGTTGAGGCACAAAACGAAGGTCCCGGCGCTTGGACGGTTTGCACGCACCTGCAAAGAATTTAGAGAGGGTCATGAGCCCGGCGCTGTCAGAGATGCGCCGCGCCAAGATGTTGCCAGGAGGGTGCCAGTGAAACTGTCTGACGTACGGTCCAATGCCTTTGCCATGCCGCTCAACAATCCGTCCTACCCCAAAGGTCCCTACAAGTTTTACGATCGTGAATTTGTGGTGATAACCTACCGCTCGGACCCCGAGGTCCTGCGAGCGGTTGTGCCAGAGCCGCTGGAGCCGCTGGGCGACACGGTGGCCTATGAGTTCATTCGAATGCCGGACTCCACCGGCTTTGGCGATTACACGGAAACCGGCCAGGTGATTCCGGTGCGCTATACGGCCGAGGACGGCACGGTGCAGGAAGGCGGCTATGTGCACGCCATGTATCTTGATGACGATTCCCCCATCGCGGGCGGTCGCGAAATCTGGGGCTTTCCCAAAAAGCTCGCAAGCCCGAAGCTCAGCCACGAAGGCGAAGTTCTCATGGGCACGCTGCACTATGGCTCGGCGCTCTGCGTGACGGCCTCGATGGGGTACAAACACCGCGAAAAGGCGATTGCCCCGCTCGCGGAGGCGTTGAAGAAGCCGAACTTCATGCTCAAGATCATCCCGCATGTGGATTGCACGCCACGGGTCTGCGAACTGGTGCGGTACTATCTTGAGGACGTCACCGTCAAAGGCGCCTGGGAGGGGCCGGCCGCGCTGCAGTTTTTCGATCATGTCATGTGCGACGTGTCCCGCCTGCCGGTGCGCGAGGTTCTGGGCGGCACCCATTACACCTGCGACCTGACGCTGGGACTTGGCGAGGTGGTCTACGACTATCTCAGATGATCATTGGACCCGCGTGATGCGAGTCTTTCGATGTCAAACCTTCTACCGATGAGGACTACATGGGACGTTTTGATGGACAGGTTGCGATTGTAACCGGCGCAGCCAGCGGCATTGGCAAGGAAATCGCGATCCGTTTCGCGGCCGAGGGCGGCATCCCCGTCATTGCGGACCTCAATCTGGATGCGGCCCAGGCCACGGCAGAAGAGCTCAAGCAAAGCGGCAGCGACGCCTTTGCCGTGAAGATGGACGTGACCAGCGAAGACCAGGTCAATGCTGGGGTGGACGCCACGATCGCGAAGTATGGCAAGATCGACATTCTGGTCAGCAACGCCGGCATTCAGATCGTGGCCCCCTTTGTCGATTTTCCGTTCGACAAGTGGCAATTGATGCTGAAGATCCATCTCGATGGTGCGTTTCTCACCACCAAGGCCTGTCTCCAGCACATGTACAAGGCCAATTTCGGTCGCGTCATCTACATGGGCTCGGTCCACTCCAAGGAGGCGTCCAAGTTGAAAGCGCCCTATGTGACCGCAAAACACGGGCTCATCGGTCTCGCCAAGGTGCTGGCCAAGGAAGGGGCAGAGCACAACGTGACCGCGAATGTCGTCTGCCCGGGCTTCGTGCGCACCCCGTTGGTTGACAAGCAGATCCCCGAACAGGCCGAAGAACTTGGCATCACGGAAGAAGAGGTGATCAAGAACGTCATGCTCAAGGAAACCGTTGATGGAGAATTCACCACCACCGATGACGTGGCCGATGCGGTGCTCTTTCTCGCGGCGGCCAAGAGCAATGTGATGACCGGCCAGTCGATTGTCGTGAGCCACGGCTGGTTCATGCAATAGACTGCCTCAGGCATCGCGGATCCACAGAAAAGGCGCCTCAACATGACCACCCGCAGCGACCAGACGCCACAAACCGGCTCTGAGCCGCCCGACCCGTCGCTGCCCTTTGAGCGTGTTGCCCTGGTTTTGCAGGGCGGCGGAGCGCTCGGCTCTTATCAGGCGGGGGTCTATCAGGCCCTCGACGAAGCAGGCATCTACCCGGATTGGGTTGCGGGGATCTCGATCGGGGCGATCAATTCGGCGCTGATCTGTGGCAACCCACCTGAATTGCGGGTCGAGCGGTTGCGGGAGTTCTGGCATGAAGTGACCCGGTCGCCCGTGGGCATTCCCAACTTTGCCCTGCCGCTGGATGACATCTCGCATCGGATGGTCAACCAGATGCGCGCATTCAATACACTGGTGTTTGGTCAGCCGGGCTTTTTCACGCCTCGGTTCCCCTCGCCACTGTCTGCGCCGGCCACCCATATCGATCAGCTGAGCTTTTACGACATCACGCCCATCCGCAATCTGCTTCAGCGTCTGGTGGACTTTGACTACATGAATGCCGCGGCGCCGCAGATGAGTGTCGGCGCGGTCAATGTCCAAACCGGCAACTTTGTCTATTTCGACACCAAGACCCACAAGATCGACGTCAGCCATGTGCTTGCCAGCGGCGCGCTGCCGCCGGGATTTCCTGCGGTCAATGTCGAAGGGGAGTATTACTGGGACGGCGGGCTTGTATCGAACACACCGCTCGACTGGGTTCTGGAAAGCCATGCGCGTCAGGACACACTGACATTTCAGGTTGATCTGTGGAATGCGCGCGGCCGGCTGCCAAGCAATCTGATGGAAGCGGACCTGCGCCAGAAGGAAATCCGGTTCTCCAGCCGGACTCGCCTTGTGACCGACAGCTTCCGACAGCGGCAAAAGGTCAGACGGTCGCTGTGGCAGCTCCTTCAGGAACTGCCGGAAGATCTGGCCAAGAGCGATCTGGCGCAGGACCTGTCCGATGTCGCCGATGAGAAGGTCTATAACATCATCCAGCTCATCTACCGGGCACGAGATTATGAAGGCACCTCGAAGGATTTTGAGTTCTCCCGGCGCACCATGGAAGAACACTGGTCCGCTGGATACAACGACACGGTCCGCACCTTGCGCCACCCCGAGGTCCTGCAACGCCCCACGTCTCAAGACGGCTTTTTCACCTTCGACGTCGCGCGCGAAGGACGGTTCTAGCGGGCGGCGGGGCAAGCGCCTGCCGAAATGGGGCGGGCGTCCAACCCTGTGCCGGGCGAAAGACAAGGCCGCCGGTTGAAAGGCCTTGGATCGCAGTCCTGATGAGCGCTTTTGCGGCAAGGTCGCGTGCCAGTGCCCAGCGGGGTCAACCCGGGCCCGCATTGCGTCCGTGACGGTCAGGCAAGAGGCAATTGCGTCCGGGTCGGATCGGGTTGGAAGGTCCAACATGTGTTTCAGACCATTGGCATCGCGACCCGCGGTCGTCATTCGAACGCCTCCAAGGACGTATCGGGCAGGGTCCTAGCTGGCCTCAGCCGTCCGCAGCTTGTCTTCGTCCAGCATAAGCATCGCCACCAGACCAAAGAAAGCCGCCACCACGGCCACCCAGTAGGCGTTCGACAGACCAGACGCGAAGGCGTCGATCAAAAGGGTCCGGGCGGCATCCACCTGTTCCGCCGACAGCTTGGCAAAGATTTCCTGCGCGGCTTTGTTGTCAGGGTCATTGCCGATCAGAACCTTCTGATCGGCGGCTGAAAGTGTGATGCCGGCAGCGCTCAACCCGGCCTCCAACGCCCGTCGGCTGGTGTCATACAGGATGGCCGTCGCTGCGGCGACACCAACAGCTCCGCAAATCAGGTGGGTGGTGAAGGACAAGCCGCCCGCCAGTCCTGCCCGCTTTTCCTGCACGGCGGCGATCGAGGCGGTGCCTGCCGGTCCGACACACAGGGTTGCCCCCAAGCCAATCAGCATGACCGGGAGCAGAAGGCCAAGATAGCCCCAGGCGGGTTCCAGAAACAGAACGGCCAGGCATCCGGCGAAAAGCAGCAGAAAGCCGATACAGAGCAGACGTTTGGGGCCCAGGACCTTGTAGAACCTGCCCGAAACCACCGAACCAACCGACAACAGAACCATCAACGGCACCATGCCCAGGGCGGCATTCCATGTCGTCCAGTTCAGCGACTTGGTCATGTATTGGGGGAAGTAGAGGAAGGCGATGAAAAACGCCGGAACACAAAGACCATTGCCTGCAAGCGTGATCAGGAAGGGTCGGTTGGACAGCAGATCCATTGGCAAAAGCGGATCTCTGACCTGCCGCTCGACCAGCGGAAAGACCGCCAGGAGGCATATCGACACGACAAGAAGCCCAAGAACCGGGGCCGAGGCCCAACCCCAATCGGCGCCCTGATCCAGAGCCACGAGCAGAGCCAGGACCGCGCCCGCCAAAACCACCATGCCGCTGACATCGATGCGTTCATCGACATCCT
>JBCDEC010000265.1:0-6167 GCA_039179965.1 Pseudomonadota bacterium
GCCAGGCCCACGCGATGATGGAGGCCGGCGATCATCGCGGCAAGATCCTGATCACGCCGAAACATGCCATAACAGGCCGGTGTTCATGGATCATGCTACGGTCGCGCAAGCGATCGTTGAATTGAAGTCCTTCCCGACAGACGACGGGGTGCTGACCGGCTCCGACTGTTCAAAGTTTGCAATCCGACCCACCGCATCAGGCACGGAGCCTGAACGCTAGTCTCCGGCGAGCGCCGCCTTGCGTTTTCGCATCACCTTCAGCACCACCGGGTAGGCCATCAGCGCAAAGGCGATCAGCATGCATGTCAGCGATATGGGGCGTTCGAAGAACGTCATCACATCGCCCCGGCTGGATATCAGCGACTGGCGCATCGAGCGTTCGGCCAGAGGCCCCAGCACAATCGCCAGCACGGCAGGCGCCACCGGATAGTTGAGCTTGCGCAGCAGATATCCTGCGATCCCGATGATTAGCATGATCCAGGTGTCGAACATCCGGTCCGTTGTCGCAAAAACGCCCAGAACGCAAAGCACAAAGATTATCGGTGTCAACAAGCTGAAAGGCATCGCCAGAACGCGGATGAACAGCGGGATCATGGCGATGTTCAGCACCACGGTCACGAGATTGGCCACGTACATCGAGCCGATCAGCCCCCAGACAAAGTCGGGGTTTTCGGAAAACAGCAGAGGCCCGGGCCGCAGCCCCCAGATGATCATACCCCCCAGCAGGATCGCTGTGGTGGGCGAGCCCGGGATTCCCAGCGTGATCATCGGCAGCATCGAACCCGTCGAGGCCGCATTGTTCGCCGCCTCCGGAGCCGCCACACCGGCAATGTTGCCCTTGCCGAAACTGTCAGGGTTCTTCGAGAACGTCTTTGACAACCCGTAGGACATCAACGAGGCGGGCGTGGCGCCCGCAGCAGGCAGCGTGCCCACGACAAATCCCAGGCACGACCCCAGCCACGTGGAATTGATGTAGTCCTTCAGATCGGCAAAGTTGGCCTTGATCCGTGTCCAGGTCACCTTGACTTTGTGCATCGCGATCTGGCCATTGGTGCTTTCCAGCGTCCACAGCATCTCACCGATGCCATAGACGCCAATCGCCAGCACCAGAAAGCCGATGCCGCGCTGGAATTCGACCATATCGAAAAAGATCATTCGCGGCTGGCCCGAGATGATGTCGAACCCGACGGCGGCCAGAACAAGGCCCAGCAGGATCGAAAAGATTGTCTTGGGTATGTCGTCCCCGCCCAGCCCGATGAACGTGGCAAAGGCCAGAACCATCAGGGCGAATTCTTCCTGCGGTCCAAATTTCAGCGCGAAAACAGCCAGCGGCGGGGCAAAGAGAGTAAACAGGATCACCGAGACCGTACCGCCGATGAACGAGGCCACAGCCGCCGCCATCAGAGCCTTGTCGGCCTTGCCCTGCTGCGCCATCGGTCGCCCGTCAAAGACGGTGGCGACGGCGGTCGAGGCGCCGGGTATCCCCAGCGTGATCGAACTGATGGCCCCGCCATACATCGCCCCGTAGTAGAGCGCGCAAAGAAAGATGATCGCTGCCGTCGGTGGCACAAGGAACGTGACCGGTAACAGGATCGCCACCCCGTTGACCGAGCCCAGCCCCGGCATGCAGCCGACGAAGAGACCAGCCAGGCATCCTGCGAAAATCATGAACAGGTTCAGCGGCTCGAAGGCCTGCAGGAGGCCGGCGCCCAGTGAAACAAGGATCATTTCCATGGGCGCGACCTCAGTAAAACCATTCGTAACGCAGATTATCGATGACCAGGAACCCTTCTTCGAAGATCGGCAGACCCTTGGGCAGGTACTTCGTCAGCGCCACCTCGAAGAGAAGATAGACAAAGACCGGCGTGCCCAGAACCATTGCGCTTGTCATGCCCCAGCCGTGCTTGCCGATGATGCGGACGTAGAAGAACATGAACATCATCAGAGCCAGATACGTCCCGACGATCGTCATCATGATCAGCAGCGCGGTCAGCGCGATCACAGAGACCACCACGATAAAGAGCGTCTCGGGCGCGATAAAAGGGTCGGTCGAGCGCGATTCGGGGGTCGCGCCGAGAAACCAGCGCACCAGCGTCGCGAGCGAGGCCACCGCCATTCCTGCCGACAGCCAGAACGGCCAGACCCCCGCACCCGGTCCGCGTCCCTCGATCCACCCGATCGCGAGCCCGTCCAGATAAACGTTCAGCATCAATCCGATCGACAACGCAAGCGTGGCAAGCGCCATCAACAGCTCAGCAGTGCGTGTGGTCATCTGCCCCTCTATCTATCCTGCGGGGCGGTCACAGACGCCCCGCCTCCCCTTATAGAGGGGATTTTCGTCGACAGGTATTGCAAAGCCGGCGCGAACCGCGCCGGCTTTATCTCCCGGCCTTACTCGCCGGTAATCTTGTCAGCGCCGACCTGATCAATCAGCTTGATATGCGCATCCAGCTGCTGGGCATGGAAATCGGCCAGTTCGTCGCCCTGGATCATGCCCGGACAATCCAGACCCTCTTCGGCACAAAAGCTCTGCCATTCTTCGGATTGATAGAGCTCGTTAAAGAGGTTGGTGTACCAGGCCACCGCCTCGGGATCCATGCCCGGCGGTCCGTTGACCGACCGCTGCATGTAGTACTCGATGTCAACGCCCAGCTCCTTGGCCGTGGGCACTTCCGGGAAGGCCGCCATTCGCTCACCGGTGAACTGCACCAGCGGCTTGGAATTTCCTGCGCGCATGAACTCCATCTGCTCCGACGGATTGTTGACCGTCGAATCGATCTGGTTGCCCACAAGGTTTTTGGCCACGGTGCCGCCGCCGGGGAACGGGATGTAGGTCACCTCATAGTCGAACTCGGCTTCCATCATCGCCGTCAGGATCGAATCCTCCTGACCAGAGCCGGTTCCGCCGACTTTCCAGTCCAGACCGGCATCTTTGACCGCCGCCACGTAGCTGTCGAGATCATCGATGTCGTCTCGGTCGGTGTTGACCCATAGCAGGAATGTATCCAGCGCCATCAGGCCGATCGGCGTGAACGCATTGACATCCACGCCCAGATCCTCCTGGATCACCGGCGTTGTGTAATAGCTGTTCAGCGTCATCATGATCGTATGATTGTCGCCTTCCTTGTCCTGCAGGTAACGCAACGCTTCCGCGCCGGACCCGCCCGGTTTGTTGATCGGAATAAACGGACGCGGGCTCAGATCCTTTTTGTCGATCAAGCCCTGCAACAGGCGCGCGATCTGGTCTGCACCGCCGCCGGTGCCGGCCATGATAATAAATTCAACTGGTTTGCGTGGTTCCCATTCGGCCATCGCGGCCGGCGCGGTCAGCGCCAGTACCGACGCGCTGGCAGCAAGAGTTTTAATCCACATGAGCGTTTTCTCCTCCTTTAAGTGACCGGCAAGGGTCACATCCGTCCCTGTTAGAGCAAGCCTCGCGGCCCGCATTTGCAAAGGTTCTTTTCTTTCACCGACCCTCACTTATGCGAAACAAAAATACTCGCTCGGAGGGAGGTAGAGCAAAACACCCAAAGGCAAAACCCAAAATTTCTCTGAAAACGGAATACTTTAGTGCACAAGCACGACCGGAAGCTCGGCCTCGTCGACGACAATCTGCGTATTGCCGCCGAAAATCGCTTCTTTTTCGTAACTTACGTGGTAGGCGCCCATCAGCAACAGGTCCGCGCCCGCGCCATGCGCCTCGGACAGCAAACTGCGCCCGACCGGACCGGGATGATCAAACCGGCGAATCGAACAGGACCGGCCGCGAATCGCCAGATAGGCCTGCAACTCTTCGGCCGTTGTCGCGTGCGGCTCTTCGCCGGTGGTCAGGATCGTAACGTCATCCGCGGCTTCCAGCAGCGGCATGCCCAGCGCCAGCGCCCTTGTCGCCTCCAGAGATCCGTTCCAGGCCAGCGCAACGTGACGGCCCAGATCGGCGGCCACCGACATCCGCTCCGGGCACATCAGCACCGGACGGCCAGAGGAGAACAGCGCCGACTTGAGCGTGTTGAACCCCAGTCCCGAGTTTTTGTCGGGCTTCGGAACGCAGATCAGATCGGCCAGGCGTCCGTAATGCTTCACCCCGTCCACCTGCTTGCCGGTGTATTCAACGAAACTGCTTGTGGCCTTTCCCGACTCGGCAGCCTGCTCGACCAGCCCCATTCGCGTCGCGAGGTCCTGATACGCGGCACGAAGCCCTTCTTCCTGTGCCTCGGCGGCGCGTGTCGTCACTTCTGTCAGCTGCTCGCGCAGAAAATGCGGCACCACGACGCCAAAGGGCATCAGGTCTGTCGCCGAGGGCCGGCAATGGATCACTTGCACATGCGCCTTGAACCGGCGCGCCAGCGCGGCCGCATGCGCAAAAACCGCGTCTCCTTTGCCGTCGCCGCGTACGGGCAACGTGATCTGGTGCAGACCCATCCCGGCCCCTCCTTGGTTACTCAGCCGCCTTGAGCGTCACGTCGCCCACGGCCCCCGATGAAATCACTTCGCTCAACGCATCGCCCTCATAGCCCAGAACGTCGCGCAGAATCTCGACCGTATGTTCACCCAAAAGCGGCGACCGTGTCACCTCTACAGGGCTTTCCGACAGCTTGATCGGGCAGCCGACCGTGGCATAGGTGCCGCGCTCCGGGTGATCGACATCCACAATCGTGCCGGTTGCGCGCAGGCCCTCGTCCTCGATCAGTTCCTTGGTCGACAAAATCGGCCCCACCGGAATGTTGAGGGGATTACAGATATCCATCACCTCGAACTTGGTCTTGGTCATCGTCCATTGTTCAATGGTTCCGAAAATCTCGTTGAGCTTGTCCAGCCGCTCCGGCGGCGTCGCATAGCCCTCGGCGGTCTTCCACTCAGGCTTGTCGATCACATCGCAGATCGCTTCCCAGACGGCGGCCTGAGTGATGAAATAGGTGTAGGCATTGGGATCGGTTTCCCATCCTTTGCATTTCAGGATGCGTCCGGGCTGACCGCCGCCACTGTCGTTGCCCGCGCGCGGCGTGGCTTCACCAAACGGGATGCCTTCGCCAAACTGACTGTATTCCTTGAGCGGCCCGGCATCGAGCCGCTGCTGATCGCGCAGCTTGACGCGACAGAGGTTCAGCACCCCGTCCTGCATCGCCGCGAGCACCTTTTGGCCCCGACCGGTCTTTTCCCGCTGATAGAGCGCCGTGACAATACCCAGAGCGAGGTGCAACCCGGTCCCGCTGTCGCCGATCTGCGCGCCCGTCACCAGCGGCGGACCATCCAGAAAACCGGTGGTCGAGGCCGACCCGCCGGCACATTGCGCGACATTCTCGTAAACCTTGCAATCCTCGTATTTGCCGGGACCGAATCCCTTGACCGAGGCCATGATGATACGTGGGTTGATCTCTTGAATCCGCTCCCAGCCGAACCCCATCCGATCCAGCGCGCCGGGGGCAAAGTTCTCAACCAGCACGTCGCATTCCTCGATGAGCCGGGTCAGCACCGCCTTGCCGGTCTCGTTCTTTGAGTTCAGCTCAATCGACCGCTTGTTATGGTTGAGCATCGTAAAGTAGAGGCTGTCCGCACCGGGCACATCCACCAGCTGCTTACGCGTGGCGTCCCCGAATCCGGGCCGTTCGACTTTGAGCACGTCAGCCCCGAACCAGGCCAGAAGCTGCGTGCAGGTCGGTCCCGACTGAACATGGGTGAAATCCAGAATCTTGACGCCTTCAAGGGCTTTCATGACGTTGGTCCTTTCGCTTGATCTTGATCCGCCCCGGCAATCGCCGCGGGCCAGTGTGTGCGCACATGGTCGTGCAGTTTTATCGTGTGAAGGCGCACGCGGTCCGCGGCGGCTTCGGCATCCCGCGCCTCGAAGGCTTCGATAATGCCTATATGGTCGGCGCGCGATCGGGCAATGCGATTGCCCTCTCCGATCGCGCGGCGGCGCACCGCATGCATATGTACAAAGAGGTCTTCGGCCATCCGGGCCAGCAAACTGCAATGCGATATCTCCAAAATCCGCTGGTGGAAACGAATGTTGTTTTCAGAATATTCCAGAATGTCGGCGCCCGCCTCGGTTTCCGAATAACGCGCGGCCATTGCGCGTAGCGAAGCAATCTCGGCATCACTGGCGCGCTCCACCGCCAGCCTCGCCGCCATGCTTTCAAGAGCCGCCCAGGCGATGATCGTCTCGA
>JBCDEC010000266.1:0-6147 GCA_039179965.1 Pseudomonadota bacterium
CGGAGCGAGAGCGGAAAGCGAACGTACATCATCACGGCTAGGCGAATGATCTCGGGGCTGGTTTTGAAGTAGCGGAATGGGGAGCGTTTTGTCATTCGACAATGTTATGAAAACGCCCTGCCCTTCACAATCGAGTTTCCTCTGACAAGGCCGAGATCCGGGCTTTCCAGAAGCGCACCCAACTCAGCCGCCAGCAGGTCAGCATCCCAACCCGCGTTCAGCGCCAACTTGTTGTCCGCAAGCACGTAGGCGCGTTTCTCGGTTTCTGTCATATGCTCAAAGCGCAGGCACGGCACAGCGGCCATCCCAAGCGTCTTTGCCGCGGCAACCCGGCCGTGCCCGGCCAGGATCCGGTTCTCACGGTCAATCAACACCGGATTCGTAAATCCAAAGCGCTCAATACTGTCCGCGATCTGCCTCAGCTGTTTCTTCGAATGCGTTCGGGCATTGCGCACCCAGGTTTTGAGATCATCAGGCGCAATCTGTTCGATGGTGCGTTCTGCCATATCAACATTTCTTTCTACGCCGACCTGGACGCTCTCGCAAAAATTCTTTGCGCCATCTGGCGCGGTGTTATCCGGGAGAGGATGCCGCTGTCCTGACGGAGGGCGGACGTTCAGACTCCCGGCCTGAACGTCGCAGCCTTGCGGCCGCGATCTGTCCTCCCCGAGTCGTCTCTTGTGTTGGAAGATCCGGTAAAAATCGAATAATGTAAATAGAACATAGCAAGAACTCCGTACCATGAGAAGTGTTTGGCACGGCATCGTCTACCATATCCGGTTGCGACTGGACTTCGCCGCGCCAACGAGCGTTGCTGTACGCATGCCCGACACATGCGTCGGGCTCTCTCCGGTACCGGGGCCAGCATACCGCCGCCCTGAATGACAGGAGAGTCCCATGACACCGCCACCACAAAAAGCGACCAAGATCTTACGCGTTCTCGCTATGCTGGAAAAACCCAAGGGCGCCAGCCTTGACGCCCTCTGCAAAGCCACCGGTTGGCAGCCCCATTCCGCACGCGCAGCCCTCAGCGGTCTGCGCAAGGCAGGCCATGTGATCGAGCGACTGCCCGGCAATGGTAATAAAGGCGGATCAATCTACCGGATCAGAGCAGCGTCCGAGGCCCCTAAATGACCGCGCTCGCGGATCTGGAGACCATGGACCGGGCGGCTCTGACCGCCGCCTGGTCTCAGATCATCGGCTCTCCGGTCCCGAAGGGGCTGAGCAAGCCCTTCCTGCGCCGGTTTATTGCCTTCGAGATGCAAGCCCGCCGAAACGGCGGATTGCCAAAAGGATTTGCGGCCAAACTGCGCGCGCAGGCGGTCGCTGAGCGCCAACCGAAGGCCCCGATCCTGCGCCCCGGTGGGCGCCTCCTGCGCGAATGGAATGGCAAGACCCATCTGGTTGAGGTCACGGATGACGGGTTTGTCTGGAATGGCGAACGCTATCGGTCGCTGTCCGCCATCGCCCGCGAGATCACCGGGGCCCGCTGGTCCGGACCACGCTTCTTTGGTCTGACCGGAACGGCAAAGGCATGAGTAAACCCAAGATCCGCTGCGCCATCTACACCCGCAAATCTTCTGACGAAGGGCTCGACCAGGACTTCAATTCGCTCGACGCGCAAGCCGAGGCTTGTGCGGCCTATATTGCCAGCCAGCGGCATGAGGGCTGGAAGATGTTACCCGCCCGATATGATGATGGCGGGATCTCTGGCGGTACGCTCGATCGACCGGACCTGCAGCGCCTGATGGCCGACATCGATGCAGGTCGCATCGACATGGTGGTGGTCTACAAGATCGACCGGCTGACCCGGTCACTGGCGGATTTTGCGAAGCTGGTTGAAAGGCTGGACGCTGCACACTGCTCTTTCGTCGCCGTCACCCAGGCCTTCAACACCTCGTCTTCCATGGGGCGGCTGACGCTCAATGTGCTGTTGTCCTTCGCCCAGTTCGAGCGCGAGGTCACAGCCGAGCGTATTCGCGACAAGATCGCGGCCTCCAAGAAGAAAGGGCTCTGGATGGGCGGGCTGGCCCCGATCGGATATGATCCGCATCCTGATCCAAACCGCCGAGAGCTGGTGGTCAATGCTGCCGAAGCTGAGGTGGTGAACCGGCTTTTCGAGCTTTACCTTGAGCATGGATGTCTCAATGCCACCGCCAGGGCTGCAAAGGCGCACGGGCTTCACTCCAAACACCGGATCTTTGCCAGTGGCCGGGAACAAGGGGGCAGCACCTTCAGCCGCGGACAAATCCACAAGATCCTGACCAATCCGGTCTATCGCGGACTGATCCGCCATAAGGATAAATCGTTCCCCGGGACGCATCCTGCGATCATCGATGACACGCTATGGGACGCCGTTCAGGCACGTTTACAGTCGACCAGCGCAAGGCAGCGTGGCGGCAGACAGGTCGGATCAACGACAAGCTCCGCGCCCCTCAAAGGTATGTTCCGCGATGAGACCGGAGAGCAGCTCACCCCGACGCATACAAATCGCGGCGCCAGACGCCATCGATACTACACCTCCAACCGCCTGATCTCCGGCGGCACCGACCTTAAAGGCTGGCGCCTCCCCGCGACGCCCTTTGAGACCGCGGTCGCCAGAGTGATAGCAGATTATCTGGAAGACTGTGCGGCACAGCAGACTTTGGTCGTCGGGGACGACATTGCCGTGGCCTTACAGGTCGCAGATACCGCTGCAAGTCTTGCATCGGACATCCGGACGCAGGGTATCAGAACCGCCGCCCGGTTCCTTAACAGCGGACGGATCACACACGACACAATCACCATGGATCTGAGCACCGAGGCCCTGGCTAGCGCGTTGGCCCGGCACCCTCACGATCTCGATCCGAACCTGCTGTCGATCTCCGCCCCGTTCACCTGCCGCCGCCGTGGTGTCGAGACGAAGATTAGCATCGGCGAGCATCTCCCCACACCGGACGCCACGCTGATCCGCGTGCTCGCCGACGCCCATCGCTGGACCGCAGCCCTGCGATCCGGAACACCTCTCGGAGACATCGCTCGCCACGAAGGGCATTCAGAGAGCAACATCCGCACCCGCGCCCAACTCGCTTTCCTGGCACCGAAGATCCAGACAGCGATCCTGAACGGAACCCTGCCGCCGCAGATCACGATAAAACGCCTGATCGCACGGCCCCTGCCACTCGACTGGGTGGAGCAATTGCGGCTCACAGAGGTCTAGCGGCAACACAACGCAAAACCCTGTTATTGAAGTATATCTTCCCTGTCATTGACAGACGTGTTCCCTGTACGGCCCGCAGAAATTCCCTGTTCATTCAGAACAGGGAAACCAGTATCAACCCACTGAAAACAGATACTAAACCAGACCCGTTTTGGCCAAAACTGCTATCAAAAAATCATAAATTCCCTGTAAATTCCCTGTTTCCACGCAAACCCGCCAAAACCGAACCCCGTGCATCGCACCAAAGAGACGCCGGCCGATATCAGGCCGCACGCCCGGCCAGCCGCGCGTCTTTGCTCAGCGGGCATAGCGCTAACCCGCGGAAAGACGGCAGAAATTACGGTGAAAGGGATAAAGTCACAGACAGACCAGGGTCGGTGGCGGAGAGACAGGGATTCGAACCCTGGAGACGGTTTCCCGCCTACACACTTTCCAGGCGTG
The DNA here is from genome assembly GCA_039179965.1 of Pseudomonadota bacterium. Taxonomy (GTDB): domain Bacteria; phylum Pseudomonadota; class Alphaproteobacteria; order Rhodobacterales; family Rhodobacteraceae; genus Marinibacterium. The sequence goes on from JBCDEC010000266.1 coordinate 3,641, forward strand.
CGCCTTCGACCACTCGGCCACCTCTCCGTGCGCTGTCCATTAGCAGAACTCCAAAGTCAGGCGCAACCGCCTTTACATGACGCCCGCCCCACGGCCTTGATCACGTGGAGGTGCTGGTGTCCGGCCCGTTGTCGGCGGCGTCATCGGGATCCGCATCGAGTTCCCGTTGCCGCTCGGGCATGGGGTCCGCCCCACCCTGCGCGTTTGGGTCGGACGTGTCGTGCCGGGCCAGGGTTTCGGGATTGCGCAGCCAGATATCCGTTTGCTTGAACGGGATTTCTATCCCCTCGGCAGCAAAGCGCTCGGCAATCGCATGGTTCAGATCGGTGCGGACCGATAGCCCCCAGCTGACATCCCGAATGATCACCCGAACTTCGAAATCAAGCGCATCCGCGCCAAAGCCCTGGAAGACGACAAACGGGGCGGGGCGCGCCAGCACCATGGGATGGTCTTCGGCCACTTCCTGCAGGATCCTCTCCACCCGTTTGCTGTCGGTGCCATAGGCCACACCGACGGCGATGATCACCCGCCCGGTGGGCGTATGCGTGTAATTCGTGACCATGCCCGAGATCAGGTCGGAATTGGGCACGATCACGTCGGTGCGGTCGAAGGTCTCGATCCGCGTGGCCCGTACGGAGATGTGTTTCACGATTCCCATGGTCCCGCCGACCTCGATCCAATCGCCTTCCGACACCGGGCGTTCGACCAGCAGGATGATGCCGGAGACAAAGTTGGACACGATGGTCTGCAAGCCAAAGCCGATGCCCACCGACAGCGCACCGGCAACAATGGCCACAGACGACAGGTTGATCCCGGCGCTGGTCACCGCAATTAGAGCGGCCAGAAAGATGCCAACGTAGCCCGTGCCTGAGACGATGGCGTTCTGACCGCCGATATCCAGCCGTGTCTTTGGCAGAAGCCCGGTCTTCAAAGCGCTCTGTATCAGCCGCGTGGCGCCATAGCCCAAGCCAAAGATCACCAGGAAGGTCAGGAAATCAACGGGTGAAATCCGGGTGCCCCCGATCGTGACGCCTTCGAGAAAGCGAGACCAGAGTTCGGAAAGATCACTGTCGCGCACGCCCCAGGTCAGGGCGATGAATGGCAGGGAGAGAGCCGTCAGCAAAAAGCCCGTCAGGACCGAGAACAGCGAGTCGAGCGCGGCTGCCCCCTGCCCCGTGGCCCAGCCGTAGACATTGGCCAGAAAGCGTTGCAACACCGCAGCCAGCGCGACAATGGCCAGCGTCCAGATCATCGGGAACAACGTCGCCATGGCGGCATTGGTGTACCCGGCCGTGGCGGCAAGCGGCGCTGCCACGGCAACGATCTGAGCCGCAATGCGGACCGGCGAAAGCATTCGCAGCAAACCCGCCTTGGTGGGCGGGACTTTCTCCGCCTCCCCGTCTTCGCCTTCTTCTCCGCCGCTGGCTTGCGACTCTATCAGGCGGCTGTCCACCCGCGACACCATGATCACGCGAAACAGGACAATGCCCGAGATCACGATGATCGGGTAGTAAATCACCGCGGCGGAGGCCTCGTCGATCCGGTCGAGCGAAATGATGAGCTTGGCGGCCTCCTCCACCACCAGCACCAGCGCCAGGGCCCAGACCGAAGCGCGGATCTGCGCGCGCCCTTTGCCTCCCTCTGGCATCAGGCCATCGTCTTCGCGCAGGTCGCAGACCCGTTCGCCCAGCCAGCCGAAGGACAGCAGGATGATGGCGCAATACATGACCCCGCCGATCATCGTGTTGCCCCGGATTCCGGCAAGATCGAGCGACCTGATCGCGACGAGGATCAGAAGCACACCGATCAGCGGGATAAAGATGCGGCCCAGCGACACCAGAAAGGCCCAGACACCGCTGCCACGCCCGCCAAGCTTGCGCAACTGGTCGCCAAGTCGACCCGCCATCCGGCGGCCCCGCAGAATGCAGACCAGCCCGAGCACCGTCAGAAATGAGGCCAGCGGGATCGAACTGGCCGCCCGCGCGCGCGTCACCTCGTTGTTCAGCGCGTTTTCGATTTCGAAAACCATGCCATCGAAAAAGGCCGTCAATTCCCGCATGGCCGTTGGCCAGAACGCCGGATTGATCGGCACAGGCCCCCGGCTGAAGATCCGCTCGGCGCTGCGCGCGCGCAGCACGGCGTCGATCTCCGACACAAGGCCGTTGGCCTCGCTGAAGGCCGCCTCGGCCACCACGGATGGCGCGCGCAACTCTTCCAGACGGGCCTCCAGCTGTGCCCGGGCGGTGGCCACGGATTCGATTTCATCGCCGTCTTCGGGCTCTGGCCCCAGAGCGGTGATCTGTGACTGAAGGTTGCGAATGCGTGCGGCATTGTCGTCGCGCGCATCCCCAAAGCGCTGCCGATAGGTGGCAATATCAGAGCGCAAGGACTCCAGCGCGGCGTCCGAGGCTCGTCCGGCATCCAGCGCATCTTCGGCCCGGCTGACCAGAGCGGTCCAGGCATCGGGATCAATGGAATCCTGACTGGCGTCCTGGGCCCAGGACAGC
>JBCDEC010000267.1:0-5989 GCA_039179965.1 Pseudomonadota bacterium
CAGTCGAACCAAACAAAACGACCAGACTTGCGAAGGACGTATGAAAGACCACGCGCATACCGCGACACCGTCGGCTCCTGCCGTGTCAGAAAAATTCCGTGATCCCGAGGTGACGGCGCAGGGCGCGCCGCGCGCCCGGGTCGCGCTGGAAGCCCCGACGACGCTCTGGTTCAACACCGGCACGCTGTGCAATATCACCTGCGCGCGCTGCTACATCGAGTCGAGCCCGCGCAATGACGCGCTGGTCTATCTGACGGCAGAAGAGGTCGCCGGGTTTCTCGCGCAAATCCCGGAGCGCGGATGGCCGGTTGAAGAGATCGGACTGACCGGCGGCGAGCCCTTCATGAACCCCGACATCATCGACATCGCCGAACGGGCGCTACAGGCCGGGCACCGGCTGTTGATCCTGACCAATGCCATGCGCCCGATGATGCGGCCGCGCAGTCAGGAAGCCCTGATCCGGTTGCAGGCGCGCTACGGAGCGCGGATGACCCTGCGGATCTCGCTGGATCACTACACGGCCGCGCGCCATGACCAGGAGCGCGGACCGGGCAGTTTCGCCCAGTCTGTCAAGGGGATGGCCTGGCTGCAGGCCAAAGGCATTGCCATGTCCGTCGCCGGGCGCAGCCTCTGGACCGAAGAGGACGCCACGGCGCGGGCCGGCTATGGTGCGCTGTTTCAAAAACACGGGTTTGCCATCGATGCGCAGGATCCTGCGCAGACCGTCCTGTTCCCCGAGATGGATCTGTCGGTCGATGTGCCGGAGATCTCAACCGCTTGCTGGGGCATTCTTGGCACGTCACCACGCGACGTGATGTGTGCGACTTCACGCATGGTCGTCAAACGTAAGGGCGCCGCCCGGCCGGTGGTGGTGGCCTGCACGCTTTTGCCCTATGACCCCCGGTTCGAGTTGGGCGAAACGCTGGCCGAGGCCGAAGGCGACGTGGCCCTGAACCACCCGCATTGCGCCCAGTTCTGCGTTTTGGGCGGCGCGCGGTGTTCGGCCTGACGCGCGGGCGGATCCCTCGGTCTGGGGTATTTTGAAAAAGAAAGAAGCAGAAGGTCGTTGGCCCGGACCGGATCTGCCTAGTGATAGGTGTATTCGCCGACCAGGTTCTGCCAGTCGCCCGAGGACAGCATTTTGCGATGCGTGAAGCGGATGGAATGCAGCGGCCCGTCGATTTCGCGGTTCCAAAAGTCGATGAACTCAAAAAGGCGCGGATGGTCGGGCGCCAGGTCGTAGTCTTGCCAGACGAAGGTATTGAGGACGTGACTGTAATCGGGCATCCGGTAGAAAATTTCTGCTGTGGTCAGCCCATAGCCTTTCAACATCATTTCGGTTTCGGTCATCTGATCTGCGCACCTCGTTTTTGTTGACTGGTTCGAGTGTTCCGCAGTCTTTCTAACTTTTCAATAAAAACAGGGTGTTGGCAGTCATGTGCAGCGGCTGCCAAGGCCGGGCGCCACGCGGCATTGCACCTTATGTGCCTATGCTGTTAATATGCAGCCACAAGATATAGAGGCTGCAAAAAGAATGGGCAGACGACGTGAGCGACACTCCCGAACCGCCTGAAAACGATGAAGAAAAGCCGGAGCGCCCGGCCTATGACGGACCGTCGGTTTCGATTGAAGCCGAGATGCGGGCCTCCTACCTCGACTATGCCATGTCGGTCATCGTCAGCCGTGCCATCCCGGATCTGCGCGATGGCTTAAAACCTGTGCATCGGCGCATTCTCTTTCATATGGACGATCAGGGTTACACCCATGACAAGTCCTATCGGAAGTCGGCCAAGCCGGTGGGCGAGGTCATGGCCAACTATCACCCGCACGGAGATTCGGCGATCTACGATGCGCTGGTGCGCATGGCCCAGGACTTTTCGATGTCGCTGCCCCTGATCGAAGGCCAGGGCAATTTTGGGTCGATGGACGGCGACAGCCCGGCGGCGATGCGCTACACCGAGAGCCGTCTGGAAAAGGTTGCCCAGGCGCTTTTGGCCGATATCGACAAGGACACCGTCGATTTCCAGGACAATTACGATGGCAAGGAGCGCGAGCCCACTGTCCTGCCCGCCCGCTACCCCAACATTCTGGTCAATGGCTCGGAAGGCATCGCCGTGGGCATGGCGACCCGCATTCCGCCGCATAATCTGGGCGAGGTGATTTCCGCCACGCTGGCCCTGATCGAGAATCCCGATCTGTCGACCGAAGAACTGATGGACTACGTACCGGCTCCGGATTTTCCGACCGGGGGGCTGATCCTTGGCCGCTCGGGCGCCCGCAAAGCCTATCTGGAGGGGCGCGGGTCGGTCATCATTCGCGCCAAGACCCATGTGGAAGAGCTGCGCAAAGACCGCTTTGCGATTGTGATCGACGAGATCCCCTATCAGGTCAACAAGGCCACGATGATCGAGCGGATCGCTGAATCGGTGCGCGACAAGCGGATCGAAGGGATTTCGCATGTTCAGGACGAAAGCGACCGGTCCGGTGTGCGGGTGGTCGTCGAACTGAAACGCGATGCGACGGCGGATGTGGTTCTCAACCAGCTCTGGCGGTTCACGCCGATGCAGGTCTATTTCGGATGCAACATGCTGGCGCTGAATGGCGGTCGGCCAGAACAACTGACGCTGCGCGGCTTTCTCACGGCCTTCCTCGATTTCCGCGAGGATGTGGTGGCGCGCCGCACCGCCTATCTGCTGCGCAAGGCGCGCGAGCGCAGCCATGTCCTGTGCGGTCTGGCCGTGGCGGTCAGCAATGTCGATGAAGTCGTGGCCACCATCCGCGCTTCGGCGGATGCGGCAGAGGCCCGCGAAAAGCTGATGACCCGGCGCTGGCCGGCGGCGGATATCGCGCCGTACATCCAGTTGATCGACGACCCGACACATCCGATGAACGAAGACGGGACCTATAATCTGTCCGAGACGCAGGCCCGTGCAATCCTTGAATTGCGCCTGCAGCGCCTCACCCAGATCGGGGTGCGCGAGGTCACCGACGAGCTCGAAGAACTGGCCATCAAGATCAAGGAATATCTGGACATTCTCGGCTCGCGTGAGCGCATAATGGCGATCATTGCCGCTGAGCTCACCGAGATCATGGAATGGTCCGGTGACATGGAGGACGAGGACCTTATCGAACGCGAGGATATGGTCGTGACCGTCACCGCGGGCGGCTACATCAAGCGCACGCCGCTGGTCGATTTCCGCGCCCAGAAGCGCGGCGGCAAGGGGCTCTCCGGTGGTGGCCTGAAAGACGAAGACGTGGTCACCACGCTCTTTGTGGCCAACACGCACACACCGCTCTTGTTCTTTACGACCGATGGCATGGTCTACAAGCTCAAGACCTGGCGCTTGCCGGCGGGCGGGCGGACCTCGCGCGGGAAGGCCATCGTGAACATCCTGCCGATCCCCCAGGGCGTTTCCATTGCGGCCATCATGCCGGTGGACCGCGACGAAGACGAATGGGCAGACCTGCAGATCATCTTTGCGACCTCGGGTGGCGACGTGCGGCGCAATGCGCTGAGCGATTTCACCAACGTGATGCGCAATGGAAAGATCGCGATGAAACTGCCCGAAGGGGTGGAACTGGTGAACGCCCGGATCGCGTCTGAAGATGACGTTGTCATGCTGGTCACCAACAGCGGCCGCGCGTTCCGGTTCCGCACCACGGTTGTGCGGGTGTTCAAGGGCCGGGATTCGACCGGTGTGCGCGGGATCAAGCTGTCAGGCACCGACCACGTGGTGTCCATGGCTGTGATCCGGCATTTCGAGGCGACACCGGATGAGCGCGCCGCCTACCTCAAGATGCGCCGCCTGATGGCCGGGGTGGTCGAGGATACCGAGACCGACGAGGATGGCGGCAATGCCGACAGTCTTTTGCCGCAGGAACGCTATGCCGAGATGTCGGCGGCGGAAAACCTGATCCTCACGATTACCTCCTCCGGTTCGGGCAAGCTGAGTTCGAGCTTTGACTATCCGTTGCGCGGACGCGGCGGCATGGGTGTGCAGGCCATGGACAAGGCGATGCGAGGCGGTCATCTGGTCGCCTCTTTCCCCGTCGAGATGGACGATCAGATCATGCTTGCAACGTCACGCGGGCAATCGATCCGTGTGCCGGTCGACGGGATCTCCTTCCGCTCGCGCAGTGCCGGCGGGGTCAAGGTCTTCAACACCGGCGCCGGCGAAGAGGTGGTCAGTATCGCCTGGATTGCCGATCAGGGCGACGAAGAGGAAGAGGCGGGCGAGGATTAAGCCTCGGGCAACCTCTGCCTGCCATTCTGCGCGCCAGACCGGAGGCGCGCTATGAACATGTACACCTGTTTCATCGATCTCAACAACGATGCCAAGGCGCTCAGCTTCGCCCTGGCGGTCGAAACCTGGATGACATATTTGCAGGATCAGGGCGCAATCGCCGGTTGGCAGCTCTACCGGCGCAAGCTGAACCTTGGCTCACCGGCCCATCGCGATTTCTTGCTGGAAATCGCCGTGACCGATCTCGCGCAGCTGGATCAGGCCTTCCGCACCCTGGGCAAACGGGACGACGAAGATGTCGAACGTCTCTACAACGCGGTTCACGATCATATCTTGAACGCGGACTTCGGTCTCTACCGGCCGTTTCCCGACCCCGAACGCGCCGAACGGATGGCGCTTATCTAGGCGTTGGCCCCAATACCACAGATCTCAGCGCACCACGGCCAATCCCGGGGAAGACCCCTGCCCGTTCTTCTTGGTCCAAATACTCCCACACCACCCGATCCAAAAGCGCACCGCCAACAGCAGTGCGCCTGACCGGCCAGATGTCAAAGCGCGTATAGCGCGCCGAACTTCGCTTCGAGATACTCCAGCAGCGGGGCTTCGCTGGGCGCCATGCCGCTGGCCTTCTCGATCACCTCGCGCGGGCTGTAAAGCCCGCCATGGCGCTGCAGCGAGGCGCGCAACCAGCCCGTCGTCCCCGTCATGTCGCCCTGCGCCAGTTGAGCCTCCAGATCCGGCACATCGCGCCGCATCGCCTGATAGAGACATCCCGCATAGACATTGCCAAGCGCATAGGTTGGAAAGTAGCCAAACAATCCCACGGACCAGTGCACGTCCTGAAGCATCCCGTGAGACGGCTTGTCCACCGGATAACCAAAATCGGCGGCAAAGCGGTCGTTCCAGGCGGCCTCGAGATCGCCCACGCTCAGATCGCCCGACATCAGCGCCCGTTCCAGATCGAAGCGCAGCATGATGTGGAGGTTGTATTGCACCTCATCCGCTTCGGTGCGGATATAGCCCTTCTGCACCCGGTTCGCGGCAGCATAAAAGGCGTCGGCGTCGGCCGTGCCAAAGGCGCCGAAGACAGCCTTCACCTGCTCAAACATCCAACCTGTGAACGCGCGGGACCGGCCCAACTGGTTCTCGTAAATCCGGCTTTGGCTTTCATGGACGCCCATCGAGGCACCTTGCCCCAACGGGGTCAGCGCATAGACCGGATCGACGGCCATCTCATAGGAGGCATGTCCCACTTCATGGATCGTGGAATAAAAGCAGTTGAACGGATCGGTCGGATTGGTGCGCGTGGTGATGCGCACGTCCGCGCCGCTGCCCGAACTGAAGGGATGCACCGCCTTGTCGATACGGCCGCGCGAGAAGTCATAGCCAAAGGCGCGCGCGAGTTGCTCTGACACCTGCATTTGCAGGTCCGGGTCGAACTCGCCGCTCAGCCCCACGGGCATCGGCTTTTCCAGGATTGCCGCGCGCAGGGCCACAAGACGCGGGCGCATGGCCTCAAAGATCGCCGCGATTTCCGCGCCGGACGAGCCGGGTTCGTAATCCTGCACCAGGGCGTCATAGGCGTCGCCGCCGTCCGACAGCGCCGCCGCCTCTTCCCGGCGCAACCGGACCACCTCGTCCAGGGTCGGCAGGAATGCGGCAATGTCTTCGCGGGCCCGCGCATCCGCCCAGATCCCCTGCGCCACAGAGGTCAGCCGTGCCAGCGCCTTGGCCAGGTCCGCGGG
>JBCDEC010000268.1:0-5941 GCA_039179965.1 Pseudomonadota bacterium
ACCGGTGCGGTGTTTGGCTGTCCGGCCCACGATCAGCGGGACCTTGATTTCGCCCGAAAGTATGGTCTGAACGTCCGCAACGCCTTCTACATGCCGGGTGAGGAGATCGAGGTTGAGAACGAGGCACTCGTGCCTGCCAAATCCGAAACGGTGGCCTATATCGACCACTTCGCGGGCATCGGCGAGGTGTCTAGCCAGGGCGGTATAGATGCCACGATCGATTGGTTCGAGGACAAAGGCCTGGGCACCGGCCAGGTGAGATACCGGTTGCGCGACTGGGGTCTCTCGCGTCAGCGCTACTGGGGCTGTCCAATTCCTGTCGTGTATTGCGACACCTGCGGCGTCGTGCCCGAGAAGAAGGAAAATCTGCCGATCGAGCTGCCGTATGATGAGGGCAACAAACCCATCGATTTCTCCCAGCCGGGCAATCCGCTTGACCGACACCCGACATGGCGCAACTGCGAATGCCCGTCTTGCGGCGCTCCGGCCCGACGTGAAACCGACACGATGGACACGTTCGTGGACAGTTCTTGGTACTACGCGCGCTTCACCGCCCCAAGGGCGGATACGCCGACAGTGGCCGAGGATGCCGCCTACTGGATGAATGTCGATCAGTACATCGGCGGCATCGAACACGCGATTCTGCATCTGCTTTACTCGCGCTTTTTTGCCCGTGCCATGCACATCTGCGGACATTTGCCTGAATCCGCGATCGAGCCGTTTGACGCGCTTTTCACCCAAGGCATGGTGACGCATGAAATCTACATGACGCGGGATCAGAACGACCGCCCGGTCTATCATTTGCCTGAGGATATCCACTGGACGGAGTCGGGGGCACACCTCGGTGCGGATGGCCCGCTCGTCGAGGTCATTCCTTCCTCCAAGATGTCCAAATCCAAGAAAAATGTAGTTGATCCGGTCGACATCACTCGTCTCTATGGGGCCGATACCGCGCGCTGGTTCGTGCTGTCTGACAGCCCACCGGAGCGCGATGTCGAATGGACGGCTGCAGGTGCGGAAGCAGCGTACAAGCATCTGTCACGGGTCTATCGTTTGGTGACAGACATCGCCTCCAGCGATGCCGAACCGGATGCGGATGCGGATCTGGCGCTGCTGCGCGAGATGCACAAGACCATTCATGAGGTGACGGGCGGGGTAGAGAGCTTTGGATTCAATGCAGCGATCGCCAAGCTCTACGCCTTTACCAATACCCTGGCCAAGTCCGGCGCAGGGGCCGCGGTCAAGCGAGAGGCGTCGTCCGTGCTGGTGCAGCTGATGGCGCCAATGACGCCGCATCTGGCCGAAGAACTCTGGCAGATACTGGGTCAGGACGGTTTTGTCACCACGGCGCGGTGGCCGGAGTCAGATCCCGCCATGCTTATCGACGATACGGTGACACTGCCGATTCAAATCAACGGCAAACGTCGCGCCGAGATCGCTGTGCCCAAAGACATGAATCAGCAAGAAATCGAAAAGGCCGCGCTGGCGCATGACGCGATCATCCGCTCACTTGATGGCGCGTTGCCGAAAAAGGTGATCGTTGTACCGGGACGGATCGTCAATGTCGTTGTATAGCCGCCGAGTACTTTTGCTGGGTGCGCTGACCGGGCTCGCGGGTTGTGGATTTGAGCCCGCATTCACAGCGTCCGGTGGCGCAACCAAGTTGCAGAACCGGGTTCGTGTTGACGATCCGTTGGACCGCCCTGCCTATCTTTTGACTCGCGAGATCGAAGACCGGCTTGGCCGGGGGGCGGCGGTGGGCGACGGCGGTGCCTACGGTTTGAGCTATGACATCTCGATCAGTATTCTCGCGGCGGGGATTACTTCCACCAACGAAGTGACCCGCTTCAACCTTCAGGGCGAGGTGGCCTATGCGCTGCGGGATCTGGACAGTACGGCCGTTCTTCTCAGCGGACAGGTCAGCAATTTCACCAGCTATTCTGCATCCGGTACGACCGTGGCGACACAGGCTGCGGCGCGGGATGCCGAAGACCGTCTGATGGTCATTCTGGCGGATCAGATCGTGGATCGCCTGATCGCCGAAGCAGACAGTTTACCAGCATGAAACTGAGTCCGCGGGACGCTCCAGCCTATTTTGCGCGACCTGATCCTGACAAAACCGGTCTGCTCATTTACGGGGCCGATGCGATGCGCGTGGCACTTCGTCGGCAGGAATTGATCGCAGCGCTGTTAGGCCCCAACGGCGAGGAAGAGATGCGGCTGGCTCGTATGTCCGGTGCCGATCTGCTTCGCGACCCGGCGGCTTTGTCGGACTCCATTCGCGCGCAAAGCTTTTTCCCAGGCCCGCGGGTCGTCTTTATTGAACAGGCCGGAGATGGTCATACGGAGACTGTGGCAGCGGCACTCGCAGACTGGCAACCCGGTGATGCGCAACTGATCATAACGGCCGGGGCGCTAAGAGCCGGTTCTAAACTGCGCAAACTGTTTGAGGCGCATCCCAATGCTTATTGTGCCGCCATCTATGACGATCCGCCCTCACGTGCAGAAATCGAGGCGATCTTGGCCCGTGTCGGTTTGGGGGCGATCACTGGAGAGGCGATGCGCGATCTCGGCGATCTGGCCGCAGCGCTTGATCCTGGCGATTTCCGGCAGACGGCCGAAAAACTGGCACTGTACAAACTCAATGATCCCGAGCCCGTTACGCCGCGCGATATCGCAGCGTGTGGCCCGGTTTCGACCGAGGCTGCGCTTGACGACGTCTTGCACCTCGTGGCCGAGTCGCGGTCGGGCGAGATTGGCCCGGTGATGAAGCGGCTACGCGCGCAAGGCATTCAGCCGGTGACGCTCTGTATGGCGGCAAGCCGCCATTTTCGGACACTATACGCGGTGGTGAGTGATCCCGACGGGCCGTCCCAAGGGGTCTCCAGAATGCGCCCACCGGTGTTTGGTCCCCGCCGCGAGCGACTGCTGCGTCAAGCCAAAAGGTGGCGTGCCGATCGGTTGCAAGCGGCGTTAGGGCTGTTGATCGAGGCAGACTTGAGATTGCGATCAGCGGGCAATACGGCGCCCGCTATGGCGTTGGTGGAGCGTGCTCTGATAAAAGTGGCTGTTCTGACTGCGCGCGACTGATACTTGTGACATACACTGTTCTCCTCCGGTCCTGAGGTCTTGATCTGTTGGCTCAATGCCGCAAGTCTGACGGCAACAGAACGGAGGCCGAATGTACGAAGTGATCGGCAGCAGTGCCAGCCGCGCCTTCCGCGTATTGTGGATGCTCGAAGAACTCGATTTCCCCTACAAGCACACGCCCGCTATGCCACAGAGCGACGAGGTTCGCACCGTCAATCCCGTGGGCAAAATTCCGGTTCTGCGCCAGGATGGGGTCTGTATTTCAGATTCAATTGCGATCATGACCTATCTGGGAGACGTATCGCATCAACTGACGTGTCCCGCCGGTAGTTTGGAACGCGCGCGGCAGGATTCCCTGACGCAGAGAATATCGGATGAAATGGACAGCGTGCTCTGGGCTGCGGCGCGTCACAGCTTCGTTCTTCCCAAGGAACATCGGGTACCCGAGGTGAAAGCCACCTTGAAGTGGGAGTACGCACGCAATCTAGGGTTTTTGTCTGAGGAGTTCGAAGGTCCTTATCTGATGGGGGATCGGATAACAGTTCCTGATCTCCTGCTGACCCATTGTTTGCGTTGGGCGCGCACGGCGCGTTTTCCTGAACCTCCCCCGCCGCTTGCTGACTATCTTAGCCGTATTGAAGCGCGCCCTGCCGTGCAACGCGTGGCCTTATTGCCGTGACCTGAAGCCTTCCGGGTCAAAGTGCGCAGCAACCAGTTTGAGTCAGGTTTTAAGTGTTTCACATAGTTCCGACGCCAGTTGGATCGGAGGATACTGTGGGTATGCATCAACTTACAGGCTTGTACGCACCGGCACCGTGGGATGCTCCATTCCGCGAAATCCAATCCGCTGCGGCGCGCCCCGCCCAACGCCCTGTGGCCAACGAAGCGGTAACCAGATAGCCGCCGGTCGGAGCCTCCCAATCCAGCATCTCTCCTGCGGCGAATACGCCCGGCCGGTCGCGCAGCATCAGGGTGCCGTCGAGCGCCTCAAAGCTCAGCCCGCCCGCCACGGAAATCGCCTCGTCCAGAGGACGCGGTCCGCGAACCGGAATGCGCAGCGCCTTAATCACGGGCGCGGCATCTTCAGGCAGAGGGCGGGCATACTCCATCAGCACCGCTCGCGCCGCCGGGCCGAGCTTGAGTGCCTTGCGCAGGTGATTGGCAAGACTTGCCTTGCCGCGCGGCCGCGCGAGCCGGTGGCGGACTGTGTCCTCTGAGAGATCGGGGCAGAGATCGATCACCAGATCCGCGCCCGACCGCAGCACGGGCGACAAGGAATAGAGCCCACCACCCTCCAGACCCGTCGCGGTGATCACGATCTCGCCGCGGCTCAAACGATCCCCCGCGCGCAAGGCGACACCTTTCAACGGGGTGCCGAAATGCGGGCGCATATGCGCGCTCCAGTCGACATCGACCCCCATGTTTGCGGGCTGAAACCGGGCGATCTGTCCCGGCGGCATGAAGGCGGCCCAGGCACCGTCGGACCCCAGACGCGCCCAACTCGCCCCGCCGCAGGCCAGCACGGTCGCTTGCGCCGCGACCTCGCGTGGTCCGTCTGGCGTCTCGAACCGCAGGCCATCCATGTTCCAGCCTTTCCAACGCCAGTTACGCCGCAGGCTGACGCCGCGCTCTTGCAACCGGGCCAGCCACGCCCGCAAAAGCGGCGAGGCTTTCATCGCCTTGGGAAAGATGCGGGCCGTCGACCCGGTAAAGAGCGGCTGACCCAGCCCTTCGGCCCAGGCCATGACCTCGTCCGGTCCGAAGGCTTCGATCATCGGGCGCAGGTGTTCCGATGCCGTGCCAAAGGCCTCCAGACACGCTGTGCGCGTTTCGGCCTTTGTGAGGTTCAACCCGGATTTTCCGGCCATCAGGAACTTGCGCGCGGGCGAGGGTTTGGCCTCCGCGATCATGACCTTTTTGCCCGCCTCAGAGAGCGCTTCGGCGGCCATCAATCCGGCGGGTCCCGCGCCGATCACCAGAGCCGTCATAGACCCGCTCACCCTCTTTTCCTGTCAAACAGGCCTGTCATGTTGTCCCGCGGTCCAACGCCCTATCTGAGTGTCCATGTCTGCCGATCCCGGAACCGATCCAATCTGCCCTCTTTGCCGCCGCCCGATCCCCGGCCATGTCCGTCAAAGTCTGCACCATCTGGTCCCAAAGCTCAAAGGTGGTAAGGGCGGGCCGACGGTGTTGCTGCACCAGATCTGCCATAACGAGATTCACGCAACATTGACCGAGGCGGAACTGGCGCGTGACTATGCCACAATCGACGCCTTGCGAACCCATCCCAGACTTGCCAGATTCATCCTGTGGGTGGCCAGGCGACCGCCTGACTTTATCTCGCGCACGCCGGGACGCCGCCGCAAACGCTAGGATCATGCGCCGCCGCGGAACATGGATTTGATGGCGGCGGCATGTTCGGGCGCGGCGCTCAGCGTATCCGCGGCCAGCGCGCGCGCCTCCGTCTCCAGCGCCTCCGCCGGAACGATCCGGTCCACCAGACCCCAGTTCAGCGCGGTTTCGGCGTCGATTTTCTGGCCGGCCATCAGGATCATCTTGGCCCGTGCCGCACCGATCAAATCCGACATTCGGCCGGGATCTGAGGGTTGGGGCAAAAAGCCACGTGCCATTACGGGATAAAAGAATCTGGCCTCCGGCACGGCCAGGCGCAAATCGCAGGCCAGCACCATGCCCATCGCTCCGCCCGCCACCGTGCCGTTGAGCGCCGCGATGGTCAGTCCGGGCAGCGCTACCAGCGCGCCCGACAGCCGTTCCCAGACCGGGTCGAGTTGCAGCCCGGTTTTGGCTTCCTCCAGATCCATGCCTGCTGAAAAGACCCGGCCCGTTCCGG
>JBCDEC010000269.1:0-5922 GCA_039179965.1 Pseudomonadota bacterium
CATGTCGCTCCTCCATAGAAAACTGTCTGATCCGGTCCGGTCTGGTCTGGCGGGGCCGAGCCGAGGCCCGGGAAGACGGCCAGATTGGTGATCAGCGCCCGGACGGACACCGCGAAACAGAGACCCGGAAGCGGACGCCAGAGAACCGGGACAACACTCACAAGAAACGCAAAGACACTAACGAGCAGTCGGTGGGGCGCCAGGTCCAGCGTCCCATCCGGCCACAGCTGGGGGGGGGGCGCCGCTGTCATTGCTCGGCTTTGGACCGCGATTTTGCCCGCGGCCTCCCGTGACTTTGCGCACCCGGCGAAGGGCAAAAGAAGACTGGTCGCGCCAACGACCGCGGTAGAGCGAATATTCATGGACTCTTCCAAGGATTTGATGGCTCGACACATAAAGCACAATCGTTAAACCCATCAAGGTTTAACGATTGTGCCACCCAGGACTGCCATGCTGGCTGTTGCCGCTGGGTCCGTCGCACTTCAAGGCCTATCTGCGTGGGTCCGCGTCATTGCAGGCGGCAAAACCCGCGTCGAACAAGGACCACCGCCGCCCGTATTCTGACCGCGAGGCCTGCTCAGGGCGCGACGTCGATCTGCAGGTGAGGCTGCCCGTCGCTGGTCTTTTCCAGCGCATGCCCCTTTGGTCCGATCACCCCGCGGATGCGTTTGCGAAAATTGGAGAGGCCATCGAATGTGATCACATCGACGGCTTCGTCCAGATCCAGTTCGATGCGGTGCCACCCTGGCCGGAGCGTCGAAACCGCAACCACAACCGCGTCAAAGCGCTGACCCAGATACCGGCCGCTGACACGTTTGCCGGCGTTCCAGGCCTCGGGCACGCCTTTGCCAATGGCCGCTGACATCGTATTCCAATCGCGGAACCCATGGTTGCGGGCCACCAGTTCCAGGGCTTTTGCATGACCGATCGGGGTGCCCTTTTCGGTCAATTCGACGCGCAGGCGCCGGGCCATGTCCTTTGCCTGCGCACTGGATGGGAGAGGCGTGGTCATGCGGTGGCTCCTGTCGTGGTGTGAAAGATTCCGTAGGCCAGTTGCCGGTCCTGCGCCGCGCGACGCAGCACGAGGACGGTCAGCGTCAAGAGCATGAGTTCCGCCACAGGCCCCGCAAACCAGATGCCAATTTCTCCGAACCACACAGGCAGCAGAAACGTCAGCGGGATCGCGAAGGCAAAAGGTTTGGTCAGCCCAAGCAGGGCCGCCATTGCCGCCGAGCCGATGGCCTGAAAGTAGCTTGCGATCATCATCAGTGGGCCGACGAGCAGGAACACGGATGACATGATCGGCAAGATGCGTCTCACCTCTGCGATGACCTGCGGGTCATCCACGAAGAGAGACGCGATCTGGCCGGGAAACATCATCACGCCGCATTGCACCAACACGCAGTAGACCGATGCTGCCCATAGCGCGATCCGCAGGCTTTGATCGGACCGATGCCACAGGGATGCGCCGTAATTGTTTCCGGTGATGGTCTGCATGGCGAAGGACAGACCCAGCACCGGCAGGATGGCGAAGGTGATGACGCGCGTGATGATCCCATAGGCGCTCATTGTGTCCGCATAGCCGGGCTGGCCGACCCATTGCAGCGCGGTGATGATGGCCGCCGATCCCAGAGCGATACCGATGAAATTGAGGCTCTGCGGCGCGCCGAGCGCCAGGATACGACCCCAGCACCGCCACGGCGCGTGCGTGAACAGGATCTTGGGGCGCAGCGTGGTGTTTCCAAACAGGCGAAAGCCCAGAATGATCGCGAAGGACACCGCCTGTGCCGCAGCGGTGCCATAGGCGGACCCGGCAACGCCCATGTCGAGCTGCGCGATGAACACATAGTTGAACGCCATGTTGGCGATTGAGACGAGCAAGCTCATCGCGGCCATGAACCCGACGCGGCCTTCGTTGCGCAGCGCATCGGAATTGACCGACAGGACAAACAGGAGGGGCGAAAAAAACACGGTGATCTGCAGGTAGATCGCACCCAGCCGGGCGAGGTCCTGCGATCCCCCGGCGGCCAGCAAGGCCATGTCCGCGCCAAGCCAGGCAAAGAGCCCGATCAAGGCGGCGCCCAGAGCAAAAGCCAGCCCATGTGCGCCGGCAAAGACGGAGCGGGCGCGTGCGATGTCTTTGGCCCCGAGCGCGCGCGCAAGCTCGCTGGACATGCCGTTTGAGACCAGCGTCGAAAGCGCCACGATCAGCATGTAGATCGGGAACATCAGCGTGACCGCGGCAAGCGCGGCCGGACCGACAAAGATGCCCAGAAACAGCGCATCCACAACCGTGAGCAAGCCGTTCATCCCCATCACCAGAATAATCGGCAGGGCGGTTTTGAGGTATATGGCGCCAAGCGGGCCATCCGTGAAGGTATTCGTTGGGGTCTCGGACATATCCCAGAGCTCACTCACCTGATCACGCAGTTTGAGATGGGACCCGCATTGCCATCCGCGTGATGTGCGGAAAGACGACGACTGAGATTCAGAGGCGTAGAACTTTACCAAAACAAAAGTCTGCGGGCGGCGCGCGTCTACAGCGTGGTGGGGTATCGGTCCGCTCAGGGGGCGTGTCAAGCCTTCCTTTCGATGTCCGCCTGCGCCAGGCCCGCTCTGTAGGTCATGTCAGGACACCGGGCCGTCTGACTGTCGGCTCAGCGCGGGCACGCGGCGGCTAGGAGCGTACCGTTTGAACCGCGGTCATCATGTCCCGTGCCGATTCAAACAGCGCCTCCGGGCCGACCAGATCGATGATCCCGTAGCGATCAAGCTCTTTTCGGACAGTGTCATCGACAAACAGGAACGCGATCTCGATGCCCTGAGACTGAAGATCCTTGATGGTGGATGTCAGAACGGCTCCGGCTGTGTAGTCGATGTCATCAATGGCAGAGGCATCAAAACAGATCCAGCGCGGGCTCGGGTCGATCGACGCCACCAGTGACGCCACCTCCGTGGCGAGTTGCGTGGCGTTGGCGTAGTAAAGTCCGTGCGAAAATCTGTAGACCACCAGACCGGGGAGAAAGGCGGCGGCCCGATCCACGGTTTTGGTCAACCATTCACCGTCAGGCGCCTGCACGACGACGGCGTTTTTCGGGCGGTATCCCTTTCTCGTGTGATCGATCAGAGACATGGCCATTGCGACAAGTATACCTTGCTCCACCCCTATGGCGACAACAACGCCTGCCGTGACCACCGCAATCCAGAACTCGGTTCGGGCTTGGTGATAGACGCGAATGAGCCCCTGAATGTCGATCAGGTTCAGACCGATCAGGAACACAACGGATGACAGGACAGCACCGGGCAGAAAGGCCAGCGGTCCGGTCAGAAAGAGCAGCACGATCAACACGACCCCGGCGGTGGTGAGTTGTGCCAACTGGCTGTGTCCGCCTGCGCCGGAGACCATTTCGGTTTTCGTGGGGCTTCCGTTCACCACGAACGTGCCGCTGAGCCCCGCCCCCAGATTTGCAAGACCAAGGCCGATGAGATCCGTGTTTTCGCTGAAGCCTTCGCCGTATCGCGATGCATAGGCGCGTGAGGTCGCCGCGCTTTGTGCGAGGATCACCACAAAGATGGCCAAAGCCGTGGGAAGCAGTTGGCGGATCGTGTCCCAATCCCAGACCGGTGTGGGGATCGAGAGAGACGGCAGCCCGCCGGGCACCGGGCCAAGTACGCCGATCCCGCGGGCCTCAAAGTCCAGAGCCCAGCTTGCAAGGATTGCTCCGATCACGGCGATCAAAGGCCCAGGCACTTTGCGCGACACCCGTTTCGCCCCCAAGACAACGATGAGTACCGCGGCAGACACCGCGAATGTCGGCCAGTTGACGCCTTCGATGTTCTGAACGGCGCTTGAGAGTTTCTCAAGAGTGCCGTGTCCGGTCGTGGCAATGCCGAACAGGCCCGGAACCTCCCCAAGAGCAACCTGAATGCCGACCCCGGTGAGAAACCCGACCAGTACGGTTCGCGACAGAAAGTCAGCGAGAAAGCCAAGTCCGACAAGGCGCGCGGCGATCAGCAACGCCGCCGACATGAGCGCAAGCAGCGAGGCCAGAGCCAGATATTCGGATGTGCCGCTGACCGACATGACCGCAAGGGCCGAGGCCGTCATCGCGGCTGTCGCAGAATCCGCGCCGACCACAAGGTGCCGCGAGGCGCCAAAGATCGCAAACAGCGTCATCGGTATGAGGAGGGTGTAAAGCCCCGTCACGACCGGTGTGCCAACAATTTTGGTGTATCCCATGACCTCCGGTATCGCGAGGCAGGCAAAGGTCACGCCTGCCAGAATCTCGGCAGGAATGCGGGACGGCACAATTGGCAAAACGCCCTGCAGGATCGGCAGTCGTCCGCGCACAGGGGGGTCAGTCCGCCGCATTGAGGCGATCCGCCCGTTGACCCCGACGGGTGTCGCGGTGCGCACCCGTGGCGACGCCTGCGCGTTTGCGGTTATCGATCTCCACATCGGCCTCCGGAAGCTTCGATTTCAGCCGGATCGCAGTATGCGCAGAGAACCAAGGTTCATGCCAGTTGTGAAGCCTGCTCTGACTCAGGTCAGGTGCAGCATTGCAATCGCGCCCCGGATCAATTCTTCGCGTTGGTCGCGCAGGGTGAGCGGCGGCTCACGACCGATCGGGGCCCGGCTCATTCAAACTGTGAGGAAGGGCGGTTGTGACGCTCTGTAGATGAAGGGCCAGGGTGCGCCTTGCGTCGCCCCAGTTATCTCCTCCCTGGCGGAGTGCGTTTTCCAGATTGGCCGCAAGCCGCGCGGTCTTTGCGTCCCGCGCGTAAAGCGCCGCACCGTGCAGGCGATGGGCCGAACGCTCCAGGGTCGCCTTGTCGTCGCTGTCGAGATGTTCCAGACAATCCGTGGCGGTATCTGCGTAGAGATGTTCGAACACCCGGTCGCCAGCGTGCGAAACGGGGCGCGAAACGGTTTGCTCTTCCAGATGCTGCATCGCCTGTTTCTGAAGGGCCACCTCCGACAGGCGCCGCGCAAGGATGGCCTCGTCGATCGGTTTCGACAGAACACCATCAAAACCGATGTCTTCGTAGAGCGCGATGTCCTCCGCAAAGGCATTGGCTGTGACAGCAAACACCGGAATTTCGCCAGAGGGCGCCGATGCCGCCACACGCGTCAGTTCGGGCAGCAACTCGACCCCGGTCATGTCAGACATGCGGATGTCTGACAGGATGCAATCAAAGGGAAACCGCTTGAAGAGGGCTAGCGCCTCGGCCCCCGAGCGCGCTTCAACGATTTGGTGGCCGAGGGCGGTCAGCATGCGGCGCATGACGGCCATGTTGAGCGGCTCATCCTCGATGGCGAGCACGCGCAGCGACGCTGCGGGCGGTGCGCGATCGTCGGATGGCTGTGCCTTGCCCTGCGGCGGATCGATGACGGTCACGGGGACCCAGCCGGCTACCACTGTTCCCTGATCGAGCCTGCTGAAAATCCGGACCCGGCCGCCTTCGAGGTCGATGAGCTGGCGGGCGATAGACAATCCCAGACCGGTGCCGGAAAAGGCGCCGCCACTAGCGTTGGTGCCCCGAAACAGTGGTTCAAACGCGCGGCGGACGTCGTCAGGTCGCATGCCGATGCCGTCATCATAGACCAGAAAGCAAAGCCGATTCTGTCTGAGCCGAAGCCGGAGCCCCACCCGCCCGGCCGGGGTGAACTTTATCGCATTGCTCAAAAGGTTCACAAAGATGCGCCGTGGGCGCGTTCGGTCGATCAGGACCCAGGTGTTTTCCAACGATCCGTGCGGGAGCTCAAGGCGCAGTGCCTTTTCCTGGGTTGTCAGGGCAAAATTGGCGCGCAATTCACCGACCAGACTGCCTAGACGCAGCGCCTCCGGGCGCCAGTCGGCATCTTCGTTGTTGCTGGTTCGAAGCACATCCTCCACCAGACCCGTGAGTGTCCCGCTGGCC
>JBCDEC010000270.1:0-5864 GCA_039179965.1 Pseudomonadota bacterium
GCGATCAGCGCCTCGGTGATCCTGGTGCGTTCGCGAAACAGCACCAGCGCCTCTGCCTCGGCGACACGCGCGGCCAGTCTTTCCGCGTCCGGTTCGTGATCGGTCCAGACCGTCACGTCATGGCCGTCAAGCAGCCGAAAGCAGGGCAGGGTGCGCAGCGTATCGAACCAGTCGTCGAGGATGTGAACCTTCACCGGCTCTCAACTCCGGCCTCGGGAAAGCTGGTCCGGGGCGTGGCGACGAAGGGTGGCGTTTCCAGCGCTTTGAGCGCCAGGCTGACGGCATTGCGCGTTCCGATCAGGTGGTTGTACTGGACGTCGCAACCCGACACTGGCGTCGGGTAGGCGCGAAGTTCTTCGCGCACTTCGGTCATGGCGGCGCGCAGCGCCCGGGTGGCATGGGCCAGGTGTGTGTCATAGGACATGTCAAAACCTCTGAGACTCAAATTGTATACCGTAGTATACTGAATCGGCTGATGCGGATCAATCGCCCACCCACAGATCCGAAGGAACAAAAACCGTACCTTGCGCCAGCTTGCGGGCCGTGCGCACCAATCCGGCAGACCGGATTTCCACGCCGGTGTTGCGGCGGTCGAAATCCACCAGCACATCCATGAGCCCCATGGGGTGTTCGAGCGAGATGGTCGCAGGCCCGGTATGCGGAACATCAATGAGACCGTCGGCAATGGTGCCGGGCGACAGGAGGCAGGCGGCCAGGCATTGCGAGCCGGTGACGGCCAGGGTGGGATGGCATTTCCAGGGCATGAAGTAACGCACCGCCGCCGTCCCGCCATTGCGCGGCTTTGCCATCAGCCCAAACTTTGGTGTCACAGACTTTGAGACATCACCCATCCCCATCAGCGCGCCGGCTTCGAGCCGGACGGCTTCGATCCGCTCCATCAAGGCCGCATTGTCATCAAGCGCTTCCCGCGTCTCGTAGCCGGTAAGTCCAAAGTCCTCGGCGCGCGCTATCACCATGGGCATGGCAACATCCATGCAGGTGACGTCGGTCCCCTGAACGTTGTCCATCGAAGCGCCGGTCGGAAACAGAGCACCTGTCGCGCCGCCTACCGTGTCCATGAACTGAAGCGCGATGGGCGCAGCGGTGCCCGGTACTCCGTCAATGCTGACATCGCCAGCGTAGGTGACCACACCACCGGGCGTCTGCACCAGGGTTTCGACCCGCGCGCCGGTGTTCACGGCGCGAATGCGCACGCGGGTTTCTTCCGTCTGGGCAGGTACGATCCCCATTTCAATTGCGGCCGGCCCCACGCCGACCAGAATATTGCCGCACGTGGGTTTGAAGTCGACCATACGGTCTTCGACGCTCACCTGCGCGAAGAAGTAATCGACATCGGCCCAATCGTCATCCGACGGCGAGAGCATCGCGACTTTGGTTGTCACCGTGGCTCCGCCGCCGAGCCCATCGATGTTCAAGGGATGACCCGCGCCGAGCATGGCGATCAGCACATTGGCCAAAGTCTCCTGATCATCCGGCAGATCGTCCCGGAGCATGTAGGGGCCGCGCGAAGATCCGCCGCGCATGAAAAAGAATGGGATGCCTGTCTGTGTCATGAGAGGACCTCCGCGATTTTATGTGTGAGATGAGTGGTAAAGGCCTGCGTGCCCAGTCGGCCGCCAAGGTCTGGTGTGCGTGTCTCTGCCCGGACGAGCAGGTCAGACACCGCAATCTGCACCGCCTCCGCGGCCCGGGTCTCGCCCAAGTGCCGCAGAAGCATTGCCAGAGACAAAATCAACGAGACCGGATTGGCACGATCCTCGCCCGCGATATCCGGCGCCGATCCGTGTTGCGCCTGCGCGGCCGCATGTCGCGTGCCCAGATTGAGCGACCCGCCCAGGCCCAGTCCACCCGACAGCTCGCAGGCAAGATCCGACAGTATGTCTCCGAACATATTCGTCGTCACAATGGTGTCGAAACGTCCGGGATTACGAACCATATGTGCCGCTGCGGCATCTACCAGCACTTCGTCGTAAGCGACGTTTGGATGGCGCGCGGCCACCGCGCGGACGGTGTCCAGAAACAGACCATCCGTCAGCCGCATCACATTTGCTTTGTGCACCGCCGTAACCCGGCGAGCCGGGCGCTGAGCAGCAATCCTAAAGGCAGTTTCAGCGATCTTGCGTGACCCATTTTCGGTGATCTTGCGAAACGACAGGGCCACACCGGGAACCGGCATCAGCTCGCCGGGGCCGGACTCCATGTTGCGGTCTGCATAGAAGCCTTCGAGATTTTCGCGCACCACGATCAGATCGACCCGGCTGGCAATCGGTGAGGCCACCCCGTCCCAGCTGCGGGCAGGGCGGATGTTGGCGTGCAGATCCAGCCGCTTGCGCAGAACACCCGATGGGTTCAGACCACCTGCCTCGCGCGGCGGATATGCATTGTGCGACACCGGCCCAAGGAGCACGCCGTCGACCGCTTGCGCTGCGGTGATCACTGGCTCGGGGATGGTTGAGCCGGAGGCCTTCAGCGCGCCAAACCCTATGGCCATCTCTTCGACCTCTACTGCGCGACCAATGGCCGGCCGAAGTGCGTCGAGCACCGAGACCGTGGCCGCCATGATCTCTGGCCCGATCCCGTCGCCGGCCAGAGACAGCAGCCGCAACGGTGTCACTTCAGCGGCCAGGGCAAAGTGACAAAGGACTGCAGAAGTCCGGGTGGGAAGTCACGGTTCAAAAGACCCGCCATGGCGCACATGAACGCGATGCCGGCCACCGTGTAGAGCAATGCAAAGCTCCAGGGTCGACCGGCGCGCAGGCGGATGAAGAGCAGAAGGAACACCGCCAGCGCCAGAATGAAGCCCACCAGCGCGGTCAGAACCAGTAGACCGCCAAACCAAAGCAGCGTCGCCCAAAGCCCATGCGCGTTGTTTTCGCTTTCTGAATAGTCCCGATCGGCAAAGAGCGCATCGGTTTCTGGTTTCAACATCATCTGGATCAGCAGGATCACGAGGCAAACGATCGTGACCCCGCCGACAAAGGTCGGAAAGACCCGATCCGCGGACGCATAGTCCGGGATCATGGCCGCGTTGGTGAAGGCCACGACCAGATAGGCCAGTACGGCCAGCAGGAAGGCCATCGGCGCGCGCTTGTGTCCGGCATCCACCGCGCCTTCCGCCATGATCATCTTGGCCTGGCGCAGTCCGAAAACCACCGAAATCGCCGTGATGATCAAAAGCACGATGACGATTGGCGAAAAGATATAGTCGACGCCTTCCTCAAAGCTCTTGCGGAAGCGCGACGCGGCGATCTGTACGGCCTGATTGGCATAGGTTTCCGCCGGATTGGACAGCACGAAGCCAATGAGAAAGGCCGGACGCGACCAGTCGAACCGACGCATCAGGATGCCCAGCAGCCCGATGGCGAAGAGCGCCACCAGATCCATGATGTCCTGCCCCGACTGGAAGGCCGCAAAGGAGATGATCATGAACAGGAAGGGCGCCAGCAGCGCAAACGGGATCGTGGTCAGCCGCGAGATCCCGCCCGAGGCCGCAATACAGATCACCGTTCCCACCACATTGGCGAGGGCCAGCAACCAGACGATGGAATAGGTGATGTCGAGATTGTTCTTCAACATCGAAGGTCCGACTTCGATATTGCCCGAGCCCAACAGGGCAATGGCGCCGATGAAAATGGCCATCGAGCCGGAACCGGGGATCCCGAACAGCAGGGTCGGCACCAGTCCGCCCCCCTCCTTGGCGTTGTTGGAGCTTTCTGGCCCGATCACGCCACGGATCTCTCCGGACCCGAATTTTGATTTGTCCTTGGTGGTTTGTACGGCGTGCCCATAGGCAATCCAGTCGACGACCGAGCCTCCGAGGCCCGGAATAACGCCCACCACAACCCCGATGATGGAGCATCGAACCGACAGCCAGATGTTGGCAAACCAGTCGCGCACCCCCGAAAGCCATCCGCCTCCCAGCGGCGCGCGATCAGAGATCGCGCGGTCTTGCCGCAGCAGGGCGATGATCTCCGGGATCGCAAAAATCCCAAGGCCCACGATGACCAGTTTGAACCCATCGACCAGATAGGGAATGTCATAGGTCGCCATGCGCAATTCGCCGGCACTGTCGCCTTCGCCAATTGTGCCGATCATCATTCCCAGACCGGCGGCGGCAATGCCTTTCAGCGGCACCCGCCCCGCAAGGATCCCGACCATGGACAGACCGAAAATGGTGATCATCAAGAGTTCCGGCGTCCTGAATTCCAGTACGATCGGGCGCGCCACCAGAATAAAGACCGTCAGGAAAGCCGCGCCGACAAGACCACCAAAGAGCGACGAGGCGAAGGCGGCAGACAATGCACGCGCGGCCTCACCCTTTTTGGCGAGCGGAAAGCCGTCGAGCACAGTCGCCTGACTGGCCGACGACCCGGGAATCCCCATGAGAACAGACGCGAAAGTGTCCGATGTGGGGACGACCGCGACCATGCCGATCATCAGCGCCAGGCCCAAAACGGGGTCCATCCCGAACATGAAGGGCAGAAGAAGCGACAGGCCGGCGATGCCGCCCAGCCCCGGGAACACCCCGATGCACAGGCCCATCACCACGCCCAACACCAGATATCCGAGGACAAGCGGTTGCAGGATCAGGTTGGCCGCATCGGAAAGCGCGGGCAGAGCGACTGTCAGAACGTCCATCGCTTCATCTTTCTTCGAAAAGGCACAGGAGCCCCGCCCAGATCAGCCGGGCGGGGCGTTTGCATGGCCGTGACTCAGTTCAGCGAGACGCCGTAGCGATCCTTGAGCCATTCGATGACAAAGGTCTTGGCTTCATCAGGCACCTGGGTGGCACTGGCCATGGCGCCAGTGGCTTCCGGTCCGGTCATCTGCGGGTAGACGCCCAGACGGCCTGCAGAGATCTCTGCGAAATCGGGCCGCGCCTTGATCGCGTCAAAGGCTGCCTTGTAGGTGCCGATCGCTTCGTCCGAAGCGCCTGCGGGCAGGAACACCATTTTCTGCGCAGGGAAACCGGCGACAAAGAACGCTTTCCAGGCATCCCACTGTGTTCCGCTGGTTTCGCAGCCCGGCGTTGCGTCGCACACCTCTTTGAAGGTCGGCATGTCCGGGAAGGTCGGATCACGCACGATGTTGCCATCGGCGTCCAATGCGCCCCAGCTCATCATCGGGACAGCGGTTCCGGCTTCGACCAGCGGGGTGACGCCGCTCAGGTAGGACGACGAGGTCTGATAGTCGATGTTTGCCTCACCGCGCTCGAACATCAGGCGGCCGTCGCCGCGGCCTTTGATGCCAAAGACCGGCTCGACGTTGAGACCGAGCATTTCCCAGGCAAGCAGCGGGACCAGGTCAAGGCGTGTCGCACCCTGGCTGCCATAGATGAAATCGGTTTCCTTCAGTGGTGTTGCGTCCAGACCGTCCATCGTGCTGGCAAGTTCGGGCGGCAGATAGGCGACACCGCCGGTTCCCGACGCCAGAACGACTTCCCAATCGCCATATTCGTAGCGCACGCGGGGGTCGCCCAGCAGATAGGGGAACTGGGTGGAGCCCGAAGAGCCGAAGAGCAAAGTGCCTTCGCTGTCGTCAAAGCTCTGGTTCTGGAACCAGTTCGCACCTTTGGTCGAACCGGCGCCGGGCATGAACTTGACCACAACCGTTGGTTCTCCGGGCAGGGCTTCGCTCAGCAGCGGGGCATAGAAGTTAGCCCATTTTGCCGATCCGCCGGTTTCCGAGAACGGGATCACCCATTCAACGGTCTTGCCGCTCGACGTGGTCGTTCTATTGGAACCGATTAGACAAGGTCGGCTGCACTCCATAGCTTGGAGTACTGCTCGCAGTGGATCAGGACCGAACTAAAATCCGCAAGATCAACATTTTCAGGGATTTCA
>JBCDEC010000271.1:0-5864 GCA_039179965.1 Pseudomonadota bacterium
CCGGGATATCACCCGACACCCTTGCTTGATCTCAAAGGTCTGGCGGGCGAACTGGGTATCGACGCGCTCTATTACAAGGACGAGAGCACGCGGTTCGGGCTGGGCAGTTTCAAGGCGCTCGGCGGGGCCTATGCGGTGGCGCGGCTGTTGCAATCCGAGGTCGCAACCCGGCTGGGGCGTCCGGTGGATATGGCCGAGATCACGTCGCGCCAGCATGACGATCTGGTGGCCAAGGTCACGGTCTGTTGCGCCACGGACGGAAACCACGGGCGGTCGGTGGCCTGGGGCGCGCAACGGCTTGGCTGTGCCTGCGAGATCTTCCTGCACGAAACCGTCTCGGCCTTTCGCGAAGAGGCGATTGCGGCCTATGGCGCGCAGACGAACCGCTGCGCGGGCAACTATGACGACAGCGTGCGCATCGCGCAGGAGACAGCCCGAAGCGAGGGATGGTTTGTGGTCTCGGACACGTCCTATCCGGGCTACCGCGAGATTCCCAAGGATGTGATGCAGGGCTACGAGATCATGGCGGAGGAGGCCTTTGACGCCGTCAGCGCCGTACCCACCCATATCTTCCTGCAAACCGGGGTCGGCGGCATGGCCGCCGCCGTCGTTGCGCAGGCTGTGCGGCGCTGGGGCGCGCGGCGTCCGACGATTGTGCTGTGTGATCCCGATCGCGCCGCGTGCTGGTTCGAGAGCTTTCGCGCGGCAAAACCGGTGGTTGTGGGCGGGGATCTCGACACGCTTATGGCAGGTCTGGCCTGTGGCGAGATCTCGGACCTCGCCTGGGACATTCTGAAGGACCACGCGGACGGGGCGCTGGCCGTGCCCGATGGGATGGCCGTGGAGGCAATGGTGCGGCTGGCGCGTCCCGCCCTGGGCGATCCGGCGGTGGTGGCTGGCGAAAGCGCGACCGCCGGGCTGGCTGGCCTGCAACTGGTTCTGGCCCATCCTGAAATGCGGACCGAACTGGGCATCGGGCCGCATGCGCAGGTCATGGTCTTTGGCACCGAAGGAGATACGGATCCAACCGTTTACGAGGCGCTTGTGGGCTGCACGGCCGCACAGGTTCTGGCGGCGTCCGGCGCGACGGGCTAAGCCTCAGAGCCGCAGATCAGACTGCGCGCGCGGCAGGGCGGATTTGAGATCGACGAGAACGCTTTGCGCACGCGCGTAGCGGCGCAGGGCTTCGGCGCCCATCTCTTTGAACGGGCTGTGCGCCACGGCCAGGATCACGGCGTCATAGCGCCCGGCCTCGGGCTGATCGAGCAGGTCCAGCCCATAGGTCTCGCGCGCGGTGTCTGCGTCAACAAGCGGGTCATGCACATCCACGGCGACGCCGTAATCTTCCAGTTCATGCACAAGATCGATCACCTTTGTGTTGCGCAGATCCGGGCAGTTTTCCTTGAAGCTCAGACCCAGCACCAGGGCGCGTGCGCCCACCAGCGTGATCTGGCGGTGCAGCATCGCCTTGACGGTTTTCTGCGCCGCAAAGGCGGCCATGCCGTCGTTGATGCGCCGGCCTGCGAGAATGACCTCGGGATGATAGCCAAGAGTCTCGGCCTTGTGCGTCAGGTAATAGGGGTCGACGCCGATGCAATGTCCGCCCACAAGCCCCGGACGGAACGGCAGAAAGTTCCATTTGGTGCCGGCCGTTTCCAGCACGGCCTGGGTATCAAGACCCATGCGGTCAAAGATGATGGCCAGTTCGTTGACCAGCGCAATGTTGAGATCACGCTGGGTGTTTTCGATGACCTTTGCGGCCTCGGCCACGCGGATGCTCGGGGCCTTGAAGGTCCCGGCGGATATGATGCTGGCGTAAAGCTGGTCGACCGTTTCGGCTGTGTCCGGTGTCGAGCCCGAGGTCACCTTGAGGATCGACGAGAGACGATGTTCCCGGTCGCCGGGGTTGATGCGCTCGGGGCTGTAGCCGCAGAAGAAGTCCTGATTGAAGGTCAGGCCCGAGGCGGATTCGAGGATCGGCACACAGTCTTCCTCGGTCGCGCCGGGGTAAACGGTGCTCTCATAAATCACCAGATCACCGGGCTGCAGCACGGCGCCAACGGTCTGCGACGCCGCGCGAAGCGGGCCCAGATCGGGCCGTTTGTGCGCATCGATGGGCGTGGGGACCGTGACAATGTAGATCTGCGCCGCGGCAATCTCGTCAGACGCCGTGGCAAAACGCAGATGCGACGCGGCGCGCAGCTCTTCGGCCGTGACCTCCTGCGTCAGATCCGTTCCCGCGCGCAGTTGCGCGATGCGCGCCGCATCGATGTCAAAGCCGACCACGGGGCGATTGGTGCCAAAGGCAACCGCCAGCGGCAGACCGACATAGCCCAGCCCTATGATGGCGATCAGCGGCGGGGCGGGGCTCAACGCGCGGACTCGTAATAATCGAGATACCAATCGACAAAGGCCTGAATGCCGGCCTCAAAGTTGGTTTCGGGCCGATAGCCCGTCAGGTTCTGCAACAGCGTGGTGTCCGCCCAGGTCGCGGGCACGTCGCCCGGTTGAATGTCCATGTAGTTGCGAATGGCCGACCGGCCCAGCGACGCCTCAATGGCCTCGATAAAATCCAGCAACCGCACCTTTTGCGAATTGCCGATATTGACCACCCGGTAGGGCGCCGCAGGGGACAGGCTGTCCCACGCCGGGATCTCGTCGCCATCGCCCGGGCGGACCGGCACCGCATCAATGAGTAGCCGGATCCCCCGCACAAGGTCATCGACATAGGTGAAGTCGCGATACATCTCGCCGTTGTTGTAGATGTCGATGGGGCGCGCCTTCATGATCCCGTCGACAAATTTGAACAACGCCATGTCCGGCCGCCCCCAGGGCCCGTAGACGGTGAAAAAGCGAAACATCGTGGTCGGCAGATCCCAGAGATGGGCGTAGGAATGCCCCATGGCCTCGGTGGCCTTCTTTGTTGCCGCGTAGATGGTCAGCGGCGTGTCGGCCTTGTCGGTCTCCGCGTAGGGCATGTCGGTATTTGCGCCGTAGACCGAAGAGGTGGACGCCATCAGCAGGTGTTTGACCGCGTGGGTGCGCGCAATCTCCATCACGTTGAAGGTGCCCACCACATTGGCGTTGATATACTCCCGTGGCGCCTCGAGGCTGTGGCGCACGCCCGCCTGCGCGGCCAGATGCACGATCACGTCAGGTTCGATCTGATCGGCCACGTCCTGCAGCGCCTGCGCATCCTCCAGCATGGCTTCGGTGGTGGAAAACCCCGGTTTTTGCAAAAGGATCGCCTGTCTGCGCCGCTTGAGGGCCACGTCGTAATAGGCGGTCATGCCATCATAGCCTTGGACGGTAAACCCGGCGTCCAGAAGCTGCCGGCAGAGGTGAAACCCCACAAAGCCCGCGCTTCCGGTCACCAGAACGGTTTTGAACGTGGAGGTCATTGGGATCGTGGCACCGGTCAGAAGCTTGCGCCGTTGGGTATCGTCCGCCGCCCTCGGGCGCAAGACATGCTTTGCGCCAGGCGCCGGCCGCAGGGTGGCTCAGCGCCCGGTGAGCCCATAGGCCAGTTGGCCGACCCACTCCTTGATCCCGATGTTGAGCGCGGTGAGATGGCCCGCGAGGTTCCAGGTGATGTCGTCGGAAAAGCGGGTGGTGCGGAAATCCACCGGATAGGCGATCATCTCGGGCCATCCGGCGCGCTCGAAGCTGCGCATCGCGCGCGGCATGTGATACGCGCTGGTGACCAGAACCCAGCGCGCGCCCGGCGCAGGATCGGCCAGCGCATGGCTCAGCCTGGCATTTTCCGCGGTGTTGCGCGACACGCCCTCCATGAGCAACCGGTCGGGAGCGACACCCTGGGCCTGAAAAATCAGACGGGCGGCCTGGGCCTCTGAGGGGGTCTCATCGATCAGGCCGCGCACCCGACCATCGCCCCCCGTGAAGAGCAGCAGGGCATCGGGGTGCTGGCGGGCGAGTTCGGCGGCCAGAACATAGCGTTCAGAGCCATCCTTGAGCTGCGGCTGATGCCAGTGCGCGGTGCCCGAGGCGTCTTCGCTGCCCCCCAGCACGACAATGCCGTCAATCTCATCCAGATCCGCTGCCACCGGATAGCGGTGTTCCAGCGGGGCCAGCAGAAGATGCCCAAGCGGCAGAACGGTGACCACAAGGACGAGGCTCACAAGCGTCGCGCTCAATCCCAGCGCCAGGCGATGGCGCGCGCGCCATGTGGCGATCAAAACGGCGACACTTACCAGCAAGATCAGCGTGTCGGCGCGCAGCAGCGCTCCGATCCCCTTGGAGGCGATGAAAAAGAGCGTGTCCATGACAGGGCCTCCGGCCAACTGAACGTTCCGTTGACCCGCGCTCTGGGTCAGTCAGGGCTTCAGTGCAAGCCAAAAGGGTGGCTTGGCGCCATTGGCGTGCAGCGAAGTGCCGAGGCTTTGGGCGACATGCGCGCATCGGATCGCGAAAGCCGGGCGATCCATCCGCCTGCTGTTGTGGGTCCCGGTGTCGCTTGATCAACTGCCCCCGGGTGGAGGACGCCCGGACCAAGACGATCAGCACAGACAAGACGAAAGACATTATGACAGATACGACCATCGAGGCGCTCAAGGCGCAGGGCGTGCGGTTTTGCATTGCAAGCTATGTGGACATGCACGGTGTTTCCAAATCCAAAATGGTGCCGATCGCGCATGGCGCGGATATGATGGCGGGCTCGGAGATGTTCACGGGCGCGGCCCTGGACGGTGTGCCCCAGGAAGTCCATGACGACGAGGTCGCCTGCCACCCGGACCCCGCGAGCTGCATGGTGCTGCCCTGGCAGCCGGATGTGGCCTGGTTTGCCTCGGATTTGTGGTGCGCGGGCGAGGAATTCCCGGCCTGCAGCCGCAACATTCTGGGCCGTCAGATGTCGGCGGCCGCACAGATGGGGTATGTGATGAACCTCGGCATGGAGGCGGAGTTCTTCGTCTTCCGTGATACAGACGGCGGTTTTGCACCGATTTCGGACCTGCCGCATCTGGAAAAGCCGGCCTATGACACGACGCGCCTTCTGGACAATCTGCCCTGGCTGTCTGAACTGGTGGAGGCGATGAACGCGCTGGGCTGGGATGTCTATTCCTTTGACCACGAGGACTGGATTGGCCAGTTCGAACTGGATTTTGCCTATTCTGATGCGCTGACCATGGCGGACCGGTTTGTCTTCCTGCGCTTCATGGCCAATGCGATTGCGCGCAAGCACGGGGCGTTTGCGAGTTTCATGCCCAAGCCCATGGGCGAGCGGACGGGGTCGGGCGCGCATTTCAATATGTCGCTGGCCAACCCGGACGGAGAGAACCTGTTCAAGGATCCCGACGATCCGCGCGGCTGCAAGCTGTCAACACTGGGTTATCAGTTTACCGCCGGGATCTTGCGGCATCTGCCAGCGATCATGGCCACGGTCGCGCCCTCGGTGAACAGCTACAAACGGCTGGTCAAGCAGGGCTCGATGTCCGGCTTTACCTGGGCACCGATCTACGCGTGTTACGGCAACAACAACCGCACCAATGCGCTGCGGGTGCCGCTGGGGGGTGGTCGCGTGGAACTGCGCGCAGCAGACAGTGCGACCAACCCTTATCTCGGCGCGGCCATGGTACTGGCGGCCGGTCTGGAAGGGATCCGCGAGGGGCTCGATCCAGGCGATCCGAACACCGACAACATGTATCTGCTGGATCAGGCGGAACTGGATGCGCGGGGCATTTCCATGCTGCCCCGGACGCTCGACGAGGCGGTATCGGCCTTTGAGGCCGATCCCCTGTCACGCCAGGTCTTCGGCGATGAAATGTTCGAGGCCTGGGTGGCCTTCAAGCGGCAGGAATGGATGTCCTATCTCAATCACGTTTCGGATTGGGAAGTGGACCGCTATC
>JBCDEC010000272.1:0-5690 GCA_039179965.1 Pseudomonadota bacterium
TCCAAAACTGTTTTTTGTGTCAGAGCAGCTCAAATCCGCCGATGCGAAGAAATCAGAGGCTTGCCGGCTTTGGTCAACAGGCACAGGATGCGCCCATGATACGCGCGTTTTATGTCTTGAAAGTCATCGCTACTGCCTGCGCAATTGCGATGTGTTCGCTGGCCCATGCACAGGAGCGGCCAAAGATCGGTGCCGCAGTTTATGGCCTGAAAGCCGAGTTCATGCAGCTTTGGGCCGCCGCTCTGAAGGCCCATCCAGCCGTTGACGCGGGCGACGTGGAACTGACCATCTTTGATGGCGCCTACGATGAGCAGACTCAGGCTGACCAGTTTCAGCGCATGATCGGCGACGATTTTGATGCCATCCTCTTCGTTCCGATTGACGAAGCCCTTGGCGCGCAGCTGGTGCAGCTTGCGCATGACGCCGGCATTCCGGTGATCGGATCAAACACCCGTGTCGATAGTGACCTGCTGGCAGCCTACATCGGATCAGACGATGTCGAGGCCGGGTATCTGGAGGCCAAGCACGTTCTGGATCAAATGGCCTGCAGCGGCAATGTGGTGATCCTGGAAGGTCCCATCGGGCAATCTGCGCAGATCTCTCGCCTGAAGGGCAACCAAAAGGCGCTGGCAGAATGCCCTGATGTTCGGGTGCTGGAACAAGCGACCGCGAACTGGCAGGAACCGGCCGCCAGGACATTGATGGCCACCTGGCTGACCGCGCATGGAACCGGCATCAACGGCGTGATTGGTCAAAATGACGAAATGGCGCTTGGCGCGCTGGCGGCATATCAAGACGCGCAACTGGACCCGGGTGTGGTGGCTTTTGCCGGGATCGACGGCGTAACGGATGCCCTGCACGCGGTGGAACGCGGGGAGATGACGTCCATCCTTCAGGATGCGGTGGCGCAATCCCAGGGTGCTCTGGACCTCGCACTGCACCGGCTGGATGCCACGTATGCCCCCCGATCAGACGTCTGGACCAGATACCCTTCCATGCCGTGGAACGGCGGCACGGATGCGGAATACGTTGTCCCCTGGACCCCGGTCACGGCCACCAATGTCGGCCAATTGCTTTCGGACCGGGCGGCATTGCAGGCCGCTGCGGACGCGGCTGGTGGCTAAGCCAGCCGGGCGCCTGCGTCGTTGAAGTAATACCGCCGGTCGGCCGGCACCGCGAACCGCACGGATTGCCCGCTTTCAATGCTGTGCTGCCCGAAAAGCCGCGCCGTGATCTGCTGATCGTTGACGTGGGCGACGACATTTGTGTCTCCGCCCAGTTGCTCGACATGCTGGACATGGGCTTCAAGCTGTCCGGCGGCATCGAGCGCGAGGTCTTCGGGACGCACGCCGAGCGTCCGGGCGTCGCCCTCCTCGACCAGCCCGGCGGGCAGGAAGTTCATCGACGGCGAGCCCAGAAATCCGGCGACAAAGCGGTTGGCGGGATTGTTGTACAGCTCCATGGGTGAGCCGATCTGTTCGACCTGTCCGTCGCGCAGCACAACGATTTTGTCCGCCAGGGTCATCGCCTCGGTCTGATCATGGGTCACATAGATCATCGAGGCATCCAGCGTTTTGTGGAGGTTGGCGATCTCAAGCCGGGTGTTCATGCGCAGCGCGGCGTCGAGGTTGGAGAGGGGCTCGTCAAAGAGAAAGATCTTGGGCTCTCGTACAATCGCCCGGCCAATCGCCACGCGCTGACGCTGGCCGCCCGACAGTTCGGACGGATAGCGGTCAAGGTAATCTTCGAGATTGAGCATGCGGCTGGCCTTGCCCACCCGCTCTTCGATCACCGCCTTGCTCTGGCGCTCCTGTTTCAGTGCTAGGGACATGTTCTTGCGGACATTCAGGTGCGGATAAAGCGCGTAGGACTGGAACACCATGGCAATGCCGCGTTTCGAGGGCGGCGTGAGATTGACAATATCCTCGCCGATCCGGACCTCGCCCGCACTTGCGTCTTCAAGGCCCGCGATCACCCGCAGCAGCGTGGACTTGCCGCAGCCCGAGGGACCGACGAAGACCACGAACTCGCCGTCTTCGACATCGATATTGATGTCCTTCAACACATGCACGTCGCCGAAGGACTTGTTGATGTTGCTCAGGGTGAGGGCGGTCATGGCTGATCTTCCTTCAGCGAAATGGGCTGGCCGGTGCGGATGCTTTCATCCGCGGCCAGACAAATGGCGAGCGATTGAACGGCGTCGGACATATGCCGCGTGAGGTCGATGTCCTCCAGGACGGCGCGGACCATGTAAGCCTGTTCCGCATCGCACAACGCCTGATGGCCGGGCTCGTCCGGCATCTCGATCGTGGTGTCTCCCGAGGGCCGGTGGACCAAAATCCCGCCCACCCGGGTGTGCCCGTCGATGTCAGCGGAGTCGCCCGTGTTGCCTTCCGTGATCGATACCGAGCCGTTGGGCGACACGATGTCTTTCACGAAAAACGCGGTTTCCGACATCATCGGGCCCCATCCAGCCTCATACCAGCCGATGGAGCCATCCGCGAACACCACCTGGAATTGCCCGTAATTGTACATGTCCGGTGCGATCTCGTCAGAAAGCCTCAGCCCCATGCCATGCACGCGCACAGGCGCGGCGTCGGTGATCTGACACATCACATCGACATAATGCACACCGCAATCGACGATGGGTGAGGTCGTTTCCATCAGCGCCTTGTGCGTCTCCCACTCGGGGCCAGAGGATTGCTGGTTTAGGTTCAGACGAAACACGTATGGCCCACCAAGCCCGCGCGCTTCTTCGATCAGCCGCATCCATGACGGGTGGTGACGCAGGATGTAGCCCACGACCAGTTTGCGTTTCAGGCGCGTTGCCGTGTCCACGACCCGGCGGGCATCAGCGACGGTTGTGGCCAGGGGCTTTTCAACAAAGACATGGGCCCCTGCTTGCATCGCGGCACAGGCATAATCAGCATGGCTGTCGGAATAGGTTGCGATGACCATCAGATCGGGGGCCAGGGCCAAACCGTCCTCGAAACGAGAGAGGCGCGGATAGCGGGACAGCTCTGTTGGCACATCAACCTCGGACCGGTTGACCAGCCCGACGATGTCGACCTCCGGATTGGCATGCAAGGCAAGCGCGTGGCTGCGCCCCATGTTTCCCAACCCGGCAACAACCGCTTTGATCATTTGACCGCTCCTGACGTCAGGCCGCGGATCAATTGCCGCGAAAAGATCACGTAGAGCACAAGCACAGGCAGGATCGCCATAGAAAGGGCCGAAAGCACGGCGTTCCAATCCGTCACAAACTGACCGATGAAGACCTGGCTCCCAAGTGTCAGTGTCTTGGTCTCTTCTGCGGGTGCCAGGATCAACGGGAACCACAGGTCGTTCCAGATCGGGATCATGTTGAAAACGGCGACCGTGGCCATCGCCGGGCGGACCAGAGGCAGCACCAATTGGAAAAAGATCGCGTATTCGCTGAGACCATCGACGCGGGCGGCATTCTTCAAATCATCCGAGACCTGTTTCATGAACTCGCTCAGGATGAAGACGGCCAGCGGCAGACCTTGAGCGGTGTAGACCAGGATCAGCGCCCAGAGTGTGTTCACCAGCCCCGTGGCCACCATCATCTCCAGAATCGCGACCGTGCCGATGCGGATCGGGATCATGATGCCAAGCGCCAGGTAAAGACCCATCATCGTGTTGCCCTTGAACCGGTATTCCGCCAGCGCAAACGCCGCCATCGCGCCAAAGAGCAGCACAAAGAACAACGAGGCGACGGTCACCATCAGCGAGTTCTGGAAGTAGAGAAAGAAATCCCCCTGCTTGAACACCGTCTCGTAGCCAATGAGCGAGAAGCTTTCCGCATTGGGCAATGCCAGCGGTTCGCGGAAGATCGATCGGCGGTTTTTGAAGCTGTTGATCAGGATCACAAAGACCGGGAAGAGCGCGATCAGCGTGTAAAGGATCAAGGCGCCATGCATGGCGATGGTGTTAAGCGGATTTATGCGGGCAGAGTTCATCCCAAGACCTCACATCTGATACCGACGCATCCGCGTCTGGATCCCGAAAAGGTAGATGCAAACGCCAATAAGGATGATGAAGAACATCCCCGTGGCGATAGCGGATCCCATGTGCGGATCGCCCAGTTGCAACTGGAAGCCGAAGAACGTGCGATACAGGAAGGTGCCCAGGATATCGGGTGAGAAATCCGGCCCGGCCAGCGCCCCCTGTGCCGCGTAGATCAGGTCGAACGCGTTGAAATTGCCCACGAAGGTCAAAATCGAGATAATCCCGATCGATGGCAGGATCAGCGGCAACTTGATCTTCCAGAAGGCGGACAACCCGGTCACGCCATCGACTTCTCCGGCTTCCAGGATCTCTTCGGGGATCGCCAGAAGCGCGGCATAGATCAGCATCATCGGGATGCCGACAAACTGCCAGACCGAGATCAGCGCCAGCGTCGTCAGAGCGTAGTCCTCCTTGCCAAGCCAGGGGGCGAAGAGAAACTTCAGCCCCACCGCATCCAGCATCGAGGGCGCGATGCCCCAGATTGGCGAAAGGATCAGTTTCCACGCAAAGCCCACGATCACAAAGCTGAGGATCGTCGGGATGAAAATGGCCGACCGGTACAGCGCGGCAAAGCGCAACCGCGGGTGACTGAGCAAGGCGGCCAGCGCCACGCCGATGGGATTTTGCACCAGCATATGGACGAGGAAGAACCAGAAATTGTTGCCGAGCGCGTTCCAGAACTGCTCTGACCAGATCGGATCGAAAAACAGCGTCCGGAAGTTCTCAAGCCCCACATAGACCCGCGTCTGATCGATCTCGGTGAAGAGCGCGAGCCGTAACGTATTGAAAAGGGGAAAGATCATAACGGCGGTGTAGACCAGCACGGCTGGTGCCAGAAACACCAGGATGTGCCAGCGCGGACGGGCGCGTTGCATGGGGGGTCTCCTCAGATGTCCGGGCCGCACAAGGCCGCCCGGACGAGAGCCTTACGGCTTACTGATGCGGGGCGTACCAGGTGGCGAGGCCGTCCTGCAGGGACGCGCCCAGTTCTTCGGGCGTCGAGGTGCCCTTGATCGCAGCGACAGAGGCGCCCCAGGTTTCGTTTTCCAGGTTCGGCGTGCCGCGCGACAGGATCTGATAGGTCGAACGGATGGTGCTTTCGCAGTCTTCACGCCAACCGACGATCTCTTTGGCCAGCGGGTCTTCCAACTCGACCGGGGTGGAGGAGAGCGGGAAGAAACCGGGCAGGGCGTTGCCGAAGATGGAGGCAAACTCCGGGGAAGCAACCCAGGCCAGGAAGGTCTTGGCGGCTTCCGGATTTTCGGTCGTGGCGTTCATGCCGATGCCGATGTCGGTGTGATCCGAGATGTAGCAGGTGTCGCCCGCGTTCTGAACCGGCGGCTTGAACGCGCCCATTTCAAAATCGGCCAGTGAATTGAAGCCTGCAATCTCCCACGACCCGGCGGGATAGATCGCGGCGCGGCCCAGGGTGAACAGGTTCTGGCTGTCCGGATAGGTCTGGGCCTCATAGCCGTCGCCCAGATAGTCGGCCCATTTGGCCAACGTCGCATAGGGCGCAACCCAGGGCCCATCGGTCAGCTTCTGATCACCGGCGATCAGCGCCAGACGGCCTTCTTCGCCTTTCCAGTAGTTCGGGCCGATGTTGTTGTACCCCATCGTCGCCGCTTCCCACTGGTCATTGGTGCCCATGGCCATCGGGA
>JBCDEC010000273.1:0-5677 GCA_039179965.1 Pseudomonadota bacterium
CCTTCGCGGCGGAGGGCGAGCCGGGCCGAAGCGCGGCGGCGACGTTCTTGACGCCGCTGTCGCGCATGTTGAGCGCGTGAGCGTGGCCCTGGCTGCCATAGCCGACGACCGCCACATTGCGGTCCTTGATCAGATTAATGTCGCAGTCGCGATCGTAATAGACGCGCATGGGTCTCTCCTTCCGATTGGTATGAGGTGTTTTTACCCAAAGGGGCGCGTATTGTGATTGCAGGACCTTTGGGTATTTGGCAAAAGAAAGAAACATCATTCGCTCAAGGCCTGAATTTCGTGACAATCATGCTTGATGATCTGGATCGGCGCATTCTGCGCCAGTATCAGGCCGATCCGATGGCGGGCGCGGCTGATCTGGCTGACCGGTGTGACGCCACCGCCGGGACAATCTGGCGGCGCCTGGAGCGGATGCGGGAGGCGCAGATCTTTTTGGGGGTCGAGGCGGTGATCGACTGGCAGGCTCTGGGATACTCGGTCGAGGTCAGCCTGCGGGTGAGTCTCGACAAGTCTGTGGCGCGTGCGTTCGAGGAATTTCTGGCTGCGGCGCGGGGCGTGCCCGAGGTTCTGGAGATCCAGAGCTTTCTGGGCCGTGTCGATGTGCGCCTGTCGGTCATTGCGCGCGATCTTTCACATTACCAGGAGATCTATCGGACGCGGATCCTGACGTTGCCACATATTGCTGACATCGAGACCCTGATGCACATCGCACAGGTCAAGCAGGATGAGGCATTGCCGCTGTGATGGACCTCGACGCAATCGACCGCCACCTGTTGCGGGCGCTGGCGCAGGACGCGACCCAAAGTGCCGGTGCCCTGGGCCGACGGTTTGGTCTGTCGCAACCGGCCACCTGGCGGCGCATCCGACGCCTTGAGGCGGGTGGTGTGATCAAGGGCCGTCGCATCCGGCTGAACGCGGATGCCCTTGGGTTTTCGGTCCGGGTGTTCCTCGGGGTGAAGCTGGCGCGGAAAGGACAGCTCAATCTCGGAGATTTCGAACGGGCGGTCAGCGCCATTCCCGAAGTGCAATCGGTCGAACATGTTCTGGGCCTGTTCGATTATCGGCTGCGGGTGGTGGCGCGGGATCTGCCGGATTTCGAACGGGTGCTGCGCCGGCGGATCATGACCCTGCCCGGGGTCGGAGAGGTCGAGGCCAATGTGCTGTTGAGCGAAGAACGGCGACCGGGCCCGCTGGGTGCGGCGCCAGGGCCCGGCGGTGGCGCATAATCGGGCTTTTCCTCGGGCCTTCGGAAAGATAGGTCTGCGCCACAGTTTATGCGCCCGAGAGGAGTGTCACATGACCACATCGCTTGCCCCCGCCCCGTTCGAAAGCCCGGTGGACCCGGACGGGCTGGAAGAGTTCTCGGTTGTGTTCACGGATCGCTCTTTGAATCATATGTCGGCGGCGTTTCAGGAGGTGATGCGCGACATTTCCGGGATGCTCAAGGAGGTCTACGCGGCTGACAGCGTGGTGCCGGTGCCCGGCGGCGGCACCTATGGCATGGAGGCCGTGGCCCGGCAGTTTGCGCGCGGGGCGGATGTGCTGGTTGTCCGCAACGGCTGGTTTTCGTACCGCTGGAGTCAGATTTTCGAAGCCGGCGGTCTGGCCGGATCCTGTGAGGTTCTCAAGGCGCGCCCGGAAGGCAATGCGGCGCCGTCACCGTTTGCGCCAGCGCCGATCGAGGACGTGGTCGAGAGCATAGAGACGCTCAAACCCCAGGTGGTCTTTGCGCCGCATGTCGAAACCTCGGCCGGGGTCATTTTGCCCGATGACTACATTGCCGCGATGGCGGAGGCGGCGCACGAGGTCGGCGCGCTCATGGTGCTGGACTGCATCGCCTCGGGCTGTGCCTGGGTGGATATGAAGACAACCGGCGTCGATGTATTGATCTCTGCCCCGCAGAAGGGGTGGAGTGCGTCGCCGTCGGCCGGGCTTGTGATGTTGTCAAAGCGGGCCGTGCAGCGGATGGAGGTGACAACCTCCGACAGTTTCGCCATCGATCTGAAGAAATGGTGGACGATCATGCAGGCCTATGAAACGGGCGGGCATGCCTATCATGCCACGATGCCGACGGATGCGCTGCGCGCCTTTCGCGATGTGATGAAAGAGACCCAGGCCTACGGCTTTGAGCGTCTGCGTGAACGCCAGTGGGCCCTCGGCAAGGCTGTCCGTGAGATGCTTGCAAGCAAAGGCGTGGTGTCGGTTGCGGCTGAGGGGTTCGGCGCGCCGGGCGTCGTCGTCAGCTACACGGATGACCCGGACATTCACACAGGTGCGGCGTTCAAGGCCCAGGGGATGCAGATCGCCGCGGGCGTACCGCTGCAATGTGATGAACCGGCGGATTTTCGGACCTTCCGGCTGGGGCTGTTTGGCCTGGACAAGCTCTATGATGTGGAGGGCACCGTGGCCCGGTTGCAACGGGTCGTCGACCAGGTCCTGGACGGGAAACGCCAAAACCCCGTCGCGTGAGGCAGCCGCCCTGCGGTCGGCTCTCGACAGGCCGGAGGGCAGATCCGTTGGGGTGCGGAGACGCGGGCGTCAGCGCAGACCCAGCCCAAGCTGCATCAGCGCACGCCGCACCGGAGCGATATCATGTAGCGCCGCGATGCCCTGGGCGCGCAGGTCCTTGAGCGGCTGGAACGGCAGCATTGATGTGCGGTTCAACAGATCGATCCCCGCAACCCTGAGCCGGATGTCGGCCTGCCGCTTGCGCGCATAGGCCTGCAGCATGGAGGCATTGCCCAAATCATTTGGGGCGGCCTCGGCCAGATCCATCAGGTCCCGCAGATCCGTCAGTGACATGTTCAACCCCTGCGCACCGATGGGCGGCACGACAT
Source organism: Pseudomonadota bacterium (assembly GCA_039179965.1). Lineage (GTDB taxonomy): Bacteria > Pseudomonadota > Alphaproteobacteria > Rhodobacterales > Rhodobacteraceae > Marinibacterium. The sequence continues at coordinate 2,847 of JBCDEC010000273.1, forward strand.
GCGCGGCTTCGGCCATCAGGGCGAGCCGCTGGGCCGTGAGGCTTTTGGCGCGCTGGGAGATTATCGGCCAGGCCTGTCGGCGGCCAAGCAACCGCAGCGGTCCCAGCACCCCGGCCGAGCGGTCGGTCATCGCGCGCTCGAAGGCCGGGGGATCAAGGGCCATGAGTTGGCGCGCCTTGGGTCCGGTTTCCATCCAGACAACGGCGGAGCAAGGCTGATCCTCATGATCGGGCAGTGGCACAAGGGTAAAGGGCCCGCCGGAGCGGTGGACTTCGGTTGAGATATTGTCGTGCGCAAGCGCATGGGTCACTGCAAAGACCAGTGCGGTCTGGCCGTAGTGCGTGGTTGTCACCTCGAGTCCGGCGGCCTGGCGCATGGGAGAGGTGCGGCCATCGGCGGCGATCACAAGCCGCGCCTGCACGTGGCTGCCGTCGCTGAGCCCCACCAAGGCGGTCTCCCGCCGGGTGGTCAGACTTCGACTGGCGATGCCGGGTCGGAAGTCAACAGTATCGAGGGCCTCCAGACGGGCAACCATTTCGCGGCGCAGCAGCCAGTTGGGGAGGTTCCAGCCAAACGGCTGGTCCGAGATGTCGGCGGCATCGAAATCGCGCGTCACACGTGCGGTCCCGTCTGGCCCTCCGGCATCGACGATCCGCATGATTTGCAGTTCTGTGGCATGGGGCGCGAGATGATCCCACAGACCGGCTTTGTCGAGGAGACGCTGACTCGGTTGCAAGAAGGCGGTTGTGCGCAGGTCCGCGCCCTCGGCGTTCCGCTCGGTGACCGGCAGTGCTGGATCAACACAGATGACAGAAAACCCGAGAGTTCCGAAGGCGGCTGCCGCCGTCAGGCCGGCAACGCCGCCGCCGGAGATCAGAATATCACATGTCTCAGCCATTGAACTCTCCATAGTCAGGGCGCGGCCCTGGGCGATGGCGGCGTTTTCCGAACCGGAAAACGGTCCGGAAAATGGATCATTTTCCGCTTCCCTTGCAGCAATCTAGCGCGATCCATGCCGTGGAACCAGCGGGGTCTGTGCGCTCTGCGTCACTCTGTCAGCGTCTTGAGAAAAGCAGTCAGGTCGTCGGTGTGATGGTGGATATGCGCGGCGTCATGCGGCTCGGGTGCCACATGGATCGTACGCATGCCCATGGCGTGTGGTGCGGCCAGATTGCGCGGGTCGTCTTCGAACATCGCCGCTCGAGTGGTGTCGAGCCCGTCCCGGGCGAAGACTTTCTCAAAGGCCTGCCGCCGGGGTTTGGGATGGTAGTCGGCATGTTCGACCCCGTAGATCGCATCAAACAGGCCGGTCAACCCGCGCGCTTCCAGGACACGCGCGGCGTAAGGCGCGCTGCCGTTCGTATAGACGATACGTCGCCCCGGCAGATCAGCCACGTAGGCCGCCAGTTCGGCGTCCGGCTCAACGGCATGCATCGAGATGTCGTGGACATCCTCCAGATAGGGATCGGGATCCAGCCCGTGGCATTCCATCAAACCAGCCAGTGTCGTGCCATATTCGGCCCAATAGTGCCGGCGCAGCCCGTCGGCTTCGGCATGGGTGACGCCCAGTGACGTTTTGACGTAATCCGTCATGCGCGCTTCGATCTGATCAAAGAGGCGGATGTGGGGCGGATAGAGCGTGTTGTCGAGGTCAAAGACCCACACGCTCACATGCTCGAAATACTGCTTCACCATTCGCCCTGATTAGGCGCTGGCGTCGCATCCTGCAACCAAAGCCACACTTGATCGCGCAGCCCGTGGCTCGATATGATCCGGGGACGGAAAGCAGGAAGCATATGAGCCAGATCAAGTCACAGCAGAAAGACGCCTATGCCATGATCCTGGAGGCCATCGACGTGGGTCTCTACAAGCCGGGCGATCGCTTGGTGGAGAGCGATCTGGCCGAGCGGTTTGGCGTCTCCCGCACGCCGATCCGGGAAGCGTTGCAACGCCTGGAGACGCAATCCCTGCTGGAACGCGACGGCCGCTCCCTGATCGTGGCCTCACTGGACCACAACCAGATGTCGGAGCTTTACGTGGTGCGCCGCGAGCTCGAAGGGCTGGCCGCGCGTCTCGCCGCGCGCCATGCGACCGAGGAAGAGGTCCGTGTGCTGCGCGACATGGTCAGCGCGGATGACGCGCTGGTCAAGGATCCCTCGGCGCTGGCCCGTGCCAACCGGCGCTTTCACAAGCAGATCCATCTGGCGTCCCACAATCGCTATCTCGTGCAACAGCTGGATCTGGTCCACCGGACGATGGCTCTGATGGCGACGACCTCGCTGGCAGCACAAGGCCGCGGCGAGATCGCGCAGAACGAACACAGCGGGATTGTCAGCGCCATTGAGGCGCGCGACGAGGCGGCGGCGGGCAAGGCATTGCAGGACCACATCTCAATCGCCTTCATGACCCGTCTCAAGCAGGATGCCGGCTAACGCGCCTTTTCGTCAGGCCCCGGTCACGTCTTCAGGCGCCGGCCGCGTCCTGCGGTCTGGCTTTCGGGCCAACAGGGTCCACACCGTGTTGGGTCTTGTCCCAGAAATAGGGATCTGTCGCCAGTTCCCAAAGGGCCTTGTAGGCCGCCAGCGCGCCCAGCGGGAAGTAAAAGATCATTGTGGGCACCCAGGCCATCAGGTGCCTGTGATGGCGGCCTTGCACCGCGACGAGACCGGTCCCGACATTGATCGTCCCCGCATAGAGCAGAAGGCTCAGCAACAAGGCAGTATTGTCAGGCGGCAGGATTGCCTCTGCCGGATGGGGCAACCCGAACATGAGCAGCCAGAACGACCAGAGCACGGGGGCCAGCATGAATTGGGAAATCGTTCCGAGGAAAA
>JBCDEC010000274.1:0-5624 GCA_039179965.1 Pseudomonadota bacterium
CCCCCATCCGCCTGCCGCCCTCCGCGCCGGTGGACGCGTTGGACATGAGCCCATGCACATAAGGAGTCACATGGGGTGAAGCCGGGGATCAGTTGGATGGCTGTAGATGTGGAGGCCGGTCATCTTCGGATCTGGGCCCTGTCTGCCGATGGTGCCGTTTTGGATCGGGTCTCCGCAGTATCCGGGGTGGCGGACGTGCGCGCCGAGACGGTCGAGGCACTGATCCTGGAGCATGCAGGCACATGGATTGACGGCCCCATCCGAGTCCTCGTGAGTGGATTGCTTTCCCCGTCGGGCGATGCGGCGCCTGTGCCGCTTCCGTGCGCGCCGCCGGATGGGTCCCACGCACGGCCTTTGGCGATGAAGGATCCGCGTTTGCGGGCCTATGCCCTGCCACCCGTCGTGCAATCGCGTCCAGCGGATGTGCTGCAGGGAACCTATGTTCAGGTGGCGGGATTTCTGAAGGCCCAATCGCAGTTTGACGGTGTGCTCTGTCTGCCGGGCGCTTACAGCAGATGGGTTCAGGTGAGCGCGGCCGAAATTGTCAGCGTCCGCAGTTTTATGACCGGTGCGCTTTTTGATCTGTTGAGCGACGACCTGGGTCTGGGCGCCTATCTCGAGGAGGCCCTGACAGATCCGGACCGCGCCAGTTTTGAAGCCGGGGTACAGGACGGGTTGGCGCGGTCACACCTTCTGACGTCGGACATCCTTGAGTTGCGTGCGACGGCGCTGTTGGCGCGGCAGACGTCTGAGGCGGCGCGGGCCCGATTGTTCGGTCTGTTGGTGGGTGTCGAACTGGCCGGGGCGCGACCATACTGGTTGGGCCAGAACCTCGCCGTGATTGCCACAGCCCCGCTGACCCAGTTGTATCAAAGTGCCTTGCACATGCAGGCCGTGACGGCCTCGTGCGTGGATGGCGAGGAGATGATGCTTGCAGGTTTGCGGGCAGCTTGCGCCACACTGGACCCGGACGACCAGGTTTCGAACGGGCGCTGACGACCCGTCAGGCGCGTCCTGCTGGTCGCAATTGGCCGGGGTCGCGGTCGCGGTCACAGCGCGCTGAGATCATTCTCGTGCGTGCAGAAAACGTCGCTTGATAATTCCGACTTAAACAGTAAGATAAGTATCACAGCCACCCCGCCTCTGCTTTGGGGAAGCCATTGCAATGTCGTGGAGGTTACAGATGCAACATAAATCAATCGGCGTGGATCCTGGATTTGAGCGGCGTGAGACGGGCGCGAAAACGGAAGATCTGGTTCGGGACATTCTGCGCGAAACCCAATGGCCGGTAAAACTGGGGGTGGACTGGATCATCGAGATGATCGAGACACAGGGAAGGACAGCGCCATGAACGTCCGGTCCACCCTGTCGACGACCGAGACCCCGGTCCCGGTGCTGCCGCAACATGATGCCTTGGTGCTCACCGGCGGTGGCAACCTCGCCGAGATCGTGCTCGGAGATCAGATCTACCGTCTGCGTGTCACCAAGGCCGGCAAGCTGATCCTGACCAAGTGACCGGCGCGGGACTGCGCCGCAAGCTCTTTGGACCTGCAGGAATGCCGCACCATGCCGCGGGCACAGCCTAGCGGGGCGACCGTCCGGTCCCGGCAAACTCGTCCAGCAGGACCGCCGCAATCATCGGAGAACAGGCAGCGCCAATGGCACGGGCTTGCGCGCCGATCATGCCCTCTTCGATCTGTGGTATGACAAGTCCGCGGTGGTCGAGCCCGGGCAACTCGGCCCGGATCCTGGAAACCAGGCGGTGCCGGATCGCGGGCGGCATCGCACCGTCGACCAGAATGGCTTCGAAGTCGATCACGGCGCAGACCGCAAGGCTTGCGCGGGCCAGGGCCGCGCTGGTCTGGGTGATCCAGGGCGCGACATGCGGCTCCAGCGGTGCCCAGTCCTGTGGCATGCGCCACAGCGCTGCGACGTCAATGCCGGCTGCGGTCAGGCGCTGCTCCAGGTTCTGAATGGAGGCCACGTCAATCAATTGGCCGGGCGCTCCATTGCCTTCGCCCAGCGGCAGGGACCCCAAAGCACCGGCGTTTCCGAATTGGCCGTCAACCACCATATGGTTCAACACAATGCCGCCGCCGATCAGAGTCCCGAGGTAGAGGTAGGCATAGTTGCGAAAGCGTTTGCCGCGGCCGTAGACCAGTTCGGCCCGACAGGCGGCCGTGGCATCGTTGATTATGGAGATCGGGAGATCCGTGAACGTGGCAATCTCAGCGGTGAAGTCCACGGTTTTCCAGGCCGCGAAGTCGGCCTCCGGCGCGCCGACCAGGTCGGCCCAGTTCCAAAGCTCGGATGGCAGCGCGATGCCAATGCCGCAGATCCTGCGATGCAGGTCCCTTGGCATGTCCCGCGCAGTCTGAGCCAGACCGTCGCGCAACAGCGAAAAGAGCGCGTCAGGCATCGGATAGGGATAGGTCAGGCGGCGCTGCAGACGAATGGCGCCGGCGAGGTCCAGCAGAACGAATTCAGCGCTGCGGCGCCCGATCTTGAGGCCAATCGAGAACAGCCCATCCGGGTTGAGTGCTGCGGGAACCAGCGGTTTACCAACCTTCCCGCGTTGCGGCGTTCCGCGCTGGACCAGATGATCGGCTTCCAGATTGCGCAGAATCACCGACACGGTCTGAGGCGACAGATCGGATTGGCGCGACAGGTCACGGCCCGGTGTCGGTCCGTTGTGCTGTAGCATCGTCAGGATAAGGCGCTCGTTATAGGCACGCACGCCGCTTTGATTGATCCCGCTGGTAAAGAGACGCTCGGTCATAAGTCTGAGTCTTTTTCGGTCTGCGCTCAGCCTGCCGTCGAAAAAATAATAAATCAAGTTTGTTTACTAATTGACAGATCCCGTCGAATCACAGTTCTTTAGGCCGGTACGTGCCGGTTCGGAAGCAACAGCCTCCGTCAACTCGGCCTGCGCATGATTTGGAGGACATCATGAAAAAATTGCTTTTGGGAACCGCCTGTGCCCTGCTTGCAGGCGCTGGTGCCGCAACGGCGGGCAGCCACGAAAAAGTGGCAGCCTGTCTGATCACAAAGACGGACACGAATCCCTTCTTTGTGAAGATGCGGGAGGGTGCCACCGCCAAAGCCGAAGAACTGGGTATCGAGCTATCCAGTTATGCCGGTAAGGTCGATGGTGACAACGAAACTCAGGTTGCTGCGATTGAAACCTGCATTGCCAACGGCGCCAAAGGGATCCTGCTGACAGCTTCGGACACCGCGGGGATCGTGCCAACGGTCAAGCAGGCGCGTGACGCGGGAATTCTCGTCATTGCTCTGGATACGCCGCTGGAGCCGATTGACAGCGCCGACATGACCTTTGCGACGGACAACTTCCTTGCCGGAGAGCTGATCGGTCGCTGGGCCGCGGCAACCCTGGGCGATGAGGCGGACAACGCCAAGATCGGTATGTTGGATCTGGCCGTGAGCCAGCCCTCGGTTGGCGTTCTGCGTGACCAGGGCTTCATGACTGGGTTTGGGATCGACGTGAATGATCCCGGCAAATGGGGCGACGAAGATGATTCCCGCATCGTCGGTCACGACGTGACTGCGGGCAACGAAGAGGGTGGCCGCAAGGCAATGGAGAACCTTCTGGCCAAGGACCCCATGATCAACGTCGTTTACACGATCAACGAACCGGCCGCTGCCGGCGCCTATGAGGCGTTGAAAGTGATCGGTCGCGAAAATGACGTGTTGATCGTGTCGGTCGATGGCGGTTGCCCCGGTGTGCAGAACGTCAAAGAGGGCGTGATCGGTGCCACGTCGCAGCAGTATCCGCTGCTGATGGCCTCCAAGGGGATCGAAGCGATCGCCGCATGGGCCAAGGACGGAACCAAGCCGCAGGCGTCCGAAGGCAAGACCTTCTTTGATACCGGCGTCGCTCTGGTCACCGACAAGCCCGCCGAAGGCGTGCCGTCGATTGATGTGGCCGAAGGCATGGAGCTGTGCTGGGGCTAGGCCTCGCATGTGACCCGGGCTGGGGCGGCAAGTCTGCCCCAGCCAGAAAATACGAGGGTCGAAGGTAACGGCGTGGGGAGCAGAGATGTCCAAAGCGAATGAATTCGAAAAGGCGGCATCGGGGGCCACGACGGATGTGGCCGACTTCGATACCGGAGAGAAGGGTTTGGTCGGCCGGTTTCATCACCTGCTGCATGTGAACCCGGCTATGGTGCCGCTGATCGTTTTGATCGCGGCGATTGCGTTGTTCGGGCTCTTGCTGGGCTCCAAGTTCTTTTCGCCCTTCGCTCTGACCCTGATCCTGCAACAGGTGCAGATTGTGGGTGTGTTGGCAGCGGCGCAGACGCTGATCATCCTCACCGCCGGGATCGATCTGAGCGTGGGCGCGATTGCCGTTCTGTGCTCGGTCGTTATGGGCAAGCTGACGTTTGACTACGGTATTCCGCCCGCGATCTCTGTCGCGTTGGGCCTGGCCTGCGGCACCGCGATCGGCGCGATGAACGGCTGGCTGGTCAGCCGTCTCAAACTGCCGCCTTTCATCGTCACGCTTGGCATGTGGCAGATCGTGCTGGCGGCCAACTACCTCTATTCGGCAAATGAAACGATCCGCAGCCAGGATATTGAGGAACAAGCGCCGTTCCTGCAGGTTCTCGGGACCACCTTTGCCGCTGGCGGCGCCAGAGTGACATTGGGTGTGATCCTGATGGTGGTGCTTGTGGCCGTCCTGGCCTATGCGCTGCGCTCCACAGCCTGGGGGCGGCATGTCTATGCGGTCGGCGATGACCCGGATGCCGCCGAGCTTGCTGGCGTCAGCGTCCATCGCACCTTGATGTCGGTTTACATGCTGGTGGGCTTCATTTGCGCGCTGGCAGGCTGGGTGATGATCGGCCGCTTCGGCTCGGTCTCTCCGTCCGCCACGACCGGCGTGATCGGCAACATTCAGGCCATCACCGCTGTGGTGATCGGAGGAATATCCCTGTTTGGCGGGCGTGGGTCCATTCTTGGCGCCTTCTTCGGGGCCTTGATTGTCGGCGTTTTCGAACTGGGCCTGCGTATGGCCGGGGCCAACCCGCAATGGACCTTCCTTCTCATTGGCGTCCTGATCATTGGCGCGGTGACGGTGGACCAGTGGATCCGAAAGGTATCGACATGACGGAACCAATGCTCAAGGCCCGCGGATTGACAAAACGCTACGGCCGGGTGACCGCGCTGGATCAATGCGACTTCGACCTGTTGCCCGGCGAAATCCTGGCCGTGATCGGAGACAATGGCGCTGGCAAGTCGACCCTGATCAAGGCGATCTCGGGTGCGGTGCAACCGGACGAAGGGGAAATCTCGCTCGAAGGCCAAACCGTGCGGTTCGCATCCCCGATCGAAGCCCGCGAAGAGGGCATTGAGACGGTTTACCAAACGCTTGCGATGTCTCCCGCACTGTCGATCGCCGACAATATGTTCATGGGGCGTGAACTGCGCAGACCGGGCTGGCGGGGCAAGTACCTGCGCCAGCTCGATCGTCCGAGGATGGAGAAGATCGCGCGGGAAAAGCTCTCTGAGCTTGGCCTGATGACGATCCAGAACCTCAATCAGGCGGTGGCGACTCTCTCTGGTGGTCAGCGCCAGGGCGGGGCCGTGGCGCGTGCAGCCGCCTTCGG
>JBCDEC010000275.1:0-5585 GCA_039179965.1 Pseudomonadota bacterium
CGTCCCGGCGGCGCGCGGCCCGACCTGTGCGAGCGCGCAAAATGGCCACGCATTTTCGCTCTGGTCGAAGCACGTCGAATGGCCCTTTTCAAAGCCGCACCACGGGACTAAGAAGGCGCATGGTCCGGGGCGTGGCGCAGTCTGGTAGCGCACCTGTTTTGGGTACAGGGGGTCGTAAGTTCGAATCTTGCCGCCCCGACCATTCTTCCTGTGATCGGCGCTATTCGGGCGTGCCGCCGGCGCGCCGGTAGAGCGCGTTGATGGTGCGGTCCAGCCGTTCATCGGGCAGGCGAACCTCCACCGCCGATGCATCCCGCCGTGGCACATTGAGATAAATGTCGTTCTGGACCAGATACCCGATCCCGTCGAGCGGCTCGGTGGTTTTGAACTGGATCACCAGTTCGGGCAGATCCTCGACCGATCCATCATAGCTCAGGATGATGGCGGCAGTGGTATCGGGGGGCAAAAGCTCGCGGCATTCGGCGAAATTGCGGTCCGGCCGGTTGTAAAACTGCGCTGGCCCGGTGCAGGCCGCCTGAAACGCCGCATAAAGCGGCTCGGGGAAGGCCGGGAATCGGGCCCGCCCGCTGGTGATCTCAGGATCTTGTGGGGCGCAGGCCGCCGCCAGCACCGGCAATGTGAGCCAAAAATGCCTCAAGATAGGGCGGCAGAGGTGCCGGCAGACGCTATATGCTGTGACAAATCCGTCCTGTGCCCATCGGGCCACCTGCCGTAGGGTCATTGGTCGGGTCTGGGGACAAGTCAAAGCGATCTCTCAACTCCTGTCGGCAAGAGGCTTGAAAGAAAAGCTCAAAAGCCCGGTGCACCAGTGGTTGGCTTGGTGTGAATGAATCACGGCCCGGGCATGTCGGGCAATGGTTAAGTTCTGGTCAACGGAAAAGTTTGTGCTCTAGCGCAAAAATGTCCGTTGACGCAGCCGGCCAACCTACGTCAATTTGTGTAGGCGCTTCGCCAACCCACTAGATGTAGAAATACACACAAGGGGCGGCGCGGGGTGAGGGACAGTAAATCACGACCAAGACCAGGCGGCGGCAGGCCGCGACGAAACCCCTTTGTCACGGCTTAAGTCGGGGGGTGAGCAGGGTATCGTGTCTGTTTCGCAAGAGGGGTGTGCCGCTGATGGCGGAACACTCGAGGGACTTTTTGCGGGAAGGCAAAGATGAAGATCGAGAGAAAATTCACCGAGGCAGGGCATGACGCATATGCGTCGATCGATTTCGTTGCGGCGACGTCGGAAATTCGCAATCCGGACGGCACGATTGTATTCCGGCTTGAAGACATCGAAGTGCCCGCCAGCTGGAGTCAGGTCGCCAGTGATGTGATCGCCCAGAAATACTTCCGGAAAGCCGGCGTGCCCACGAAGCTCAAACGCGTCAGGGAACGCGGCGTGCCGTCGTTCCTGTGGCGCTCGGCGCCGGATGGCGACGATGTCGAAACCGCGGGGGAAACCTCGTCCAAGCAGGTGTTTGACCGCCTTGCTGGCGCTTGGGCCTATTGGGGCTGGAAGGGCGGCTATTTCTCTACTGAAGAGGATGCGCGCGCCTATTATGATGAGATGCGCTATATGCTCGCCCGCCAGATGGGCGCGCCCAACAGCCCGCAATGGTTCAACACCGGGCTGCATTGGGCCTATGGCATCGACGGGCCCAGCCAGGGCCATCACTACGTGGATTTCAAGTCAGGCAAACTGACCAAGTCGAGCAGCGCCTACGAGCACCCACAGCCTCATGCCTGTTTCATTCAGGGGGTCCAGGATGACCTTGTGAATGAAGGCGGGATCATGGATCTGTGGGTGCGCGAGGCCCGCTTGTTCAAATACGGCTCTGGCACCGGCACCAATTTCTCGCATCTGCGGGGCGAGGGCGAACCGCTCTCCGGGGGCGGCAAATCCTCCGGGCTCATGGGCTTTCTGAAAATCGGTGACCGGGCGGCCGGTGCCATCAAGTCCGGCGGCACCACGCGCCGCGCGGCCAAGATGGTGATCTGTGACGCCGATCACCCGGATATCGAGAACTTCATCAACTGGAAGGTGCTCGAAGAGCAGAAGGTGGCGTCTATCGTCGCCGGCTCCAAGATGCATGAAGAAAAGCTGAACGGGCTGTTCGCGGCGATCACCGCCTGGGACGGGCGTATCGAAGACGCGACCGATCCGACCAAGAACGCCGGTCTGAAAACCGCCATTCGCGCGGCGAAGAAGTCGGCGATCCCCGAGACCTACATCAAGCGTGTTCTTGATTACGCCCGCCAGGGCCACACCGCGATTGAATTTCCGACCTACAACACCGACTGGGACAGCGAGGCCTATTCGACCGTTTCCGGCCAGAACTCCAACAACTCGATCCGGGTGACCGACGCCTTCCTGAAGGCGGTCGAAAAGAACGCCGATTGGGAGCTCATCAACCGGGTCGACGGCAAGGTGGCCAAGGTCGTGAAGGCGCGAGATCTCTGGGCCAAGGTGGGCCATGCGGCCTGGGCCTGTGCCGATCCGGGCATTCAGTACCACGATACGATCAACGCCTGGCACACCTGCCCTGAAGACGGTGAGATCCGGGGATCAAACCCTTGTTCTGAATACATGTTCCTCGATGACACGGCCTGTAACCTGGCGTCGATGAACCTGTTGACCTTCCTCAGGGACGGGGTCTTTGAAGCCGAAGAATACATGCATGCGGCGCGGCTTTGGACCGTGACGTTGGAGATTTCGGTCACCATGGCGCAGTTCCCGTCCAAGGAGATCGCGCAGCTCAGCTACGACTTCCGGACCCTGGGTCTGGGCTATGCCAATATCGGCGGGCTCCTGATGAACCTCGGGATCGGGTATGACAGCGACGAGGGCCGCGCGCTCTGCGGGGCGCTTACGGCGATCATGACGGGCGTGTCTTATGCCACGTCGGCCGAGATGGCGGGCGAACTAGGCGCGTTCCCGAGCTATGACCGCAATGCGGCGCACATGCTGCGGGTGATCCGTAATCACCGCACGGCTGCCTATGGTCTGGTCGAGGGCTATGAGGATCTGCCAACACATCCGGTGGCGCTCGATCACGACAACTGCCCGGATGCGCGACTGGTCGCCCTGGCCCAATCGGCCTGGGATGAGGCGCTTCGGCTGGGTGAAGCCCATGGCTTCCGCAATGCGCAATCCACGGTGATTGCACCGACCGGCACCATCGGTCTGGTGATGGATTGCGATACGACCGGCATCGAGCCCGACTTTGCCCTGGTGAAGTTCAAGAAGCTTGCCGGGGGCGGATACTTCAAGATCATCAACCGCTCGGTTCCCGGGGCCCTTGAGACCCTGGGCTACAGCTCGGCGGAGATCGATGACATCATCGGCTACGCGGTGGGTCATGGCACCTTGGCCTCGGCGCCGGGAATCAATCACCTGAGCCTGGCCGGGCACGGCTTCGGCGAAGCGGAGTTCACCAAGATCGAGGCAGCGCTGGAAAGTGCCTTTGATATCCGCTTTGTCTTCAACCAGTGGACCTTGGGCGAAGCCTTCTGCAACGGCGTGCTGGGCGTGCCCTCGGAGCAGTTGAACGACCCGACCTTTGATCTGCTCAAGCATCTTGGTTATTCTAGGGCCGATATCGACGCAGCCAATGATTATGTCTGCGGAACCATGACTTTGGAGGGCGCACCTCATCTGAAAGATGCGCATCTCACCGTCTTCGACTGCGCCAATCCCTGCGGCAAGAAAGGCAAGCGCTACCTCTCGGTGGACAGCCACATCACCATGATGGCCGCGGCGCAGAGTTTCATTTCTGGCGCGATCTCCAAGACGATCAACATGCCAAATGACGCCACCATCGAAGAGTGCCAGAAGGCCTATGAACGCTCCTGGGCTCTGGGGGTGAAGGCCAACGCGCTGTATCGCGATGGCTCCAAGCTGTCGCAGCCACTGGCGGCGGCGCTGGTCGAGGATGACGACGAGGCGGCCGAGGTGCTGGAAACCGGCACGCCGCAGGAAAAGGCCACGGTGCTGGCTGAAAAGATCATCGAAAAGGTCGTCGTCAAGGAGATCGTGCAATCCCACCGCGAAAAGATGCCGGAACGCCGCAAGGGCTATACCCAGAAGGCCATCGTGGGCGGTCACAAGGTCTATCTGCGCACCGGTGAATACCGGGACGGCTCGCTCGGCGAAATCTTCATCGACATGCACAAAGAGGGTGCTGGCTTTCGGGCGATGATGAACAACTTCGCCATCGCGGTCTCCGTCGGTCTGCAATACGGCGTGCCGCTGGAAGAGTTTGTCGATGCCTTCACCTTCACCAAGTTCGAACCGGCCGGCATGGTGCAGGGCAATGACAGCATCAAGAACGCCACATCGATCCTTGACTACATCTTCCGCGAACTGGCGGTCAGCTACCTGGACCGCACCGATCTGGCGCATGTGAAACCCGAAGGGGCGTCATTCGACGATCTGGGCCGGGGCGAGGAAGAAGGTGTGTCCAATATCACCGAACTCTCGGAAGGGGCCGCCACCAAATCGCTGGAGGTGCTCAAGCAGATCTCGTCCACGGGCTACCTGCGCAAGCGTCTGCCGCAGGAATTCGCCGTGTTCAACGGCGGCGCCAGTGCGGGGGCGACGGCGCTCAACGGGTCTTTGGATCCGGTGGCGACCTTGCAGACCCTTGTGCCGGAGACCTCGGCCGCTGTTTCGACAGCGAGCACGGTCAACGGTGGAGACATCACGATGGGTGCGGCATCGATCGACATGCGCACCAAGGCGAAAATGCAGGGCTATGAGGGCGATCCCTGTGGTGAATGTGGAAATTACACGCTGGTGCGCAATGGCACCTGCATGAAGTGCAACACCTGCGGCGCAACGTCGGGGTGTAGTTAATGAGGTAAGGCGCCCAGGATGCGCCCAGGGGCCGGGAGTGCCACAGGCAACCGGCCCCGACGAGATACCGGACGACCCGCTGTCCCTGTCGGGTCTCTGGTGTGGAGTGGGACGGAATATCAGTCCTTTCCACTCTGTCCCGGAGCGCGTGCGCGCGCTCTAGACGTCGGCCAGGCCGCAGGCAGAAAACACGGGCGGTGAACGAGAATGAGCCTGGAGGACGAACCTGAACGGAGGGCCAAGTGCCCTCCGTTTTTTTGTGTCCTGTGCGCTAGGGGTGTGCGTCCCTGCCGCGCCACATCGACCAGGCTCCGCGCCAGCGCCCTTGTGCGTCGTTCCATTTGTCCGCGCGCGAGAGATTTCGGATTGAGATCAGCCGACGCGCGGCGCTGAAAAGCCCCTTTAGATAGGCGTACTTGCGGCCATGTTTTGACATCACATAGATCTCGGAGCGGGCATAGTGATAGCCCTTGAACCGGGACAATTCCGGCGATGGCGCGGTGCTGCCGGCGGAGGCATGAGTGACCCGGGCGGACGGCACGTAGGTCAGCGGCCCGAAGCGGTCCGAGAGCCGCAGGGTCAGGTCGTCATCCTCGAAGTACAGAAAGATCTTCGGATCGAACCCGCCAACGGTGTGAAACGCCTCGGCGCGGGCGAAGATCGCGGCGCCATTGAGGGACCGCAAGGCGATTTCATGATCGGGTCGCGCGGGCGGTTTGAC
>JBCDEC010000276.1:0-5553 GCA_039179965.1 Pseudomonadota bacterium
ATCGACATCGCCTCGACCTGGTCATGGGTCACATAGATCGCAGTTGTGCGGGATTCGGCCAGCACCCCCTTGAGATAGGCCCGCATTTCCATGCGCAGGAGCGCGTCGAGGTTGGACAGCGGTTCGTCCATCAGGATCACGTCCGGTTCCATTGCAAGCGCGCGGGCCACGGCCACACGCTGGCGCTGTCCGCCCGACAACTCGCCCGAATAGCGCTTCAGGAGCTGCTCGATATGCATCAAGGTGGCGACCCGTTCGACGCGGCGGGTGACCTCGTCATTGAGCAGCTTCTGCATGCGCAGTCCGAAGCCGATGTTCTCAAAGACCGTCAGATGCGGGAACACCGCATAGTTCTGAAAGACCATGGCGATGCCACGATCCTTCGGCGCCAGATGATCGACGCGCTTGCCGCCGATCCACACTTCGCCGGTCGTCGCGGTTTCAAGCCCGCAGATGATCCGCAGCAGGGTGGATTTTCCGCACCCCGAGGCCCCGAGCAGAACCATGAACTCCTGGTCCGAGATGGTCAGGTTGATGTCATGCAGCGCGGTGTAGGCCCCGAAAGACTTGGCGACGTTCTTGATCTCAATTTCAGCCATTTGATTGGTTCCTTATCTGTCGCGCCGCACTAGCGGTTGGCGATGCCCCACATGGCAAAGAGGTACTTGCGCACGGCGAAGATGAAGATGAGTGCCGGCACGACGAGGATGAAGCCGCCCGCGAACTTCAGATGCAGCGGCGAGGTGTCCAGGTTTTGCAAGAGAAAGGCCGTGAGCGTTCGGTTTTCGATGGTCAGCACGGCGGCGGCGAAAACCTCGTTCCAAGAGATAACGAAGGCAAAGATCGCCGAGGCGGTGATCCCGGGCAGAATCAGTGGCAGGACCACCTTGGTAAAGGCGGTGAGGCGCGTGCAGCCCAATGTCCAGGCGGCTTCTTCCAGTTCAATCGGGATCCCGGAAAAGAGCGAGAAGGTGATCAGAACCGCGAAGGGGATCGCCAGGGTCGTGTGCACCAGCGCCAGCCCGAAGACCGTATCGTCAAGCCCCGTGCGTATGAACAGCACCGCCAGGGGCAGCGCCAGCAGCGGCAACGGGAACGCACGGGTCAGCAGGATCAGCAAGCGGAACAGCTCTTTGCCGTGGAACTCGAAACGTGAGAGGGCGTAGCCTGCCGGCGCCCCGATCACGATCGACATGATCATGGTCATGCCCGCCACCAGGATCGAGTTCTTGAGCGCCGTGAGCATCCCGGCAAAGCCCGCGAAGAAAGCCAGGCTGCCCATATCGAATTCCGGGAAAAACGGCTTGGGGAAGCTGTTGACCGTGTCAGGCGAGGACAACGTGTTGATCATCAGGAAATAGAGCGGGACCAGCACCCAGGCGCAGAGCAGGACCACGGCAGTGACATAGACAAACCGGCCGGCAGAACGCGTGTCGGGGGCCGCAACCTCTGTGGTGACGGCACTCATATCGTGGCTCCTTTCGGAACGCGCAGGGCGCGCAGGATGATAAGGGTGAAGGCGATGGAGATCACAAGGATGATCAAGGCCATGGCCGCGGCAGCGCCCCCGTTGAGAAGATCAAACTGATAGGCATAGGTCTCTCCCATCAGCACCGGGAAGAGCGTCCCGCCCAGGGCGGCGACAACGGCGAAGACTTCGAAAGCCAGGATGACACGCAAGACGAGCGCAGTTTGCAGACTGGGCCGCAGGAGCGGCAGCGTCACGCGGGTGAAGCGCTTCCATGGGCTTGCGCCAAAGACTTCGGCTGCTTCGTAGTATTCCTTTGGGATCAAGCCGATCCCGGCGACCAGAATGACCAGCATGATGGCCGTTGCGCGCCAGATCTCGGCCAGGGCGATGGCCAGAAACACGATGCCCGGATGCTGATAGCTGAGGAAATTGACCGGTTTGTCGACCAGACCCAGCCCGCTCATCATCGAGTTCAAAAACCCCGATTGTTCAAAAATCGCGAGCCAGATGATCCCTGCGGCGAGGTCCGAAATCCCCAAGGGGATGGTCCAGATGTAAAGCACCATGTCGCGGCCCTTTTTCATCTTGTTGACCATGGTCGCCATCAACAGGGCCAGGGCCACCTGCAGCGGCACCACGGCTGCGGCAAGCAGCAGCGTGTTTTGCAATGAAATCGGGAACTTCCAGTAGCCTACGACTTCGCGGAAGTTATCCAGCGTGAACCCGCCCCCGGTGCTGAAGGCTTCCTGTGACACCAGCACAAAGGGGTAGATAAAGAAGAGCCCCAGAAACAGCGTGACCGGCAGGATCAGCACATAGGGCAACAACCGAGCGTTCATCGGAGCGCTCCTTTTCTGGCGCAGCCGCGCCGTTGAACGAATGTCGGGAAAGCGCCCGGGCCAGAGGGTCGACCACGGCCCGGGCAGGTCAGAGGAACCGGACCGGTCTTAGTCGACCGGGCACGCCCCCTCCGAGGGAGCATCCGGGGCCCAGCAGGGAGCGCCCGTTTCTTGCATGATCGCCTCGAGGCGACCCTTTTGGTCGTTCAGCACGCGTTCGATCGGCTGGCGGGCCAGGATGATACGCTCGAACGTGTCCACGTAGACGCGGTTGAAATCGCCGCCCTTGTCACCCAGACCCGCGGGCAAAAGACCCGGGTTGGCATCCGCGGCACCGCTCATCTTGGCGACGGCGTCGCCTGCGGCCTTCACCGACGGCGGCAGATCTTCGGGCAAAGCCACGTCGACAACGGGGAAGAAGTTGGTGGCCTTGAGGGTCGCGATCTGGGTCTCCGGCTCCAGCATGTGCGCAATCAATGCCTGAGCGGCCTCGGCGTCCGGTGCGGTGCGCGGGATGGCAACACCTGCCAGAACCGGCATGAAGCCACGCCCTGTCGGGCCAGCCGGTGCCGGGAAGGCCACAAAGTCATCTGGCCGTTCGTTGAAAGCCTGCGCCAGGCGCGAGGTGTGATCAAAGACGATCCAGGCATCTCCGGACAGGAGTTGTTCCTGCATGAAAGAGAAATTGGTCGACGCCGGGTTCGTGTGCTCCCAAAGCTCTGCAAATTTCTCCCACGCCGTCACCGCCTCGGGCGAGGCAAAGGTGCGCACCACGCCATTGGTGTAGGAAGGGTAGAGATAGCCCTGGAAGAAGCGGTGCTTCAGCCCCTTGGGACCGGCGGGAAAGCCAAACTTGGGATCGCCGGTGGCGTCATGCACATTTGCCGCCCATTCGATAAGCTGGTCATAGGTCAGCGCGTCGATGTCGGCGCCGTCGGGCAGATACGGCAGCGCGTCCTTGTTGGCGGCCATGATGTAGCTTGCCTGCATCCACGGAATGTACTGCAGGGTATCCGTGCCCAGTTTGGCCAGGCTGTTGAACGTCTCAGACGCGCTCACCACGCCGAGATCGGACAGATCCATCAGGTCCTCGGCATCCATGGCCGAAAAGTCGCCATGCAGCGCGCCCAGAACGCCAATGCTGCCCGACCCGGCCTGCAATTCGGCCTTCAGGCGCGTCAGCCAGGGGCCGCCGTCATTGGGCTGGTAGTCCACTGCGCCGTCAAAGCCGCCGAGCACCTGTTCGCGCATCGCCTGTGCCTCTTCGACGGGTTTGGCCTGGGTCGACCAAAAGAGCGTATCGGCCTGCGCACCCAAGCCTGCACAGATCAATGCAGCGCCTGATACCGCGACTCGGAATTTCGAAATTATGGTCATGGTTCCTCCCAAGGTGGAATGCCAGAGACGGCTCCTATCCGCCTCCGAGTGTCCTTTGTCCGGTCGAACATCCGGACGTTTCGGTCCGCGATTGCCGGGGCCGTACGCACGGCAGCGGCGAATCCCTTCCGCAATCAAACATGATATATCGTTATATCTTCTGTCAACGAACTTTTAGCAGAATGCAAACAGGCGGATCCGGATCACCGCAAAAGTCATTGCATTGAAACGATATTTATGTGAAAATATTGCCTAAACGTTATATCAAAAAATGAGCCAGACTTGCCTCAAAAGCCCACCTTAGAAACCGTCGCCAAGGAGGCAGGCGTCTCGATTCCGACCGTCAGCCAGGTGCTGCGAGGCACCGGGCGGATCTCGGAGAAGACACGCGACAAGGTGCTGAAGGCGGCGCGCAAGCTGCACTACGTTCCCAACAGCCGCGCGGCAGCAATGCGGTCAGGGGAAAACCGCGAGATCGGTTTTGTCATCAACCAGCTGCGCAACCCGTTCAACGCCGAGGTCGTCGGCGGTGTTGTCGATCTTCTGGAGGCCGAAGGCTATCTTGTCTCTATTGTGGACACCCGCGATGACCCCGTGCGCCAGGCCCGTCAGCTTGAGGCCTTTATCCGCCATGGGCGTGGCGGTCTCTTCTGGGTGCCTGCGCTGGATACATCGGAGGAAACGCTCGACCTTCTGACCGCACAGGGCATTCCCACCGTAACCTTTCTACGCCGTGTCCGGCGCGAGCTTGATCATGTCGGCATTCGCGATGCGGACGCGACGGCGATGGCCACCGAGCATCTGGCCGAACTGGGGCATCGCCACATCGCCTACGTGGGCGGCACCGACCAGACACTGGTGCGCGCCGAGCGGATTGCAGGATACACGCGCACGCTTGAGGCGCGCGGCCTGGCCGCTCCGGTGGTCTGGGATTGCGACGACAACAAACGCGCGGGGCTCGACGCCATGCTGGCGCTTCACCGCACGCATCCCGACATCACCGGCCTCGTTTGCAATGGCGACATGGTTGCGCTTGGCGCTTGTCTGGCGCTCGACCGGCTCGGACTGGTGGCCGGGGAGGACGTGTCGGTCGTGGGTTTCGATGACATCGAGGACGCAGCCGTCGCCACGCCGCCGCTGACGTCCATCGCCGTGCATCCGCACAAGTTGGGGCGCAAGCTGGCGCGCGTGCTGCTGGACCGGATCGCCGAACCCGATATGCCCGCCATCGTTTCAGAGATCGAGGCCGAGCTTGTGGTGAGAGAAACCACTGGACCGCCGAAATCCAGCGCCGGCAGTGCGGACCCCGTCCGCTAGGGCGGCCCCCGCGGCGGCTCGCATGCGATTTCTGCCGGCTGCAGCTGCGCTCCGTCCGACCCGTCAGTCAGGCAAATGCGGCGGCATTCTGAGCCCGTCTGCTTCGAGCTCATCCTGATCCCAATAGGCGATGTAGATCCCCTCCGGCTCCCGCGCATCGGTCATCTTTTCAATGACTTCAGCCGATCTGGTGATGCGCGTGTGATGTTGCCGCGCCCAGTCGAAATGAAGCGCTTTGAGCCGTTCGATTTGATCGCGGTGATCCGGGCTGTCGCCAAGGTCGTACAGCTCTTCCGGGTCCTGTTCCAAATCGAACAGCATCGGGCGCATGGTTTCGACATGCACGTATTTCCACCGCCCGTCGAAGACCATCACCAGGCGTGCGTCGCGTTGATCCACGGCCACCGCGCGCCGGGCGTCGCGGGTCGCGTAGTCGTATTCCGAGATGCAATGCGTGCGCCAAGGCGCGTCTTTCCCATGCAGCAGTGGAGCAAGCGATCTGCCTTCGAACACATGCGGTTTCGCGGGGCCGTCGAAAAAGCCCTGGAA
>JBCDEC010000277.1:0-5421 GCA_039179965.1 Pseudomonadota bacterium
ACTCTTCGACGTAGTACTGCTGAAGGTTGATGAAGGCGGGAAACTTGTGCCCATCTTCGGGCAGTAGATCAAAGCGAAAAACCTCCTCGGCGCCGTGAAACTGGCGGCCGACTTTCCAGGTCACGCCTTTGGCCATCATGCGTTCGGCGATACCAAGACGATTGAAAATCTCGAGGCTGCGCTTGGACCAGCAAATGGCCCGAGAACCCACCGACACAACATTGTTGTCATCCAGCACAACCGATGCGACCCCGCGTTGCGCAAGGTCAATGGCCAGTGCCAGCCCAATCGGTCCGGCACCGACAATGGCAACGGCATGGCGCGGTTCAGAGCCGCTCAGCCCAGGCGGCGCAACAAAGGGATAGGGCTGGTAGTCGTAGGCCATCGGTCACCTCCCGGATCTAGGCGAAGTATGCTTGCGCGGACGGCACCCGGCCGTACTCAAGGTAGAAGTCATCAAGTTGGGGCGGCTCTACGCCGTGGAAATGCAACTGAACATGCGCCTGGCCGCGATGATGGATGTCATGCTGCACCAGATGCAGAAGAACGGCGTCAACGCGCTCTTGAACCATCCCGTGACGCCGCTGGGTCATGCAAAGGGCAGAGAGATCCCGATCTGTCAGGGTCTGGCAAAACCGGGCAAAGCGCAGGTCCGTGGCTGCCTGCGCTGCGGCGAGATCCTGGCGCAGATCCGGTACGGGTCGATCAAAGACCGAGCGACCCAGACCGCCTGCGTCCAAAGCATCGAGGTAGAAAAGATCGACCTGCCAGATGTGGGTCAACGTCTCCTTCAAAGAGCCAAAAAACCCTGGTGCAGGCGCGTCGAACTTCTCCTCCGGCAAACGATCCAGCGCGGCGTAAAACGTGGCATTCGCCCAGGCGTTGTTGAGCGCCATCAGATGAAACGCAGTGTCCGCCGTCATCGGCACGTACCTAAATCGACGCGCCCCAGCCCGTTTTCTTCCAAGAAAACGGTCCGGAAAATGTTCATTTTCCGGCGCCATCTGGCCTGCGTCATTGCTGCAGCTCCTCCCACATTTTCAGGTCCCGCTCGGCCGTCCAGATCCTTGGCGTATCGATGTCCTGAGCTTCGTCGTAGGCCCGGGCCACGTTGAACGGCAAGCAATGCTCGTAAATCGCGTAGTCCTTGAATTTGGGATCACATTCTGCACGAACGGCCTCCCAGGCGTCTTTCAGCGATCCGCCCCTCAGCGCCACCTTGGCCGCAGGCGCATAGGTCGATCGCACAAAATCAGCCGTTGAGTCCAAGGCCGCATTCACCATGTCCCGCCCCAGAAGCGCATCACCGCGACCCGGCGCGATCGCATCCAGATCCCACCGCCGGATCGCGTCCAACGTGCCGGGCCAGTCGTGGAAATGACCGTCTCCACAATAGCAGGCGGACTTGTATTCGACGATATCACCGGTGAACATGACGTTCTGGTCCGGGACATAGACCACGCAATCTCCGGCTGTATGAGCCCGGCCCAATTGCATGATATCCACCCGGCGCTTGCCCAGGTAAACCGACATGCGTCCGTGAAACGTTGTCGTGGGCCAGGTCAGGCCGGGAATGCTCGCATGTCCTTCAAACAGCCGGGGGAAGCGTTGGAACTCGCTGTCCCAGTCCTCTTGCCCGCGCTCTGCCACCATGGCGCGTGCCTTTTCGGACATGATGATCTGGGGCGCCCCGTAGGCCGAGGCGCCCAGCACCCGCACCGCATGATAATGGGTCAGCACCAGATGCGTGATCGGTTTGTCCGTGACCTCGCGCACCTTGTCGATCACCTTTTGCGCCAAACGCGGAGTCGCCTGGGCTTCAATGATCATCACGCTGTCATCGCCGATGATCACCCCGGAATTCGGATCTCCCTCTGCGGTAAACGCCCAAAGACCCGCCCCAACCTCCGTGAAGCTGATCTTTTTCTCGCTCATGTCGCCCTGTGAGGCAAAAGCCTTTGCCATTCTAATGTCCTTTGCAGTCTGCGCCCGTGACCCAGACACTGGGCCGCCAGCAGTCGGAACGTGCCAAATTGTGGGGCCAAACGCGAGTGGCCCTGCGGCGGAACCATCGTCTCCCCGCGATTTTCCCTCTCATCATCACGGCGCAAAAGGATCCTCGAGGGCCGGCAGGATCGTGCCCTCGCAGCTCCCGAAGCCCACAACATAGCCATCTCCCTTGGCCGATCCCGACAAGCATACCATGTCGCCGTCTTCCAAAA
Source organism: Pseudomonadota bacterium (assembly GCA_039179965.1). Lineage (GTDB taxonomy): Bacteria > Pseudomonadota > Alphaproteobacteria > Rhodobacterales > Rhodobacteraceae > Marinibacterium. Next base: position 2,223 of record JBCDEC010000277.1, read on the forward strand.
ACCGGCGCACCTCTCCGGTATCCAGCTCCAGCGGATCCTCCCCGCCCCAGGACAATTCCAGCATCGAGCCCCGCTCGTGCCGGGTCGCCCCGGAAATGGTGCCTGATCCAAGCAGATCTCCCGCATGCATCGGGCTGCCCGCCGTGGTGTGATGCGCCAGTTGCTGGGCGGCGGAATAATACATCTCCCGGTAATTGGTGCGTGACAGGATCGTGGCCGCTTTGCCCGCCGGGGCCAGCGCGACCGACAGATCGATGTCATACAGCATCGGCCCGACATCCTGCAGATGGGGCAGCAACGGCACTTCGCGCGGAGGCGTATCGGCGCGAAACGGGTCCAACGCGGCTTTGGTCACGATCCACGGGCTGATCGAGGTGGCCGTGGCCTTGCCCTGAAACGGTCCGAGAGGCTGATACTCCCAGGCCTGAACATCGCGCGCCGACCAGTCGTTCAATAGCACATAGCCGAAGATATGCGCATCCGCCTGCCGCACCCCGATGGGCCCCTCCGATGGCGTTCCAACGACCGCTCCGAGCTCCAGCTCAAAATCGAACCGTCGACTGGGCAAGAACGCGGGCGTATCGTGGTCCTTGGACTTGAGCTGCCCCCAGGGGCGGCGGACCGGCGTACCCGAGACATAGACCGACGAGGCCCGCCCATTGTACCCGATTGGCATGTGCAGCCAGTTCGGCGGCAGGGCGTTCTCCGGTCCACGAAACATACACCCGACATTGAACGCGTGATGCTGCCCGGCATAAAAATCCGTGTACTCACTGACCACAAACGGCAGATGCAACTGCGCCTCTTCCATCGGCACAAGCAATGGCTCGACGTCAGCTCGCGCCGGCGAGCCGTCCTCAAGCAAACTGATCAGGCGCGCTCGCAACGCGGCCCAGACAGCCGGTCCCTGCTCCATCAGATCGTTCCAGAACGGCACCGCAAACAGCGGCGTGTCACACAGCGCGACCAGACCCGCCGCTTCGGCGCGGCACACATCAAAGATCTGATCGCCAATGGCCACCCCGCAGCGCGGCTCTTCAGCGCCCGGGGAAAACACGCCGCACGGAAGATTGTTCAACGGAAAATCAGTGCCCGGTCGATTGGCACTCTCCACCCAGCTCTTGATCAGCGGCATCAAAGAGACCCTCCCGGATCCCCAAAGGGACGCTTTTTGCTTTTGCCCAACTGCTGCTTCTTTCTTTTTACAAATACCCCGGCCCAACGCCGGCCAATGCGACACACCCCAGGCTCAAAAGCGCTACTTGCGTCCCGGTGTCCCATCAAACTTCTTCTCCAGGCTATCCCAGCAGGAGATATAGTCATCCTGCAACGGTGCCTCCTGCGCCGCAAACTGGGTCAGGTGCTGCGGAAAGCGGGTCTCGAACATGAAGGACATGGTGTTGTCCAGCTTGTCAGGTCCGAGATTGGCAGTGGAGGCTGTCTCAAACGCAGTCCGATCCGGCCCATGCGGCAGCATCATGTTGTGAAGGCTCATGCCGCCGGGCACAAAGCCATTGGGCTTTGCGTCATACTGGCCGTAAATGTTCCCCATCAGCTCGGACATGATGTTCTTGTGATACCAGGGCGGACGGAATGTGTCTTCGGCGACCAGCCAGCGTTCGCGAAACAGCACGAAATCGATATTGGCCGTGCCGGGGGCGCCGGAGGGCGCGGTCAGGACGGTGAAAATCGATGGGTCCGGGTGATCGAACAAGACGGCCCCCACGGGGCAGTAGGCGCGCAGATCGTATTTGTATGGCGCGTAGTTGCCATGCCAGGCCACCACATCCAGCGGCGATTGCGGGATCTCTGTTTCGTGGAACTGGCCGCCCCATTTGATGGTCAGGGTCGAGGCGACCTCGCGGTCTTCGAATGCGGCCACGGGTGCCTTGAAGTCCCGCGGATTGGCCAGGCAATTCGCGCCAATCGGCCCGCGCGCGGGCAGATCGAATTTTTGCCCGTAGTTTTCGCAGACAAACCCGCGACACGGGCCGTCAAGCACCTCCACGCGGTACACCAGACCGCGCGGCAGGACCGCGATCTCCTTTGGTTCCAGATCGATGATCCCAAGCTCGGTGGCAAAGCGCAGGCGGCCCTCCTGCGGCACCACCAGCAACTCGCTGTCGGCGGAATAGAAATATGCATCCTCCATCGAAGCGGTCACCAGATAGATATGTGCCGCCATGCCCGCCTGGGTCTGCACGTCACCGGCGGTGGTCATGGTGCGCATGCCGGTCAGCCAGGTCAGCGCCTCGCCCCCGTGCGGCACGGGATCCCAGCGGTACTGGCCAAGGCTCACCACCTCCGGGAGGATATGCGGGGCCGACACCCAGTAAGGCAGATTGATCTTGCGGTAGCGCGCCGAATGCTTGACAGAGGGGCGAATGCGATACGTCCAGGTCCGCTCGGGCGGGTGCGCGGTGAAGGCCGTCCCCGAGAGTTGTTCGCCATAAAGACCGTAGTTGCACCGCTGCGGTGAATTCATTCCCTGGGGCAACGCTCCGGGCAGCGCTTCGGTTTCGAAATCATTGGCCCAGCCGGGCATGTAGCCTTCTGTCGTGCCCACCGGCGTGACGGCTTGGATCATCTGATGCGGATCGGGATGTCTGTTCATGCGGTGCCTCCAGACCAGGTTTGCAAAAGACGTATTAGTTGATTTTGTAACTAACAAGGGCTAGGCCGAGACATGCACGAAAACCCGGAATTCGATCTCCACGATTTCCTACCCTATCTGCTCAACCAGGCGTCCGAGGCCTCTTCGCTGCAATTTCAGCGCCTCTATCGGGACCGCTATGGCATGCTGCGCAGCGAGTGGCGCGTGCTGTTTCACCTGGGCATCTACGGACCCATGACCGCGCGCGAGATTTGCGACCAGGCGCGGATGCACAAGACCAAGATCAGCCGCGCCGTCCAGAAACTTGGCGAGCGCCGGTTCTTGAACCGGACGCGCAGCTTTACCGACAAGCGTGTGGAACATCTCAACCTCACAACGGCGGGCCGCGCCGCGTATCGGGATCTGTTGGCGGTGGCCGCAGACTATGACCGGCAACTGACGGCGGGGCTTTCCGACCAGGAAGCGCTCCTTCTTCGCCGGATGCTGCGCCGGCTTGCAGGTTTGCCATGAACCAAGCGGATGTTCGGCTCAAAGCCGCGCCGCTGATGGACTGGCTGGTCCAGCAAGGGCTCGACGGCGCCTCAC
>JBCDEC010000278.1:0-5409 GCA_039179965.1 Pseudomonadota bacterium
CTCTTCTGTCCCGCTTGAACGCCAAAAGCTGAGCCTCGAACTGCTCCACGGTATTGCGGAAAGATCTTTCGACTTCGCCGACAAATCCGAAGCACGTACGTTCTTTACCAAACTGACCAGCGATCTGAAGAACTTCAACTACGCGGCTGACGGCACACCGGATTATGAGCGATACCTCGAAAGCGCACGTGGAGTTGCGCCCTAAGCGCCGGAGCGGTAAGCGCGCGTTCCTTTTTCAGGATCAGTGGTTTCAGTGATCCGTTGCAACTGATCTGGCAAAACGACACGTTGGGTGCACTGAAGCCCGGTCCCGCGAGCTGTGATTGACGCCACTAAAGCGTCACTGCATCCAGACCGATGTCACCGATGAAGTCCGCTATTCTTTGCGTCAGTTCCTTCGCCGCAAGTTCGGCGACCTCTGCGGGCAGCCCGCGCAGTTCGCCTTTGCGTGCGACGACGGTAAGCCGACGTGACAAACCCGCGACGGGAAGCGCTTGCAATCGCAAGGGCATATCTTCGACCATGCCGTCGATCAATAGTGTCGGTGTTAACAGGCTGAACCCCTGCCCTGCGGCCACGCTGGAGGTCACCATGCTCGAACGATCCGCCTGAATTACCTTCTTTGGTTCGAAGCGCAATCGGCGCAAATGCTGGGCGATCTGACGACCAGCATTGGTGGTGTCCCCAAATCGCACCAGCGGCAGGTGTGCCTGAACAGCCTCCAGGCTGTCGCAAGGACCCTTGTAGTCGCTGGGCAGAACCAGCATGAAAGCCTCTTTCAGAATTGGATGCCGTTCAAGACCGTCCACGTCGAGAAACGGATTGGAGGTGACTGCAAGATCTGCCTGTTTTGTGAGGAGCAAACGCTCGTGGTCACCGCTTTGCCCGGCATGGAGTACGATGTCTTCCACGGCGTAGCGTTCCTGCGCGAGCGCGATCAGGGCAGGTGTAATTGTCGTGGCGATCGACGCCTGGAGTCCGACACGTAAGACGTTGATCGAGGCCTGACCGATATGGCGCATCTCCGATTCCATATCAGACAGGGCGTCCAGAATTTTCTGAGCCCGTTTGTGAAGCCGCAATCCGGCATACGTGAGACGCGCCGGCCGCGTGCTGCGATCCACAAGCTGGGTTCCAAATGCATGTTCCAATGCGGCGATATGCTGTGACGCCGCCGGTTGCGACAACCCCAACAACTGCGCGCCTGACCGCATCTGACCGGTTTCGGCCACCGCGATCAGAACTTCCAGCGACCGGATCAGACCGGGTGTAAATGGGCGCGCGTGCGACAAGCCAGTAATCCAGAGTATAAGATTGCCTAATACTAAGGGAAATAGATTGGCAGGCGTCAAGCCCGCTGCAACGATCGTTTCATGAAGACAGCGCGCAAAGCCAAACGCCGTGGAAACGCGTCATCCCGGGACGAAACAGAAGTTCGGGCCCCCTTCATCACGCGCAAGCTTGGCACGTTCAGCGTCCTCGGTGAGGAAGGCCTGAGCCTGATCGAGGCGAATGCAGACCGGATACTGGCGCAAACCGGCATGGAGTTTCACGACGATCCCGCCTGCCTTGAGATCTTTCAGGAAGCGGGCTGCGACGTGGATGGCACGCGCGTTCGGTTTGCGCCGGGATTTTGCCGACAGACGATCAAGGCAACGGCACCGGCGCAGTTCATTCAGCATGCCCGAAATCCCGCCAACAACGTGCAGTTGGGCGGCGATGCCACGGTCCTGTGCCCCTCCTGGGGGCCACCCTTTGTGCATGATCTGGATCATGGCCGACGCTATGCCACCTACGAGGATTTTCAGACCCTGGTGAAACTGCATCATACCTTGCCGTGGTTGCATCATTCCGGCGGTGTGGTCTGCGAGCCTGTCGATCTGCCGGCCAACAAACGGCACCTGGATATGCTCTATGCACATCTGCGGCATTCTGATCGGGCGGTCATGGGAGCGTTTATTGGCGCCGAACGTGCGGGCCAAGCGCTGGACATGGCGCGTATTGTCTTCGGAGCCGACTTTGTCGCGCATAACGCGGTACTTTACTGCGTGTCCAACACAAACGCCCCGCTGGTGATGGATGCGCATATGTCCGGTGCGTTGCGGACCTATGCCAAGGCGGGACAGCCGGTCGCCTGCACGCCTTGGGTGCTGACCGGGGCCATGTCGCCCACCACGGTGGCGGGGACGCTGGCGCAGGTTCTGGCTGAAGCGATGGCGACGCTGACATTGGTACAGCTCATCGCCCCCGGAGCGCCGTGCATGATGGGCAGCTTTGCCTCAACGATGTCGATGAGATCCGGCGCACCGACCTTCGGAACTCCGGAGGCCGGATTGATGGTGCTGGCCGCCGGTCAACTGGCGCGGCGTCTGGGCGTCCCGCTGCACACGGTGGGGACGCTGTCTTCTTCCAAGATCGCCGATGCCCAAAGCCAGCAGGAAGCGGCCTGGGGGCTGCTCATGTCCATGTTCGCGGGCGCAAACCTGATCAACCATGCCACGGGCTGGCTGGAGGGCGGGCTTGTGACCTCTTTTGAAAAAACAGTTATCGACCATGATCTGTGCGGCAAGGTGGGGCGGTTCTTCGACGGAATTGATCTGAGCGAAAACGCCCAGGCGATGGCAGCCATAGCCGCCACCGGGCCCGGCGCGCATTTTCTGGGCTCCGAACATACCCAGGCGAATTTCATGTCAGCCCTGTTCCGCCCTCTCACATCCGATGACACTGCGTACGAGCAATGGCAGGCGGCCGGTTCTGAGGATACGGCAACACGCGCCAACAGGATCTGGAAAGACCGGCTTGCGGGTTATCAAGACCCCGGGCTCGACCCGCAGATCGACGCAGAATTGCAGGACTACATCGCGCGCCGCAAATCCGAGACACCGGACATGGATTACTTCTGATGGGCCTGCCTTTCCGCAATCCCACTGAGGACCTCGTAGGCCGGTCGGTGATGCCGGTCATAGGTTGTGAATGGCTCGCCAAGGTGTTCGAGTGCAACACGGCTGTTCTCACTTGTTCTGCTCTGTTGGATACGCCCACTGGAAAGCGCGGTAGCATGCCAGTCCGAAACAGATTGCCAATCCTTCGGCACGCTTTCATCCCAGGAAAACGCGTCCGCCACATAAGGCAGACCGACTGTCGACCAGTAGCGGCGCAAGGTCGCTTCCGGGTCGTTTCGCAGTTGATCCGCCGTTACAACAATCGGTGCCTGCCCCTCTTCTTCGAGCGCCCTGTAAAGCCGAAGCTGCGCCTCCAGACCGAGTTCGCGACAGGTGAAACCCGGCTCCCGTTTGTGATAGGACAGAATGCTCTCGGCCGGATCGCGCACCAGAAAGGCATGCGTCATAGAGCTCAGAAACGTGGTGTCGCGGGGCAGCTCATCGTCAATGTAATAGGCCATGTCCTTGAAGAAAACAGGCATGGCCTGCGATCGTGTCATGATCATCCGGCGAATGTCGCCATAGGTTTTCGGATGGCCGGGTTCTGGATGAAAATCCGCAAAGAGCCGATCGGTTTGCGTCAGATAATAGTGATACATGAACGGCTCATGCAGCACATCCAGATCACCGCGTTCCCGCATGATGCGCTCAAAGGCGGTAGACACGGATCTTGGATGACACCAGAGGGCGTGAATCTGCATGCTCCAGTCGTAAATCGGGCAATCGGACTGCGTCAATACGGAGACACGGCGTGAGCGGTACCATCATCATCGGCGGTGGCGTGATCGGTCTGAGTGTGGCCTACCATCTGGCGCAGCGCGGTATGACCGATGCCGTCCTGCTCGAGCGCAATCAACTCACCTCCGGCACGTCCTGGCATGCGGCCGGTATCGTCGGCCCGTTGCGTGCAACGCCCAACATGACCTGGCTGGCCTCGCAGGCGCTGTCTGTGTTTCCCGACATTGAAAGAAAAACAGGTCTTGCGACCGGCTTTCGTCGCACCGGGGGATACTGGCTGGCACGTGAGGCCGCTCGTCTCGATCAACTGCATCGGATCGCGGATCTGGGTGTGACACAGGGTCTGACGCCAAAGGTCATCCCCACGGATCAGGTAACGGTGCCTTTGCTTGATCTCGATCCCCATGTCGGCGCGTTGCATGTGCCTGAGGATGGCAATGTAAACCCCGTCGATCTCTGCATGGCCTATGCCCGCGGCGCCAGAAACAGCGGGGTTGAACTCCGCGAGGGGGCGCAGGTCTCGGAGATTCTGACCCAGGGCGGACGCGCCACTGGTGTCCGCCTCGCTGATGGATCAAGACTGCCGGCAAAAAATGTCATTCTGTGCGCCGGTGCGTGGAGCAAGCCCCTGGCCGAAACCGCAGGGCTGGCTCTGCCGCTTCAGGCCGTCGAACATATGTACATCGTGACAGAGCCGGTGCCCGATTTGCCGGACCCCTTCCCTGTGATCCGCGATCTGGATCGCGGGATCTATGTCAAGGGCGATGCGGGCAAACTGGTAATCGGCGGTTTTGAGCCCGACGCCAAGTGCTGGGATGCCTTCGGACCCGAAGGCGACAGACCCTTTCTGGAACTGGCGGAAGACTGGACCCAGTTCGGGCCGTTCATGGAGGCCGCGCTGGAGTTGATCCCGACACTGGACTCGGTGGGTATTCAGCATTTCATGAACGGACCGGAAAGCTTTACGGCCGACACAAAACCGCTGGTGGGCGAAGCACCGCAGATGGATGGGCTCTTTGTTGCGGCAGGGATGAACTCGGTCGGCGTGATGTCCTCGGCGGGGATCGGCCGGGCGCTCGCGGACTGGGTGGTCGACGGACATCTGGCGATGGATCTTTGGGAAGTGGACATTGCCCGCGCCGATCCGCGCGCTGCCTCAGGCGCGCATATGCAGCAGCGGATGAAGGAGGCCGTCGCGGACCTCTTTGCGATGCACTGGCCCTACAAGCAGCCTGAGGCGGGCCGCAGTTTGCGCCGCTCCGCCCTACATGAACGATGGGCCTCGGCGGGGGCTGTTTTTGGCCTGACCGCCGGGTGGGAGCGCGGTCTTTGGTACACAAAGAATCCGACGGAACGTCACCTGCACTACTCCGTCGGGCCGCAAGTCTGGACCCCCATCGCGCGACGCGAAGCCGACGTGATGCGCTCGGGCACGGCGCTGATCGATCTGTCGCCCTTCACGAAATTCGACATTACCGGAGCAGACGCGCTGACGGCGCTCAACCGGCGCTGCACGGCGCAACTGGATGTGCCCGAGGGCCGCGCGGTCTATACGCAGTTGCTCAACCCACGTGGCGGGATCGAAATGGACGTCACCCTTATCCGGCGATCCTTGGATGCATTTCAGCTGGTGTCAGGGGCGGCAACGCGGCAGCGCGATCTTGCCTATCTGCGGCGCAACCTCAGTGGTGATGTTCGCGTGACCGATCGCACCGAAGATGTCTGCACA
>JBCDEC010000279.1:0-5395 GCA_039179965.1 Pseudomonadota bacterium
CCTGACGTCGCGGCTGGGGTCGACACGGCCATCGATCGCGTTCGGTTGGGAGTTAGAAATTGTGACGATGGTGGTGCTGGGCGGGGTCAGCATCCTTGGTGGGTCTGGCACTATCCCGGGGGTCGTGATCGCGGCCTTTGTCATGGGGCTTGTGACCTTTGGTCTGGGGCTTTTGAATGTGCCGGGCATTGTGATGTCGATTGTCATTGGCGCGCTCCTGATTTCGGTCATCGCCCTGCCCCGGCTGTGGCAGAAGTGGAAAGGCTGAGCGATGGAGAAATATGCCTTCAGGATGCGGCTGACCCCCGGCTGTGCCGCCGAATACAAAAGACGCCACGACGAGATCTGGCCTGAACTTGTGGCACTTTTGAAAGCGGCCGGCATTTCGGATTATTCGATCCACCTGGACGAAGAGACAGGCCTCCTGTTCGGCGTGCTCTGGCGGACGGCAGATCATGACATGGACGCCCTGCCCTCGCATGAGATCATGCAGCGCTGGTGGGCGCATATGGCCGACATCATGGAGACTCATCCTGACAACGCACCCGTGGCCGTGCCGCTTACCCCGCTCTTTCACATGCCATGAGCCAGGGTCCCGTTGCCGTTGCCGTCATCGACATTGGCAAAACCAATGTGAAGCTGGCATTGGTCGATCCGGTGTCGTTGAACGAGATCGCTGTGGTGACGCGCCCAAATGACGTGTTGACGGGGCCGCCCTGGCCGCATTTTGACGTCGAGGGACATTGGGATTTCTTTCTTGAAAACCTGGCGGCCTTTCAGACATCGCATGGGGTGGCGGCAGTCTCTGTCGCAACCCATGGCGCCTCGGTCGTGTTAATTGACCAGGACGGCGGCCTGGCGGCCCCGATCCTGGATTATGAGCATGACGGACCGGAGGATCTGGCCAGCGCCTATGACCGGATCCGTCCGCCTTTCGCCGAAACCGGATCGCCGCGCCTCGCCCTCGGCCTCAATGTCGGAGCACAGCTCCATTGGCAATTGAACGCGATGGCGGGCCTGAGAGAGCGGGTCGCGCTGGTGCTGACCTATCCGCAATATTGGGGCTACCGCCTGACGGGCGTGGCAGCTTCGGATGTCACCTCGCTGGGCTGTCACACCGATCTGTGGAATCCGTTCAGGCGGGAGCCGTCCGGGCTGTTGGAGCAGCTGGGGCTGGGGGGACGTCTGGCGCCGCCGCGCACACCCGGCGAAAGTCTGGGCCCGCTCTTGCCCGAGATCGCACAGGCCACCGGGCTGCCCGCACATACGCCGGTCTTGTGCGGCATCCATGATTCCAACGCCTCCCTTCTGCCGCATCTTCTAACCCAGTCTCCGCCCTTTTCCGTCATTTCGACCGGCACCTGGGTGATCGCCATGGCCATCGGCGGCCAACACCGCCCGCTCGCGCCCGAGCGCGACACGCTGGTGAATGTGAACGCCTTTGGCGATCCTGTGCCCTCGGCGCGGTTCATGGGCGGACGGGAATACGATCTTTTGATGCAAGGCCGCGAGATTGCGCCAGACCCCCGCGCGATTGCTGCTGTGGCACACGGCGGCCAGATGCTGCTGCCCGCCGTCGTGCCCGAGACGGGTCCGTTCCCGGGGCGTCGCGCCCGATGGATCGCGGGGGAGCTGCCCGTAGGCACAGCGGAGCGGACGGTCGCGGTCGGCTTCTATCTGGCGCTGATGAGTGCGGAATGCCTGGATCTGATCGGCCATCGCGGGCCGATCCATGTGGAAGGCCCCTTTGCCTGCAACGCCAGCTATCTGCGGATGCTGGCATCTGCGACGGGATGTGACGTTTATGGTATGCCGGGCATGACCGGTACGAGCCAGGGCGCGGCGTTGCTTGGTCAGACGACACATCCTGCCGGGCCGGAGTTGGCGCCCGCCATCACGCCGGACAAAGGGCTTGCGCACTATGCAGAGACCTGGCGCGGTCTGGTCGGATCAGGGGCGCGCCCGGCCTAGGGGTTGAAAGTCCATGCCGTCGACCTCGCGCATATAGGCCTCGAAAAAATCGGAAAAGGTCGCAACCAGCGGCGGCAATTGCTCGTAGGGCGGATAAAAAAGCGTCAGCCATAGCGACGGCAGCGTCCATTCCGGCAAGACCCGAATGACCTCGCCCGATTGCAACCCGGCGTGGACGAGGAAATCCGGCAACAGACAGATGCCCCCACCGGTCCGGGCCATCTGATAGAGAAAGTCGCCGTTGTTTGACACCATGCGGCGCCCGGCCCGCAGCGTGCGGCTTTGCGCGCCTTTGCGAAACTCCCAGATCTCCGGGCGGCCGTCAGAACTGTAGGACAGCGTCAGTGCGGGATCCAGATCCTCGGGGTGGTCCGGGCGCGGGGTATGCTCAAAGAGGGAGGGCGCGGCGATCAGATAGCGTGGCACCTCACAGATCTTGCGCCAGATTGTCGACTTGTCCGTTGTCTGGCGCGAGATCCGGATGGCCAGGTCGCAGTCTTCCGAGATGATGTCGACCAGCGCGTCGGTCAGATGCACCTGCAGATCGATCAGCGGATAGGCCAGCCGAAAGCTCTCCACCAACCCGGGCAGAACCCGCAGACCCAGCGACAGCGGCGCATTGACCCGAAGCCGCCCGAAGTCCGGGCGGCTTGCGCGCGTGATCTCCGCGCCCACGCGGTCGAATTCCTCGACGATTGGCTGGTAGCGCGCCGCCACCATGGCGCCTGCGCTGGTCATGGACACCTGGCGCGTGGTGCGCACCAGCAATTGCTGACCAAGCGAGGCCTCGAGCTGCGCGACGGTCCGGGTCACGGTCGCCGGTGTCAGATCCAGAGTACGGGCGGCACCGGCAAAGCTGAGTTGCCTAGCCACCTCAAGAAACACACGGATCGGTTTGAGATCTTCCATGCCCTGCAGATTATTCCATTTAGAGTAATAGTAAATGGATTTTGATGTCTATTCCGTATAATGACCAGACGCTCTACTTTACGGCCAGACGCAACAAAATGCACAAGCACGGAGCCGCAGATGATCGAGGATATCAAAGGGCTGCATCACGTCACCTCAATGGCGGCGGATGCGCGGGACAACAATGACTTCTTTACCCATACGCTCGGGCTGCGGCGTGTGAAGAAGACCGTCAATTTCGACGCGCCGGATGTTTACCATCTCTATTACGGTGACGAGATCGGCACGCCGGGGTCGGTGATGACCTATTTTCCGATGCCCGGCATTCCAAAGGGGCGCCGCGGTGCCGGCGAAGTCGGTGTGACCGAGTTCGCGGTGCCCACAGGCAGCCTGCCCTACTGGGCAGACCGGCTGGCGCAACAGCGCGTCGCCGGGCTGGAACAGGACATCGCGTTCGGCGAAGCGCGGTTGCGCTTTGACGGCCCTGACGGCGATGGATTTGCACTGGTGGAAAGCGAAAGCCGTGATCGGACCGCCTGGACCGGAAATGGCGTTTCCGACGACGTCGGGATCCTCGGGTTCCGCGGTGCGCGCTTCAGCCTGCGCGATGCCGATGCCACCGGAGAGCTGCTGTCATTCATGGGCTATCAAAAGGCCGAGACCGAAGGTGATCTGACCCGCTATGTCATCGAAGGCGGCAATGCGGCCGACACGATTGACTTGCATCAGACCTCAAACGTGCAACCGAGCGCCGGTCAGGGCGCCGGGTCGGTGCATCATATTGCCTTTGCCGTCGAAGATCGCGCCGCTCAGATCCGGGTGCGCGAGGCGCTGTTGGACACCGGCTATCAGGTCACCCCGGTGATCGACCGGGACTACTTCTGGGCAATCTACTTCCGCACCCCGGGCGGCGTGCTCTTTGAGATTGCCACCAATGAACCGGGATTTGATCGCGACGAAGACACTGCCCACCTGGGCGAAGCGCTCAAATTGCCCAGCCGCTACGAACCCCAGCGCGCGCAGATCGAAAGCGCCCTGGTGTCCCTGTCGGCCTGAGGAGGCCCAACATGTCCATCGATTTGTATCAGGGGCTGACATCAGCCCCCGAGCCCGACAAGCCGTTGATCTTTGCCTTTCACGGGACCGGCGGCGACGCGCACCAGTTCTTCGGACTGGCGCAATCGCTGGTGCCCGGGGCGGGCGTGGTATCACCGCTCGGCGACGTATCCGAGATGGGGGCGGCCCGCTTCTTCCGCCGCACGGCAGAAGGTGTCTATGACATGGATGATCTGGCGACGCGGACCCGGAACATGACGGCTTTTGTGGCGGCGCATAAAGCCGCCCATCCCGACAGTCCCGCCTATGGCTTTGGCTATTCCAACGGGGCCAATATCCTGGCGTCGGTCGTGATGCAGGCCCCGGACCTCTTTGAACGTGTCGGGTTGTTGCACCCGTTGATCACATGGGATCCGGGCGCGATTCCTGCGCTTGCCGGACGCCGTGTGTTGATCTCGGCCGGTCAACGCGATCCCATCACGCCCTGGGCCAAGAGCCAGGCGTTGGTGGCCTGGTTTGAGACCCAGGGCGCCGAGGTGACAACCGAAGTCCACGATGGCGGCCACGAACTGCGCCAGAGTGAGATCGACGCCCTGGCCCGGCACCTGCAGCCCGATCCGGCCTAAAACAGCGGGGGCTGCGGTCAAGCCGTCGAAGACGCTCGGCCACGGCACCCGTTCTACGTCCGTCTGCGCCCCAGCAGCCACACGAAGAAGACCCCGCCCACCAGTCCCGTCACGATGCCGATGGGCAGATCTTCGGGGGCCATGAGGGTGCGGGCTGCAATATCGGCCCAGAGCAGGAAAATCGCGCCCACAACGGCGGAGGCGGGCAGAACGCGCAGGTAGTCTCCGCCCACGATCATGCGCACGATATGGGGCACCATCAGCCCGACAAAACCGATAATGCCGGAAAAGGCGACCATCACTCCGGTGACCAGGGCGCCGACTACAAAGACAATGAGCCGGAACCGCGCCACGGCGATACCCAGCGTCGATGCGGTTTCATCCCCCACGGTCATCGCATTGAGAGCCCCGGCCCGGCTGGTCAGCCAGCCGCCGCAGGCCAGAAGAATGACAAGCGGATAGACAAGCTGGCTCCACTGCGCGAGGCCAAGCCCGCCCAGCATCCAGAAGACCACGGTGTGCGTGCCTTAGAGTCTCTTGCTTGGAGAAAGCTCAAGGGTGCATCGACATAGATTTCGAAGTACCCCGGCAGGTTCTTTCTATTCCAATCGAGAAAATCTGGATGGGCATAGAGCGCTGCCACGATTACCTTCATCTGCTGGTCGGCAAGCCAACTCGCAAGCCTCTGGATGCGCCGGATTTGCTCTTGTCGTGCTTCCTCATGAAACCCTAGTCCAACCCCAAAAAGATTTCGGATGGTATCACCATCGATCAACACCAATTCTGGATTGCTTGGTTTGAGGAGGCGAACGAGAGCTTCCGCGATCGTCGAC
>JBCDEC010000280.1:0-5376 GCA_039179965.1 Pseudomonadota bacterium
CACGTGGAATTGCGTGACATTGAGCAGCTGCATTCCCTGATGCTGATGCTGGAGGCGGAAAGTGATGTCGCTGCAGTGGCCCGGTTCAGGGAACTGGCGCGCCAAGAGGTCGCGGTGCGCTGAGACCATAGAATTTTTGGAAGGGGTGGCCCCGTCGTGTTCAAGCGACGCAACAAGAGAAGGGTGATGCAGCAGGCGGCGGATATGGTGTATCCGCCCGGCGGCTGGGGGCGTGCTTTCCAATATGTGAAACACCGCGTCAGACGCCTCCCCGACAAGCCAGAACGGATTGCGCGCGGCGTATGGGCCGGCGTGTTCACGGCGTTCACGCCGTTTTACGGTCTGCACTTTGTCATTGCCGCAATCCTGGCGCGGCTCATGCGCGGCAATATCCTGGCGGCGCTGACGGCCACCTTCTTTGGCAATCCGCTGACCTATGTGCCCATCGGGGTTGTTTCGTTGCACACGGGGCATTTTCTGCTGGGCACCCGCGCGCGACCGGGAACCGAGCGCTCTTTCGGCGGCAAGTTCATGGACGCCTGGCGCGACCTCTACCATAATTTCTTTGCACTCTTTACCGATGAGACGGCGGATTGGTCCGGGCTGATCGTCTTTTACCACGAGATCTTCTTTCCCTATATGGTTGGCGGGCTGGTCCCGGGCGTGATCTGCGCCACAATTTGTTACTACCTGACCGTGCCGGTCATTCGCGCCTACCAGAACCGCCGCTCCATGCGGCTGCGCAAGAAGTTCGAGGATATCAAGGCCAGCGCAGCCGTCGCCTCCGATCCCGGCCCGAAACCGAGCAGCGATCTGCGTTAGGCGGCCAAGAATTTTCGTCGAAAATTCTCATCCCTGAAAATTCGCAGAATTTTCGAACCCGTCTTGCCTGCGCACGTCACCCTGCCCGCCACCGGCGTGCTGTCCGTCCCGGGCCGGCAGGGTTGACTTGCCCTGAGGCGGATCGCATGTAGCGCCGGACAATAACGCGAGGCGGAGCAGCACATGGCCGAAAAAACCCAATCCGGAAACGCCATCATCGAGACAATCAAAACCATTGTTTATGCGCTTTTGATTGCCGGCGTTTTCCGCACGCTGTTTTTTCAGCCCTTCTGGATCCCGTCCGGATCGATGAAGGAAACGCTGCTGATCGGGGATTTCCTGTTCGTCAACAAGATGGCCTACGGCTATTCCTACGCCTCCTGCCCCTCGGTCATCATCCCGCGCTTCGGGGTCAACATCGACGCCGAAGACATCTGCGGCTTCGCCAAGGGCGACAACGGCCGGCTCTTTGGCGGCACGCCGGAGCGCGGCGATGTCGTGGTCTTCCGCCATCCCGTCACCGGACGGGACTTCATCAAGCGCCTCATCGGCCTGCCGGGCGACAAGATCCAGATGAAACAGGGCATGCTTTTCATCAATGGCGAGCCCGTCAAGACCGTCCCTGACGGGGTCTTCGAAGAGATGATGGCCCCGCAGGGCCCGCAGGGCCTGCGGCCGCGCTGCGAAAACGGGCCCGTGGGCGATGGCGGCGCCTGTCTGAAGGACCGCGCAATTGAAACGCTGCCCAACGACGTGTCCTACACGGTGCTCAACATCGGCAACACCTCGGTCGACAACACCGGGATCTATACCGTGCCCGAAGATCACTACTTCTTCATGGGCGACAATCGCGACAATTCCACCGACAGCCGGGTGCCGCAGACCGCAGGCGGTGTCGGATTCGTGCCGTATGAAAACCTGATCGGGCGGGCTGACCGGATCATGTTCTCCTCCGCGGGGCGCTCGATGCTCTACTTCTGGACCTGGCGCGGAGATCGGTTCTTTAAGAGGATCCAGTGAAGCTGAGCGCCGATCTCAAAGCCTTCGAGGCGCGCATTGGTCACACCTTTGCGCGTCCCGAGCTGCTTCTTCAGGCGCTCACCCATGGCTCCATCGCGACGCCGACCCGGCCTGACAATCAGCGGCTGGAGTTTCTGGGCGACCGGGTTCTGGGTCTCTCCATGGCAACCGCACTCATCGATGCCGACCGGGAGGCCCGCGAAGGTCAGCTGGCACCGCGCTTCAATGCGCTGGTGCGCAAGGAGACCTGCGCCGACGTGGCCCGCCAGATCGGTCTTGGCGATGTTCTCAAGCTGGGCCGGTCGGAAATGCTGTCGGGCGGGCGCCGCAAGGAGGCGCTGTTGGCGGATGCGCTCGAAGCAGTGATTGCCGCGGTCTATCTCGACGCCGGCTTTGACGCGGCCCAGGCGCTGGTCCTGCGGCTCTGGGACGACCGCATTGGCCGGGTGGATGCGGATGCGCGCGATGCCAAGACGGCGCTTCAGGAATGGGCCCAGGCGCGGGGCCAGACCCCGCCGGCCTACGAAGAGCGGGCCCGCGCGGGTCCCGATCATGCGCCACGCTTCACGATTGCCGTGCGGCTGTCGGATGGCAGCGAAGCGCAGGCCGAGGCGGGCTCGAAACGCCAGGCGGAACAGGCGGCCGCCAAGGCGTTGCTGGCCCGGTTGCAGGGCTGATCCCGCGCGCGCCCCGGCGCGGCCTCTGGATTTGCCGCCCTCTTTGCCCTAAGCCATCCTTTTGATCCCCGAAGGCCTGAACACATGTCCACACGCGCCGGCTTCGTTGCCCTGATCGGAGAGCCCAACGCGGGCAAATCCACCCTGCTCAATCGCATGGTCGGCGCCAAGGTGTCGATTGTGACCCACAAGGTGCAGACCACGCGGGCGCGCATCCGCGGTGTCGCGATGGAGGGTCAAAGCCAGATTGTTTTCGTCGATACGCCGGGTCTCTTTCGTCCCCGGCGCCGGCTTGACCGCGCGATGGTGGCGGCGGCCTGGGGCGGGGCGGCGGATGCTGATATCATCGTCCTCTTGGTCGAGGCGCATCGGGGCGTGACCGAAGGGGTGGAGACGATCCTCGAAAACCTGGCCAAAATTGTCGGCGATCGGCCTGTGGCGCTGGCGATCAACAAGATCGACCGGGTGGCCTCGGAGGTGCTGTTGGGTCTGACCGAAGATCTCAACAGCCGGTTTGCCTTTGTGGAGACGTTCATGATCTCCGCCGAAAAGGGTTACGGGGTGGAAGATCTGCGCCACTGGCTGGCCGGCAGACTGCCCGAAGGCCCCTGGCTCTATCCGGAAGACCAGATTGCCGATCTGCCGATGCGGATGATCGCCGCCGAGATGACCCGCGAAAAGCTGACCCTGCGTCTGCATCAGGAATTGCCTTATCAGCTCACGGTGGAGACCGAAAGCTGGCAGGAGCGCAAGGACGGCTCCGCGCGTCTGGATCAGGTGATCTACGTGGCGCGCGACGGGCACAAGGGCATCGTGCTGGGCAAGAAGGGCGAGACGATCAAGGCGGTGTCGCAGGCGGCGCGCGCCGAGCTGGAGCAGTTTCTGGACCGCAAGGTGCATCTCTTCCTCCAGGTCAAGGTCCGCGAAAAGTGGATGGAAGAGGCCGAGCGCTATTCCGAAATGGGGCTGGATTTCAAAGATGGCGCCGGCTGAGTCCGTGCCCGCAGCGGTCCGCGCGGGCACCCGCAGGAGCGCGCAGTCCGCAGCGGGCCAAGGCAGCCCCCAGCAAGGCAGCCCCCAGCAAGGCAGCCCCGGCCAAGGCGGCAAGCGATGCGACTGACCGCCGGGTTCTGGGTCGCGGCCTATCGCCAGATCCTGTCCATTCACGGCATTCCGGCCTTTGTGGTGGCGCGTGGCGATGACACGGCCGGGGCCGTCCTGATCAAACTCAATACGCTGGACGGGCGCGCCGTGCTCTACCAGCGCAGCGTCGATCTGATGTCCGGAGAGCGCCGCTGGGTCGAACTGGCGTCCGGCGCGGAAGGCGAGGTCGACGACTCCGTCTCGCGCCAGCGCGGCTTTGACCCCGATCTGTGGGTCATCGAGGTCGAAGATCGCCAGGGCCGCCATTTCCTGGATGATCCGGCCTTGTCCTGACGCCTCAGGGGGCCGCAGGTGGCCCGCCCAAGCCCACAATGTCCATACTGTCCATATTGCAACCGGGCCGACCTGGCGCCGGGCCGGCTCTTGCCCGCATGCTTGCCAAACACCCAACCCCACCGTGCCCCCAACCCCACCGTGCAGCGATCCCAGGCCGGATCGCCCCGCCGCAAGGGCCGGGTCAACGGGCCCGCCGACGCGATCCCGACGCGGGCCCGGGCCTTTGCCAGGCCTTGTGCTCGGGCGGCGTTGCGCGAATAGTTCGGGGCATGGAATGGCGTGATACAGGGATCCTGCTGTCGGTGCGCCGGCACGGCGAAAGTGCTGCGATTCTGGATGTGTTTACCGAATCTCATGGCCGTCACGCCGGGGTCGTGCGCGGGGGCGCCTCCCGCAAGATCGCGCCGATCCTGCAACCCGGCGCGCAATTGGATCTCACCTGGCGCGCGCGGCTCGAAGACCATATCGGCAGCTATGCGGTGGAACCCTTGCGCAGCCGCGCCGCCAATGCGCTGTCGGGCCGGTTGGCGCTGGCCGGACTCAATACCGTCACCGCACTTCTGGCCTTCTGCCTGCCCGAACGCCAACCCCATGGCGGGCTGTATGCCGCGTCCGAGCGGCTTCTGGATCTGTTGGGCCAGGACGAGGTCTGGCCGCTGGCCTACCTGCAATGGGAACTGGCCCTGCTGGAGGATATGGGCTTTGGTCTCGACCTCAGCGCCTGCGCCGTCACCGGCGCGGTGGACGGGCTGGTCTATGTCTCGCCGCGCACCGGGCGGGCGGTCAGCGCGGCGGGTGCGGGCGACTGGGCGGACCGGCTCCTGCCCTTGCCCGGCTGCCTGCGCGGCGAGGGCGGGGCACCCGATACCGAGGTGGCGCAGGCGCTGGCCGTGACCGGGCATTTTCTGGACCACCGGCTGGCGCCGGAACTGGGTGACAAACCCATCCCGGATGCGCGTGCCCGTTTTGTTGCGGCGTTCACCCGTCGGCTTTGAAGACCATCTCGCGGCCGTCTTCAGTGGACAGGATCAGCGTGTCGCCCAGGACCTCGACCTGGCGCATCTGGCCGAGCGCCTGAAAAAACGCATCCTCCGCGGCCTGGTCCGGACACAGCATGCGGGTGGAGGCCAGAGGGCCGGTTTCAAACCAGGGATAGGGGGCATCCATGGCGCCGGTGTACGAGTTGCACGGCGCCTTGCCGGCGATCTGGCCGGTTTGCGGAAACAACATCGTCGCCTCTGCGGCAAAGGCTGTTCCGTCCAGGCTCTCCAGCATCCAGGTTTTCTCCGCCCCGCCATAGGCCCTGACGGTTTCATCCCCGACGCAGGCGCTGGCGGCGAGCAGGACGGGCAGGGCCCAAAGGATCTGTTTCATCTTGAGGCTTTCGTTCATGCGCGCCGGGTCGGGCCCAAAGGGG
>JBCDEC010000281.1:0-5372 GCA_039179965.1 Pseudomonadota bacterium
CAGGCCGGGGCCACGGCGCCGGCGACCCTCGCGGGAACGCTTGTGCAAGCGGTGGCTGAAACGCTGGCCTGTGTGGCGATTGCAAACCTCATCACGCCCGGTTGCCCGATTTGCTTTGCGGCCTGGCCGTTCATCACCGATCTGCGCAGCGGCTCCTTCACAG
This sequence comes from Pseudomonadota bacterium, assembly GCA_039179965.1. Taxonomy (GTDB): domain Bacteria; phylum Pseudomonadota; class Alphaproteobacteria; order Rhodobacterales; family Rhodobacteraceae; genus Marinibacterium. The sequence continues at coordinate 164 of JBCDEC010000281.1, forward strand.
GCGGCGGCGGCGAACAGGCGTTGATCGGAGCCGCCGCCGTGCAGATGGGCAACTTCTATGGTCTGCCGACATCGGTCGGTGCCGGCATGACCGACGCCAAGATCCCCGACGCGCAATATGGCCTGGAAAAGGCGCTCACCTTTTCGCTCGCGGCCCACGCGGGTGCCAATCGCCTGTGCGAATTCGGCGGCATGCTCGGCAGCCTGATGGGATGCAGCTTTGAAAGCATGGTGATCGACGACGAGGTCGGCGGTATGATCCTGCGGTCCCTGCGTGGCATTGAAATCAGCGACGAGACGATGGCCGTCGACGTGATCCATCAATGCGCGATCGATCCGGGGCATTTCCTCGGCAATCCGCACACGCTGACCTACATGAACAGTGAATTTGTCTACCCAAAGCTCATGGATCGCGAGCGGACCGATACCTGGGAAAACACCGGAAAGTCTGACCTTTTGGAACGCGCGCGCGGCAAGGCCAATGCGATCCTGGACAGCCATTTCCCGAACTACTTTGGTGCGGCGGACCGTCAGGTGAGGGACGAGTTTCCCATTGTGATGTCCGCAGAGAGCATGATGCGCAGGGGCTGATCGAGCGGTTTCCGGAATGCGCGTCACGCGCCGGGCATGCGAACGACGAGACAACACAAGCCCGATGACGGTCCCCCACCGATGGGGCCGGTTAAAGCACGACTGCCTTTCGCGGGAACCGCGGATTGCCAAAGAAAAAGGGGAGCGGCGATGCGCTCCCCCTGCAACTCATACGAGGTAAGACGGCTGGTTTGGACGTCAGTTCAACGCCAGGTCAGTGATCGAATGCGTCCAGGCCCCTTCCGGCTGCACGGTGATCACGGGATCTGACCCGCCCGCCAGAAGCGAGTCGACCGTGCGCTGGTAGTCGGCCTCAACCAGAGTTCCGTTGGACCCGGCCGTCAGCTTGGCGATCTCACCCATCATACGGACCTGATGAGCCTCGGTCTGGGCGCCGGTCTCATCATAGTCCAACACGATCAGGGCGGCCTCTTCCGGGTTCTCTTCGGCCCATTTCCAGCCTTTCATCGAGGCGCGCACAAAGCGCACCATCTTGTCCTGGAAGGCCGGGTCCGAGAGGTTCTCTTCGAGAACGTAAAGCCCGTCTTCCAATGTCGCGACGCCCTGGTCTTCGTATTTGAAGGTCACCAGATCGTCGGGCGACAACCCGGCGTCGATCACCTGCCAGTATTCGTTGTAGGTCATCGTCGAGACACAAGCTGCCTGACCATTGAGGATGGGATCGACGTTGAACCCTTGCTTGAGCACTTCAACGCCCGCATCCGTGCCGTCGGTCGGCAATTCCAGCTGGCTCATCCAGCTCAGGAACGGGAATTCATTGCCAAAGAACCAAACGCCCAGGGTTTTGCCGGCGAAGTCGTCCGTCGTGGCCACGCCAGCATCCTTGCGGCATGTCAGCATCATGCCCGAGGACTTGAACGGTTGCGCGATATTGACCATGGGCAGGCCCTTTTCGCGGGCTGCCAAAGCGGCTGGCATCCATTCAACCGTGACGTCAGCGCCACCGCCGGCAAGCACCTGCGTGGGCGCGATGTCCGGACCACCGGGCTTGATCGTGACGTTCAGGTCTTCTTCTTCGTAGTACCCGTTTTCAAGGGCCACATAGTAGCCGGCAAACTGGGCTTGCGTGACCCATTTCAATTGCAGAGTCAGGTCATCGGCAGCCATGGCTGCGCCTGCCAGCAGCGACACTGCGGCTGCCCCGAAGGTCGTTTTGAAGTTCATGCGAGTAGTCTCCCCTAGGACTATGTCGTTTTTATCTGTGTTGCGCCGGGTGCCAAAAGGTCACGCGGCGCTCGAAAAAAGCCATCAAACCATAAAAAACAGAGCCGACCAAAGCGGCGACGGCAATCTCAGCCCAGACCAGGTCGATTGACAAGCTGCCGACCCCTGTTGAGATCCGAAAGCCCATGCCGCGGGTTGGTGAGCCGAAATATTCAGCAACAATCGCCCCGATCAGCGCAAGCGTTGTTGCGATCTTTAGTCCATTGAAAATGAACGGCATCGCGGCAGGTAACCTGAGCTTTAAAAGCGTCTGAGTGTAACTCGCTGCATAGGTTCGCATCAAGTCACGTTGCATCGCATCGCTGGCGCGCAGGCCCTGAACCGTGTTCACCAGGATCGGAAAGAACACCATAACCACCACCACGGCCGCTTTGGAGTGCCAGTCGAACCCAAACCAATTGACCATGATAGGGGCCACGCCGACGATCGGGAGCGCAGCGAAAAAGTTGCCGATGGGCAGCAATCCGCGGGTCAGGAAGGTGGATCGGTCAATCAGCAGCGCGCAGGTCACGGCGGCCACGACGCCGATGACAAATCCACGCAGCGCGCCTTTCAGAAAGGTCTGGACAAAGTCCTCCCACAGGATCCCCGTGGACTGCGCAAAGGTCTGGGCCACAAGGCTCGGGGCGGGGAGGATGATCGGGCTCACGTCGAGGCCGCGCACGACGCCTTCCCACAGCACCAGCAACGCAAGCCCAAAGAGCGTCGGCACGGCGATGCGGACCGCTTGCGTGTCACCGTACCTCGAATTGGCCAACCAGATATTGAGGCCCCAGGCCCCAAGCCAGAACAAGAGCGCGAAGACCAGGATGCTCATGTGGCCATCCCCATGCGTTTCAGGACCAGGCGCTGCGACAGGTCCAGTATGGTGACAAGCGCGCCGGCCAGGATGGCGGCGGCAAAGAGGGCGGACCAGATGGCCAGCGGTGTGCCGAACTGATCCCCGATCAGGATGCGCGCGCCCAGACCACTGATGGCGCCGGTGGGCAATTCTCCGACGATTGCGCCGACAAGGGCTGCCGCGATGCCAACTTTGAGCGAGGTGAAAAGATACGGCACCGACACCGGTAGTCGCAGTTTGAAAAAGCTCTGCAAGCCGGTCGCGTCATAGGTCCGCAAGAGATCAAGCTGGGACAGAGCCGGTGCCCGCAACCCCTTTACCATGCCCACCAGAACCGGAAAAAAGCAGAGGTAGGCCGAGATAATGGCCTTGGGCAGCCCGCGCCCGTCGATCCCCAACTGACCCGACAGCACGATGATCATCGGCGCCAGGGCCACAATGGGAATCGTCTGGCTGATAATCGCCCAGGGCATAAAGCTCATATCCGCGACCCGGGAGTACACGATCGCAATCGCGCCCGCCATGCCGAGACAGGTGCCGAGCAGAAATCCAAAAAGCGTCGATTGCAGGGTGATCCAGCCGTGATACAGCAGCGACCTCTTTGACCAGGCGCGCCCCTTCAGCGCCATCGCGCCCGTGGTTTTCCAGAGTTCTTGCCCGACTTGCTGCGGCGTGGGCAGACGTGGACGGTCAAGGCTGTAGCCGTCGCGGATATGCTCGGAATTTTGCGCCATCAGACGCCAGACCGACACGTCCCGCCGCTCCGGCGATCCGGCGGGCGTGATCACCGCGCCGCCGCGCTCCGCCTGATCCAGCGCCACGCGAATATTCATCGGTGCGACCGCCAGATACCAGATACCCACCAGCACGGCGAGGACAGTCAATATGGGCAGCAGGCTGCGCATCAGCCCGCCGTCCATCGGTAAAGAATGTCCGGCAGGTTTTCCTCGTTGTCACCGTCGCTGCGATCAGTTTCGACAAAGCCTTCGCGTTCGTAAAACCGACAGGCGCCCGTGTTTGCGACAAAGGACCAGAGCTGCAGCTCTGGCCTCTTTGTCTTGGCGTGATCCAGCAGGACCTTGCCGCGCCCTTCGCCCGGCGGACCGCAGAACAAGGAGGTGACAAAGTTGTCCTCGCCCAGTGCCACGAAGGCCACCGGGGGATCGCCGATCACGTAGATCTCGCGCTCCTGGAAGACGAAGGCGTGATAGTGCCGTTCCACCTCTTCCCGAGCGTGGACGCGGGGCATCCAGCCAGTTCTGTCAACCCAGTCATTCTTGATCTTGGAGCAGGCGGGGGCATCGCCCAGGCGCCCCGGTCGGACAACGTCAGTCATAGGAATGTCCCGCGCGCAAACCTTCCCGCACGCGTTGGGCAATCTCCAGGAACTCCGGCGTCTCGCGCAGATCGAGCGGACGCTGACGGGGCAGGGGGCTGTCGATGATTTCCGTGATGCGTCCGGGCCGTGGGCTCATGACCACAATCTTAGTGGAGAGATAGACCGCCTCAGGGATCGAATGGGTCACAAAGGCAATGGTTTTTCCAGTCCGGTCCCACAGCTGCAGAAGCTGTTCATTCAAGTGGTCGCGCACGATTTCATCGAGCGCCCCGAAGGGTTCATCCATCAAAAGCAAATCGGCGTCAAAGGCCAGCGCGCGGGCAATCGAGGCGCGCTGCTGCATGCCCCCCGAAAGTTGCCAGGGGTATTTGTTCTCAAAGCCCGACAACTCGACAAGTTCAAGGGTCCGGGCCACACGTTCGGCCTGATCGGTCTTGCCATAGCCCATGATTTCGAGCGGAAGGCGGATGTTGCCGGCAATGGTGCGCCAGGGATACAGACCGGCATGCTGGAACACATACCCATAGGCGCGCGCCTGACGGGCGGCATCCGGCGCCAGACCGTTGACCAGCAGCGTGCCACTGGTGGGCTGTTCCAGTGCCGCGATGCATCTCAGAAGAGTGGTTTTGCCGCAGCCAGAGGGGCCGATGAAGGACACGAATTCACCCTTGCCGACGTTCAGCGTCACGTCGCTCAGTGCGTGAACGGGCCCGTCGTTGGTGTGAAAGGTCAGATTCAGGTGTGACGCTTCGATGACCGTATCTGCCACCTCATCGCTTGTTTGAGGCACCGTATTCTGTTGTGTCACGTCGGAAAGTTCCCAAATTTTTCCGACGCTCCCATACAAAAAAGACGGGATCAAGTTTCGAGGTCCAGATTTGGGCTGGCAGAGGGGGCGGCTGCCTTTCAACGGGGCATCCGGACGCTGGTGCAATTGGGCGCCCCGTCCGCAACATCAGGGATTTCGGAACGCGATACGACCCAACATTGGCACAGGGATGATGACCGGGCAGATGTCCCAAGCGTGAGCCGGGTTGGCCGTCAAAGCCCCAAAAGCCCCATGTAGCCAGATCCGCGAGTCCGCCCCGAAACCGAAGCACAGGCCTTGCAACGGCAACAGCGCGCCAGTCCGGCTTTTGCTGACAAAGAGCGGTTTTGGCGAGGTGGTGCAAACCGTGACTGCACGCGCTCAAC
>JBCDEC010000282.1:0-5329 GCA_039179965.1 Pseudomonadota bacterium
ATCGAAGGGGGACACCTCCTTGGCACGGGAGTTCAATGGCGTTCGGGCTTGAAGCACTGGCACCGGCGATCGTCGGGGCCGTCGTCGTGCTGCTCTTCGTGGCCTTCGCGCTCGAATGGCGTGCGCCCACGGTCAGCGCGATGGTCGCGGTCGCCGTCCTGATCGCGCTCGGCGCGGTCAGCGTCGAGGACGTGATGCGGGTCTTCTCGAACCCCGCACCGATCACGATCGCGGCCATGTTCATCATCTCCTCCTCGCTGGTGCGCACCGGCGCGCTGGATGCTTTCGCCGCATTGGTCACCCAGGGCGCCCAGAGGAGGCCCGCGCTCACCCTTGCCGGCTTTCTCGTCATGGTCGCCGCTCTCTCGGCCTTCATGAACAACACGCCGCTGGTCATGCTGATGATCCCGGTAGCGGTCGCGTGCGTTCCGGTCCCAGCCGTAGTGGTGGCCATAATATAGCGTCTGGAAAATGCCGTGATGCTCGACGGTCCATGACACCTCCCAGCGCACAAACGGGCGGATCACCTCGGCCGACATCTTGTCGTGGTTTTGTGGGGCCAGACCGTCACCGACATCGTGCAGCAAAGCGCCCACGACCCAGTCGATATCCACCCCATCCCGCAGGGCGCGGGTGCCCGATTGCAGTCCGTGCTCCAGCCGCGTGATCTTGTAGCCTTCAAGCGTGGCCTCGCCCGCCCGGCGCAGTTCATCCAGCACCCGGTCACAGGTGAGCGACAGGAATGGCTTTTCTTTCTCTTCCAGAAGCTCGTAATCCGCCTTGGTGCCGTCCTTCATCGCTGTGAAGCTGACCGTTTCGCTCATATCGTGGGCCCCTTGTCGTACATGCTCACATCCTGCTCCGCGCCCGCCGCCAGGGTGGCGGACTGCCCGTGCAACACGTGATCATATATGCGCAGGTCGGCGGGGTGAAACAAGCTTCGTGATCCCGCGACACAACTCCAGCCGCCCGCAGGCACCTCGCCGCGCACCGGCATTGCCCAATCCCGCCCCGGCGCATGATCGCGGACCTCCGGCGTGACATAACGGATGGCCAGCCCGATACGGCGGTCGCCGCTTTGATTTTCACCCGAGGCGTGGAAGCACCGGCCGTGATGCAATGACATTTCGCCGGGTTTCAGCGGACCATGGACTGCCTGATCTTCGTCGATTCCGGCAATCGTTTGTCCGCGCGACAGCAGGTTGTCGGTATCAAACGTATCTTCATGCCGGGCGAGGCCACCCTTGTGGCTGCCGGGGATGAACCGCATACAGCCGGCCTTGACCGAGACGTCCGACAGCGCGACCCAGGCCGTGACCTCGTCATCGGTTTCGCCCATGCCCCAGTAGGTGATGTCCTGATGCCAGGAAACGGTTTTGGTCGATCCCGGTTCCTTGATGAACAATTCCACCGACCAGGCCAGCAAATTGGGGCCAAGGATCTCTTCAATCGTGTCGAGAATGGCAGGCGTGCGCGCCAGATCGGCCAGAAGCGGGATCACCAGATGTCCGTTCACGCGGAAGAACTGCGCCAGGTCGTAACCGCCGGCGCCCGCGCCATGGTCGGCCTCCAGCGCCTCCACCTCGGCGCGCAAGGCGGCGGCTTGCGCGGTGGAAAACACCGGCAGTCCGCTGACAAACCCATTGCGGCGATAAGCTGCTGCAAACTCTGAAGTTCTGTCCGACATCGCATCCTCCTGCGCTTTGCCGCCAAAATAACGCGCCCCGGGGTTTGGAAAAGACGCAAGTCTTGCCTCTGAGGATAAGCTCAGCTTACCCTGCCTCATGGCCACACGAATTCCTTCGCTCAACTGGCTGCGCGTCTTCGAAGCGGCCGCGCGGTCGGGCAGCTTTGCGCGCGCCGCCGAGCGGCTTGCCATGTCGCCACCGGCCGTCAGCCAGCAGATCCGGGCGCTTGAGGCGCATATGGGCCGCGCGCTCTTTGACCGACAGGCCGCAGGGGTGCGGCTGACCGAGGCGGGGCGCAGTCTTCTGATGGTGGTCGGCGATGCTCTGGGGCGGATGGAGACTGCCGCGGCGGCGCTGTCGGGTCCTGCCCGCCCAAACCTTGTCGTGGGCGCTTCGCTGGCGTTTTCGATGGGCTGGCTGACACCACGCCTGCCGGGGTTCCTGCACAGCCATCCCACGCTCAACCTCGATCTGCGCTCGCTGTTGGGCCGCGATGAAACACCGCCTCGCGAAGCGGTGCTCTGGATCGGGTTTGGTCCCCCGGCGCCCGGCACCGAAGCGATTCGTCTGTTCGGAGAACGTCTGATTCCGGTGGCGCGTCCCGACCTGGCGCGTGCGGTCCAAAGCCTGTCGGATCTGCGCCAGCATCGCCTGATCGAAGTGCGAGATCATCGCCGGAATTGGGCGCAGGTGCTGGGGACAGATGTCATGCCGCCGGAGGTCCGCACAATCTCGGTCGACACCACATTGACGGCCCTGTCACTGGCCGCGACGGGCGGGGGAATCGCGCTGGCCCGCCCGCCGGCGACCGGCGATCTTCTGGATCGCTATGCCCTCGCGCCCTGCCTGCCCGGGGCCGACATCGCGGGCATCGACGCCTATCACCTGCTCCACGCGAGCGGCGCCCGTCTCAGCGCCGAGGAAGAGGCGTTCAAGGCATGGATTGCCCAAGAAGCTCAAGCGTCGCGAGAATCGTTCGGAATGTAGATCGACCTGTGCAAGCCCTCGGGTTGGGGATCGCCAAAGCACCACGGCGCGACCCAAAGCGGCGACAGGCGGCAAGTTTCGGCTGGTTACACTGGACGCGTTGATACGTCCCAAGCGCGGCATTGTCGGGCAAATCCCAACTCAGCCGGCTGCGCTTGGCTTGAGGGTTGTGTGTGCGTGGCGCAGCGGCATCGGGCTTGTCTTGAGGGCAATCTGATCGGGCAAACCGACCGGTCCGACGTATCAGATTTGGCGCGTAGACGTGTCGGGCAGAGTGACCTGACGGACATGCGGTGCAGACGTATCGGGTGGACCTCAGTCGCAGACGAGTCGGGACGTCGTCAGGGTCGGAAAGGCCAGGCGGTCGTACCGGGCCGTTGGTTTGGACAGATTTGTTTGACGGACAGGCCGGGCAGACGTGTCGGCAAACTGACCCGACAGTCATGCGGGGCAGACGCGACGGGCACCCGAGCTTCACACGAGCGGGTAAGCCGTCAGAGTCAGAAAGGCCGGGCGGTCGTATCTGGCAGATGGGTCGGGTCAACACATAGTGCGATCGGATCTGCCCCAGTGTCGGGCAAACCCAAAGGGCGGACTGGTCAGCAAGTCATTCCGGGCTTGTTTTGACAGGTTCAGACCCGGGGCCAGATCCCGTCCCACGGCTCCGGCGCTCAAAAGTGGACCTGCGCCGCCCCCAAGGACGGCGCAGGTCTCAGATGTTCAGGCCGCCAGATCGAAGCGGTCGGCGTGCATCACCTTGGCCCAGGCCGCGGCGAAGTCGGCGGCGAATTTCGCCGCATTGTCGTCCTGAGCATAGACTTCGGCATAGGCCCGCAGGATCGAGTTGGACCCGAAGACCAGATCGGCCCGCGTTGCCGTCCACTTGACCGCTCCGGTGGCGCGATCGCGGATCTCGTAGAGATTGTCACCCGTGGGATGCCAGCTGTAGGCCATGTCGGTGAGGTTCACGAAGAAGTCCGGCGTCAGCTGGCCTTCGCGCTCTGTGAAGACACCATGCTTGGTGCCGCCGACATTTGTCCCCAGGGCGCGCATGCCACCCAAAAGCACGGTCAACTCCTGCCCGGTGAGACCCAGAAGTTGGGCGCGGTCCAGCAGCATTTCCTCCGGGCTCGCCGAGACGCCCGGCTTCAGCCAGTTGCGGAAGCCGTCTGCACTGGGCTCAAGCACCTCGAAGCTTTCGGCGTCGGTTTGTGCTTCGCTCGCATCGCCCCGGCCCGGTGCGAAGGGCACCGAGATGTCGAAGCCGGCCGCTTTGGCCGCGCTTTCCACACCTACATTGCCGGCCAGCACGATGACATCGGCAAGCGAGGCACCGGTCTCGGTGGCAATCGGTTCCAGGATGCCGAGCACCTTGGCGAGACGTTCGGGCTCATTGCCGTCCCAGTCGCGCTGCGGTGCAAGACGGATGCGCGCACCATTGGCGCCGCCGCGCTTGTCAGAGCCACGGAAGGTCCGCGCGCTGTCCCAGGCGGTCGCGATCATTTCCGAGCCACTCAACCCGCTGTCGGCGATCTTGGCTTTCACCGCCGCCACATCGTAGCCGGTGTTTCCGGCCGGGATCGGATCCTGCCAGATCAGATCTTCGGCAGGCACATCGGGGCCGATGTAGTTGACCTTCGGACCCATGTCGCGGTGGGTCAGCTTGAACCAGGCGCGGGCAAAGGTGTCACGGAAATAGGCTTCGTCGGCCATGAACTTTTCGCAGATGGCGCGATAGGCCGGGTCGACTTTCATGGCCATGTCGGCGTCGGTCATCAGCGGCATAGTGTGCACCGAGGGGTCAGAGGCATCCACCGGCATGTCCTCTTCCTTGATCTCGACCGGCTTCCACTGCTTTGCGCCGGCGGGGGATTCGGTGAGCTCCCACTCGTGGCCGAAGAGCATCTTGAAATAGCCCATGTCGAACTTGGTCGGCTCCGAGGTCCAGGCCCCTTCGATTCCGGATGTGAAGTGCGAATTGGCCTTTTCGGTCTGGTTGGCGTTCATCCAGCCCAGGCCCTGGGTTTCGATGCCCGCACCCTCGGGTTCGGCACCGATGGCCGCGCCGCCCGCGCCATGCGCCTTGCCGACGGTATGGCCGCCGCAGGTCAGCGCCGCGGTTTCCTCGTCATTCATCGCCATGCGGGCGAAGGTGACACGGATATGCTGTGCGGTGCGTGCAGGGTCGGGGTTGCCGTTGACACCCTCCGGGTTGACGTAGATCAGACCCATGTGGGTGGCGCCCAGCATGTCGCCCAGCGTGGTGGCGTCTTCCAGATCCGCGTAGCGGTTTTCCGACGGAGCCAGCCATTCGGTCTCCGCGCCCCAGTTGACGTCTTCTTCCGGCGCCCAGATATCGGCACGGCCAAAGCCGAAGCCAAAGGTCTTCAGACCCATGGATTCGTAAGCGATGTTGCCGGCCAGCAGCATCAGGTCGGCCCAGGACAGCGCATTGCCGTACTTCTTCTTGACCGGCCAGAGCAGACGGCGCGCCTTGTCGAGGCTCGCGTTGTCGGGCCAGGAGTTCAGCGGCGCAAAGCGCTGATTGCCGGTGGAGCCGCCGCCGCGGCCGTCCGTTGTCCGGTAGGAGCCGGCCGCGTGCCAGGCCATGCGGATCATGAAGCCGCCGTAGTGACCCCAGTCTGCCGGCCACC
>JBCDEC010000283.1:0-5323 GCA_039179965.1 Pseudomonadota bacterium
CGCTATAGGTCATATTGCCGACCTTCTCTCCGTCGATCACAAAGCTCGGCGTGCCGGTCACATCGTCGGCGGCGGCATTTTCCTGAAACCAAGCGACCAGCGTCCGGGCTTTCTCACCATCTTGCAGGCAGGCATCGAGTGTCGGATCGTCCAGACCGGCCATTCGGCCGATCTTTTTGAGCTCTCCCACAATGGCCTGGGGGTCGCCGGCCCGCACCCAGCTGTCTTGGGTGGAGTAGATCAGGTCGTTGATGCCGAAGAACCGGTCCTCGCCGGCGCAGCGCGCCACCATCGATGCCCACAGACCGTAGCGGTCGAAATACACCTCGCGGTAGATGAACTTAACCTTTCCCGTATCGATGTAGTTGTCCTTGATCTCCTTGAAGGTTCCTTCGTGGAAGGCCGCACAATGCGGGCAGGTGTAGGATGCGTATTCGATCATGGTGATCGGGGCGTCCGTTGCGCCCATCGTCATCTCAACAACGGTCGAGGTATCGACCGTTTCATCCGCCTCCTGAGCCATGGCGGCTCCCGGAAAGTACGGCGTAGCGCCTGGCGTGGGCTGGGTGGCGAAAGCATAGGCTCCGGCAAGCAGCAACGCCGCGGCCACAGAGGTCGGGAAGGGGCGGATCATCATGTCTCTCTCAACTTTTGGACTTGGTTAGGATGTTCTCGGCAAGCGTTTCCAGCGCATGCCGCAAGCTGTCGTCTGCGACGCCGTTTGCGGTGTCACGCGCCGCGCGCTGCACCTCGGGCTTCGGCTTGGCCGGGGGGGCCGCGCGGACCCGACGCTGCGGGTCCTCGGCGGCGTCGAACCCAATCGGCGCCGTCTGGGTGATCCTGATGCGCGATATCGCGTGATAGCCATAGGCCGCATTGACGCGTTCGCAAATCCGGGTCTTTTGCATCTCAAGCATCGGCGCCTGTGCACCGGTCGTCAGAAGCGTCAGGGTTGCGCCCAGCCCCTTCTGGCCATATCGCACATCGACCGGACGCGCGATCGCCGCGATCTCCGGGCCCACCACCTCTTCCCAATGGGTCAGAACGCGGGACACCGCAAATCCGCGGCTTTCGCTTGCCTTCCGGATCCGGGATCCCAGAAGGGCGGCGGTTTGCTTGAACCCGTAGGTGGTGGTTTGACGTCGGGCCATTGTGGGTTTTCACTCCTGATGCACCATCTTAGGCGATTGAAGCACAGGAACCAGTGACTCTGAGGCGGGAGGACATAAAAGTTGCGTGACGAGGCAGAGATCATCGGACCGGCGCTTTTGGCCTGGTACGACCGCCATGCGCGGACATTGCCATGGCGCGTCAGTCCCGCCGCACGCGCGGCGGGAGACATGCCCGATCCCTACAGGATATGGCTGTCGGAAATCATGCTGCAACAGACGACCGTCGCGGCGGTCAAGGCCTACTATCACCGGTTCACGACACTCTGGCCGGATGTCCAGGCCCTGGCCGCGGCTGACGACGCCGATGTCATGGGGGCATGGGCGGGTCTGGGATATTATGCCCGCGCGCGCAACCTGGTGAAATGCGCCAGGGTTGTCGCGTCGAAACACAATGGCCGCTTCCCTGACGATCATGATGCGCTGCTGGCTCTGCCGGGTATCGGCCCCTATACTGCGGCGGCGATCTCAGCCATTGCGTTTGAGCGGCCCGAAGTCGTGATGGACGGCAATGTTGAGCGGGTGATGGCCCGTCTCTTTGACGTTCACGCCCCTTTGCCCACAGCCAAACCGGAACTCAAGGCGCATGCTGCCCGGCTGACGCCGCAGTCCCGACCCGGAGATCACGCTCAGGCGGTCATGGATTTGGGCGCCACGATCTGTACGCCCAAAAGTCCGGCCTGTGGCATCTGTCCGGTGCGCACGCCTTGCGCGGCACGGGCGGCGGGGACCGCGCCGGACCTGCCGCGCAAACTCCCGAAGAAAGCAAAGCCGGTCCGCCACGGCTACCTCTATATCGGCACACGCGCCGATGGCGCTTTGCTGCTGGAAACGCGGCCCGACAAGGGATTGTTGGGCGGAATGCTGGGCTTTCCCGGATCAGACTGGTCCGACCATCCGGCGCCGTCCCCTCCGGCATCGGGGGATTGGCGGACACTGCCCGGCGAGGTCCGTCACACGTTCACGCATTTTCATTTGATCCTGACCGTCCTCACGGCCAGCCTGCCGTCAGACTGCACGCCGTCCCAGGGGCGGTTCATCGACAAAACGGCATTCCGGCCCTCCGATCTGCCAACCGTGATGCGCAAAGCCTACGATCTGTGGCGCACTGCCTGATGTTTTGCGAAAACCGGGGCCGGCGGGCCGGGGTGGGCTCTTGACCGGGTGACACAGGGCGCACCTGTGACAGGGTGGGAGGCCCGCTGGCCCCGGCCACCCCACGCCCCCGGGCACCGGGACAGAGTTGCACCCAACCCGCAAAGCTGCCCCGCGACATGGGCGCGATTCACAGACCCCGGTTCCTGCGCTAGTGTTACGGTACAAAAAAGAGAGAGAGCATGTCCGCCCCATATCTCACGCCAGCGCGCCTGAGCAGCCTTGTGCGCACCGCGCCGTTCTGGACGGCCTTCCTGCTGCCGCCCGTGGTGATCTTTGCCGCCACCCAGGGCGGATGGACTCTCTGGCTGATGCCCGTTTGCGCATGGTGGCTGTTTGGCGGTCTGGATCTGGCCATTGGCCGGGATCTGGAAAACGCCGATCCGGAGACGACGGACATCCATCTGTGGGGCTACCGACTGATCACAACCCTCTGGGTCCCCGTACAATTTCTCACGCTCTTCGGCCTGATCTGGTATGCCGCGCCGGCCGTTCATCTGACGGGTTGGGAAAAACTGACGCTGTTTCTGGGTGTTGGCATTATGACCGGCACGATCGGCATCAACTTTTCCCATGAGCTGATGCATCAATCAAACAAGGTCGAACGTTGGATGGCGGATCTGCTTCTTGCGATGGTGCTCTATTCGCATTTTCGCAGCGAACATCTGCTGGTTCATCACCGGTACGTGGCCACGCCACGGGACGCGGTGACCGCGCGCTACAATGAAGGCTTTTACCGCTTCTTTGCACGCGTACTGACGGAGTGCCTGGCCTCTGCCTTCCGGGCCGAGGCCCGGTTGCAGTCGCGCAAGAGCCGGCCCTGGACTCACCTCAGCAATCCGTTCTGGCGCTATTGGCTGCTGCAAACCTTCATGCTGGGTCTGGCGGGTCTCTTGGGCGGTTGGACGGGTCTCGGGCTGTTCCTGTTTCAGGCTGCGATTGCGATCTGGCAACTGGAACTGGTGAATTATGTCGAACACTACGGGCTGACCCGGCGCCATCTTGGCGAAGGTCGGTACGAGCATGTCCACCCGCGCCATTCCTGGAATGCCTCACATCGCGCCTCAAACCGGCTGTTGATCAATTTGCAACGCCATTCCGATCATCATTACCGGCCCGACCGGCGGTTTCCGCTGCTGCAGACCTACGGCGAGGACGATGCCCCGCAACTGCCGCACGGGTACCCGATGATGACAATCGCCGCGATGATCCCGCCGCTGTGGCGGCGCATGATGAACCCCCGCGTGCGCGCCTGGCGGCGCCACTTTTACCCCGATATCACCGACTGGAAGCCCTACTTCAAAGGCGGCCTGCCGCTGCCGAAGTAGCCGTCCCCATCACTTAGCCCAGCGTCCAGACCGTCACCTGCCCCTCCAGCCCGCGGATCTCCTGGCCCGGTCGCTGGACAAAGCCCTCAAGCAGCGCCGCACCGCCGGCCGCGGTCACGGCTGCATGCATATCCGCGCTGATCACCGCCGACGCCGACAGATCCCGGGTCAGGGCCTCCATCCGGCTGGCCACGTTGACCGTGTTGCCGATCACCGCGAACTCAAGCTGCGTGGCGCCAATGTCGCCCAGCACGGCGGGGCCGTAGTGCAGACCGAAACGAACCGAAATCGGCGACAGGTCAGATGCGGCACGGGTCGCGTTCCAGGTCTCCACGTCCGTTTGCATCGCCTTCAGGGCCGCTATTGCATTGAGCGGATCACCGGGCGTCGGCAGGGGTGTGCCGAAGGTTGCCATCAACCCATCGCCCAGAAACTTGTCCAGCGTGCCCTCATGCGCAAAGACCTGCGCCTCCATCATCGCATGGAACCGGCGCAATGTGTCGATGACCTCCTGCGGCGGGCGGGTTGCCGCGAAGGCCGTGAAACCGGCGATATCGACAAACAGCACGGCCACGTCATGTTCACGGATCTCCTTGAGCGGCTCATCGTTGCGCGACAGATCCTCGACCACACGGGGCGAGAAATAGCGCGACAGGTTGGTCCGTTCGCGCTCCAGCACTGCATTGGAGAGCACCAGACGCTCAAGCCGGCGGATCGAGACCGCAAGGACCGCCGCCACGATCATGAACACAACGACCTCTTGCAGACGAATGTCCCATTTCACCAGATTGGGATCGAGCAGACCCAAAAGACCCGGATCATCCCCGAGCGCGCCCTGCAGCGCCTCCGACAACGCCGGCGAGGTCTGGCCGAACCAGTGGACCCCAAGAGCGGCCAGCATCCAAAGCAGCGCGGTCCACGCACCGATGGCCAGAAGGGTGCGCCAGGAATAGGCCAGCGTGCCCGAGGCCAGGATCACGAAAATGTACAGGAAGTTGCCGAAGGAATAGTAGGTCGCGTCCGGCCAGGTGTTGTCGGAGAACGGATTTGGGAACGTCAGGATAAAGGTCATCAGCGCGACATCGAGCACCATCATGGCAAACTCTGGCCGTGATCGCCCGACCCGTCCCACACGGCGCTGCACCCAGCCGACCCCTGCCATGAGAAGCAAAAGAAATTCGTACCACAGGACGTTCCAGTTGAAATTCAGGATCGGCAGCAGCACGGCAATCACCAGCAGAGCGATCCACCGCGATCGGACCGCCAGTTCCAGGCCTTCGCGTTTGTGGCGCTCCATCGCGGCAATCGTGTAGCGATTGGACTCGCTCGGCGGATCCGAGACCCATCGGTCGCTCAGCCAGCGGATCGGCAGCCGAGGGGGACGAGAGACGTCGCTCATAAACTGAACCTTTCGACTTTGGGTCGGCATGCCCGCAACCTGATCCGCGGCCGGGGCCGAAGAGGAACGCAAAGCGACTTGCGGATCGTAAAGCGCCACAACAGAAGACCGTCACCCTCTGAAGGGGCACCTCTTCACCGCAAATGCCTTTCAACCTGAAACAATAGTATAGAGTTTTCAAAATGCCCATAATTCGGCGTGATCTGATCGCTTCAGGCTCTGCCCTGATGGTCTGACCGGCGTTTTCTGGCGTGGTGCGCGCTTGCTTTGCC
>JBCDEC010000284.1:0-5316 GCA_039179965.1 Pseudomonadota bacterium
ATCAATGCGGCGAGACCGACCGCATCCTGCGCCAAGGTTGCGGACGAGCGGTCAAAAACGGTTTTCAAAGTTCTCAGCATTGCGGCGGTCCTCTGTGTCAAGCGGTGGTCTGAGGATTAACGTTTCGTTGACCCTTTGTTCTCATATTCGGCACGGCCTGTAAAGAACTTAATGAGAACATTCGCGAACTTTTTGGAACATTCGCCTGATTGCGGCACCCCGTCCGGTTGGACACACCGCGCAGCGGCTCGATCGCGGGCCCTCTACCCGACGGTGATCAGCCGAATGGCTTCGTCCTGGCGCATCAGCCACAGCAGCGTCCGGGCCGCCTGCCCGCGCGGGCTTTCGAGCTTTGGATCTTCGGTCAGCAGCTTGCGCGCATCCGATTGGGCAACGGCCATGAGCCCGGACTGACGATCCAGATCGGCCACCCGAAACACCGGCAATCCCGATTGCGCAGTGCCAATCAGATCCCCGGCGCCGCGCATTTCAAGATCGGTCTCGGCGATCCGAAAGCCATCCTCGGTTTCGCGCAGCACCTCAAGTCGCCTGCGCCCGCTCTCCGAGAGCGGGCCGCGGTAGAGCAGGACACAGGTCGATTGCGCGGCACCGCGGCCGACGCGTCCGCGCAACTGGTGCAGCTGTGCCAGACCAAATGTCTCGGCCCGTTCGATCACCATGATCGTGGCATTTGGCACATCGACCCCGACCTCGATCACCGTGGTCGCGACCAGCACACGCGTTTGCCCCGATTGAAAGGCGGCCATGGCCGCGTCCTTTTCCGCCGGTGGCATCTGCCCGTGCACCAGCCCGACCTGTCCTTCACCCAGAGCGGCCCGGAGATGTTTGAACCGCTCTTCAGCCGCCGCGAGATCCATGACCTCGCTTTCCTCGACCAGCGGACAGACCCAATAGCACTGCCGCCCATCCGCCATGGCCCGGCGCAGATGCGCGACGACCTCGTCCATCCGTCCATCCGCGATCATTGCCGTCTGGATCGGTTTCCGTCCGGGCGGCTTCTCATCCAGCACGCTCACATCCATGTCGCCATATTGCGCAAGCGCAAGCGAGCGCGGGATCGGCGTGGCCGTCATCACCAATACATCCGCAGCCACGCCCTTCTGGGACAGATCCAGCCTTTGGCGCACGCCAAATCGGTGCTGTTCGTCCACCACCGCCAAGCGCAGATCCCCAAAGGCGACATCGGGTTGAAAGACCGCATGGGTGCCCACGAGAATGCCGATCTCTCCGGCCGCCAGGGCCGCCAGCTTCGCGCGGCGCTCACCCCCCTTGTCCCGGCCCGTCAGGATCTCCAGCCGGATGCCAGCGCTTTCCGCCAGAGGCTGCAACCCGGCCAGATGCTGGCGCGCCAGTATCTCTGTCGGGGCCATCAGAACCCCTTGCCCTCCGGCCTCGACGGCGATGAGAAGCGCCTGAAAGGCCACCAGCGTCTTGCCAGCGCCAACATCGCCCTGCAGCAGCCGGTTCATGCGATGGGGCCGGGACATATCCGATGCGATCTCGGCAACGGCACGGGTCTGCGCGCCGGTCGGGCGATACGGCAGCGCCTCCAGCACCCGCCCCTGCAGGACACCAGAGCCTGTTGTCACCCGCCCCGGACGGCGGCGCTCCCGCACCCGGGCCAGCGCCAGGGTCAATTGATGCGCCATCAGTTCATCATAAGCCAGGCGTTGGCGGGCGAGTGCCTCGGGCGTGACATCGCCCAACGTGTCCGGCGCATGCGCCGCGCGCAGCGCCGCCGCCCAGTCCGGCCACCCGGAAGCGGCCTTCTGCCCGGGATCAATCCAGTCGTCCAGGTCCGGCAGGCGCGCCAGCGCGGAACGTGTCGCGCGAAACATCACCTTCTGCGTGATCCCGGCGGTCAGCGGGTAGACCGGTTCGGTCTGCGGAATCTCCGAGGCGTCCTCGAGCGGGACCATGTGGTCGGGATGCACCATCTGCGCGACCCCATCAAACAGTTCGATACGCCCCGAGACCAATCGCCGGGTGCCCGCCGGTAACATGCGTGTCAGATACTCTGGCCGGGCATGGAAAAAGACCAGTTGAAAGCTGGTTTCGGCATCCGTGACCTGGATACGGTACGCCCCCGCTCGGCTGCGCCCGGGGCGATGGGCCCCGATGGTGACCTCGACGGTCAGAACCATCGGCAGGTCGGCGCCCTGGATCGTCGCGCGACGGCGCCGGTCGATCACATTGTAAGGCAGCGTGAACAGCAGATCGCGCGGCCGTTCGATCTGCATCTGACCGAAATGCTTGGCGATCTTTGGCCCGACACCGTCCAGCGTCTCAAGCTCCGCAAACAGCGGAAAAAGCGGCGCGGGCCGGCCCGTCATGCGCCGATCAAGGCCAGCCAGCCGTCCTCGTCCAGGGTCTCAATACCGAGGTCGGCAGCCTTCTTGGCCTTTGACCCCGCCCCCGGTCCGGCGATGACAAGATCGGTCTTGGCACTGACCGAGCCCGTGACCTTGGCACCCATCGCCTCGGCGCGGGCCTTCGCTTCCGCGCGCGACATTTTCTCCAAAGTGCCTGTGAACACGACTGTTTTTCCCGCAACCGGGCTGTCCCCGGCCTGCGCTTGTGCGGCCGGCTCGACCGTGAGACGGGCCACAAGCCGGTCGATCGAGGCCCGTTCTTCTGACTGGGCAAAGGCCGTCACCAGCGCCGTCGCCATGACCTGCCCGACACCGTCAATGCTGAGCAGGTCCTCCCAGGCGGGTCCGGTCAGATCCTGCGCGGCTTCCACCGCGGCTTCGAAGGCCTCCCAGGTTCCGTAGTGACCGGCCAGCAGGTTCGACGCCGCTTCGCCGACATGTCGGATGCCAAGGGCAAAAATCAGGCGGCCCAGGGGGATCGTCTGGCGCAAGGCGATGGCGGCAAACAGGTTGTCTGCCGATTTCTCGCCCCACCCTTCGCGGTTCTTGAGCTGGTGCAGCCCGTCGCCATAGCGCTCCTGCAGGGTGAAAATGTCGGCCGGTTCGCGGATCCACCCGTCCTGGTAAAATTGTTCGACCTGTTTGGCGCCGAGCCCTTCGATGTCAAAGGCGGCGCGGCCAACGAAATGTTTCAACTTCTCAACAACCTGCGCCGGACAAATCACCCCGCCGGTGCAGCGGCGCACCGCGTCACCGATGTCTCGCACCGCGTCGGATCCGCACTCCGGGCAGGTGGTCGGAAAAACAAAGGGCACAGCCGTGTCCGGGCGTTTGGACAGGTCAACATCGGCCACTTTGGGAATCACATCGCCCGCCCGGTAGACCTGAACCCAATCGCCGGCGCGAATGTCCTTGCCGGCGCGAATCTCCTGCCCGGAGGCATCGCGGCCGGCAATGTAATCTTCGTTGTGCAGCGTGGCGTTTGAGACAATCACGCCGCCGACCGTGACCGGCGTCAGCCGGGCCACGGGGCTCAAAGCACCGGTGCGGCCGACCTGGATGTCGATGGCCTCAACATAGGTCCAGGCCAGTTCGGCGGGAAACTTGTGCGCAATCGCCCAACGCGGTGTGGTGGAGCGGAACCCGAGCCGGGCCTGCAATGCCAGATCGTCGACTTTATAGACCACGCCGTCGATGTCATACCCGAGTGTGGCGCGTTGCGCCTCGATCTTGCGGTATTGTGCGATCATGGCCGCGGGCCCATCCGCGCGAAGGGTCAGGGGATTGATCTGAAATCCAAGCGCCTTCAGGCGCGAGATCGCGCCCATTTGCGTCTCGGCCAGCGGTCCGGATGTTTCGCCCCAGGCATAGGCGAAAAACCTGAGCGGCCGCGTCTTTGTGATCCCGGGGTCCAACTGGCGGAGCGATCCGGCAGCCGCGTTGCGCGGGTTGGCGAATGTCTTTTGCCCCACTGCCTCTTGCCGGGCGTTCAGCGCGGCGAAATCGGCATGTGACATGTAAACTTCACCGCGTACCTCCAGCACCTCGGGCGCGCCGTCGATGTGATGGGGCACATCCGAGATGGTTCGTGCATTCGCGGTGACATTTTCGCCGGTTTCCCCGTCGCCCCGCGTGGCCGCTTGCACCAGATCCCCGTTCTCGTAGCGCAAGGACAGCGAAAGACCATCAATCTTGGGTTCGGCCGTATAGGTCAGCGGATCGGTGTCGGAGAGCCCCAGGTATCTGCGGATTGATACGTCGAAATCGGAGATGTCGGCTTCGTCGAAGGCATTGGCCAGAGACAACATCCGTTGCCGGTGGGCCACCTTGGAAAAGGTCTCTGCCGGTGCGGCGCCAACCTGATCGGAGGGGCTGTCGCTGCGTTTGAGCGCGGGAAAGCGGGCCTCGATCTCGGCGTTTCGCCGTTTCAGCGCATCATAGTCCGCGTCTGAAATCTCCGGCTGATCCTTGCCGTGGTAGGCAGTGTTGGCGCGGGACAAGAGATCTGCCAAACGTGCCAGTTCGGCTGTGGCCTGTTCTTTGTTCAGCGCATTGACCGGCGTCGCGTCGTTCATGTCTTTGCCCCCGGACCAAAGTTGGGACTAGGTTTAGAGCGCTGTTTGGTCCGGGTCTAGATCTGCGGCACTGGTCGGGGATGGTGTCTTAACGCCGCGCACCGTCGCATTGGAGTCGTTCAGGCGCCTACGGCGATTTGCGGCCCATCCAACGGATCTTCCTGCGGATCCCGCAACACATATCCGCGACCCCAGACAGTTTCGATATAGTTATCGCCATCCGTTGCGCGGCTGAGTTTCTTCCGCAACTTGCAGATGAACACATCAATAATCTTGAGTTCCGGTTCGTCCATTCCGCCATAGAGGTGATTGAGGAACATCTCCTTGGTCAGCGTGGTGCCCTCGCGCAGACTCAACAGTTCCAGCATCTGATATTCTTTGCCGGTCAGATGCACCGGTTGCCCGTCGGACTCGACCGTCTTTGCGTCGAGGTTAACTGAAATTTTACCGGTACTGATCACCGATTGCGAATGGCCCTTCGAACGCCGGATGATGGCGTGGATTCGCGCAACCAATTCCTCCCGATGGAATGGCTTGGTCAGATAATCATCCGCACCAAAGCCGAACCCTTTGATTTTATTGTCCGTATCATCTTCCCCAGAGAGGATCAGGATCGGCGTGTCGATCCGGGCCATGCGCAACTGGCGCAGCACCTCATGTCCGTTCATATCCGGCAGGTTGAGATCCAGCAAAATCAGATCGTAGTCATAAAGCTTGGCGAGATCGATCCCCTCTTCCCCAAGATCCGTCGCATAGACGTTCAGATTCGCATGGGTCAGCATCAGTTCGATACTTTTGGAGGTCGTTGGATCGTCTTCAACCAAGAGCACACGCATTAAAGGTCTCCG
>JBCDEC010000285.1:0-5297 GCA_039179965.1 Pseudomonadota bacterium
GGGTTGGGGTGGGGGTTAGGGTGAGAAAATAGGGCGGGATTTAGGGTGGCGGCGCGGGTTCTGGACCTTGCAGAGTGATGTCTTTGGACGGACATCGCGTTGTGATCACGGCGGGCGGGGATGGCATAGGCGCGGCAATGGCGCGCGGCTTTGCCGCCGCGGGCGCGCGCGTCGCGCTTTGTGACATTGACAGAGCGGCCGCCGAGTCCGTGGCGGCGGACCTGCCAGCTGCTTTGGGGCTTTGGGGTGATGTCGCCGACGAAGCCTCGGTGGATGCGTTCTTTGATGCGGCCGAGACGCATTTGGGCGGGATAGATGTCTTGTGCGCCAATGCGGGCACCGGTGGACCTGTGGCGCCGCTGACGGAAATCTCGCTTGAGGATTGGCGGGCGTGCCTGGCGGTGAACCTGGATGGCAGCTTCCTGGCCTGTCGCCGCGCGGCTCCGGTGATGCAGGCGCAGGGCGCGGGGGCCATTGTCATGACGTCTTCGACCTCTGGTCTTTACGGCGTGCCCACACGCTCGCCCTATGTGGCGGCCAAATGGGCGGTGATCGGGGTCATGAAGACCCTGGCGATGGAGCTTGGACCCAGCGGCGTGCGGGTGAATGCCATCTGCCCCGGCGCTGTGGAGGGCGCGCGGATGGACCGAGTTGTTGCGGCAGAGGCCGCCGCGCGCGGCAGGACAGAGGCAGAGGTTCGCGCGCTTTACGCCGAAGGCACCTCGATGCGGCGCTGGGTCACGGCCGAGGAGGTCGCGGATACGGCTGTGTTTCTGGCCAGCCCGCAGGCGCGCCATATCTCGGGCCAGGCGATTGCCGTAGATGGACATACGGAACGGATGACGTGACGCACGGGCGACGTGCGAGACAGCAACAGGGACGAAAGGGGCCGTGAACATGACCAGGACGGCAGCGGTGATCGGCGGCGGTGTCATTGGTGGTGGCTGGGCCGCACGGTTTTTGCTGAATGGCTGGACGGTGCGCCTCTACGATCCGAACCCGGAGGCGGTGCGGATCATGGCTGATGTGATGGCCAATGCCCGACGGTCTCTTCCGGGGCTGATAGATGTGGCGTTGCCGCCGGAAGGCGATCTGATCTTTTGTGACAGCCTGGCCGAAGCGGTGGCAGACGCCGTCTGGATTCAGGAGAGCGTGCCGGAGCGGCTCGACATCAAGCACAAGGTTCTGGCCGAGATTCAGGGCGCCTGTTTGCCTGACGCGGTGATCGGCTCCTCGACCTCCGGGTTCAAGCCCAGTGAGTTGCAGGCCGGTGCGGCGCGGCCCGACCAGATCCTGGTCGCGCATCCGTTCAACCCGGTCTACCTGCTGCCGCTGGTTGAGGTTGTCACGCCGGGTGCCGCGCCCGCAATCATCGAACGCGCCCGCGAGATCCTGTCGGATATTGGCATGTACCCGCTTGTTCTGAAAAAGGAAATCGACGCGCATGTGGCGGATCGCTTTCTGGAAGCGGTCTGGCGGGAAGCGCTTTGGCTCGTCAAGGACGGGATTGCCACGACCGAAGAAATCGATGACGCGATCCGCTATGGCTTTGGCCTGCGCTGGGCGCAGATGGGGTTGTTTGACACGTACAGAACGGCCGGTGGCGAAGCTGGGATGCGCCATTTCATGGCGCAGTTTGGTCCGGCTCTGAAATGGCCCTGGACAAAGCTGATGGATGTGCCGGAGTTCAATGATGCGCTGGTTGACCTCATCGCGGGTCAGTCGGATGCGCAATCGGGTCATATGACGATTTCCCAGATGCTGCGGGCGCGCGACGACAACCTCGTCGCCATCCTGCGGGCGCTGAAAGGCCGGGACTTCGGCGCTGGAGCGCTGCTGGTGGCGCAGGATCGGACCTTGGCGGCGGAGACGGAACTCGGCGCTGGCGTGGCCGGTTTTGAAGATCTCTCGCAGCCTTTGCTGACCGTGCGCCGGGCCGTGCCGCTCGACTGGGGGGACTACAACGGCCACATGACCGAGCATCGCTATCTGGAAGCCTTCGCCCAGGCCACCGACCGGTTCATGGCGATCATCGGCTGCACACCGGCGTACATCGCGGCGGGGCAGAGCTATTTCACCGCCGAGACGCATATTCGCCATGTGGATGAGGTCAATTGCGGCGCTGCGATCGAGGTTCGTACGCAGATGGTGCTGGGAGAGGGCAAAAAGCTGCATCTCTTTCACAGGATGTATGAAGGCGATCGGCTTTTGGCGACGGGCGAGCATTTCCTGTTGCATGTGGATTTGCAGACCCGGCGCCCGTGCGATCCCTCGGTGGAGATCCTGGCGGCAATGGCCGAGATTGCCGATGCGCAGGCGGTTCTGGGCTATCCCGAAGGCGCCGGGCGGTCGATCCGCAAGCCTCAGTAGGCATCAACCACGCGGCGCGCGCCCCTGCGGGGCGCGCATTTCTTTTCAAGATCAAACGGTGTGGCGTCGCGATGCATCGGCGTTGTCACGCAATCAGGCGATGCGATGGCGCAACGCCCGCAGATGAGTGGGGACCTGGCGGGCGGTCAGAGCGGATTCGCGCACGAGACGGTCAAAGTTTTGCGTAAAGATATCAATGCGGTCGCGGTCGCGGAAGCTCATGAAATGACCGCCCGTGTAGACGACGCACAGAAGCGGTCCGAATATTGTGACCGGCGCGGCGTAGAGGCGTTTTGCGTCAAAGAGATAGAGCCGCAGCCGCGGATAGAGCTGCTCAGCGAGGTCCAGGAAATGATCGATCTGATCGCGGCGGATCCGGGCGGGAAGCCCTTCGTAGTAACCTGTGGCGCTGGCAAAATTGACGAGTTCGTAAAGCGGCATTGCGATCTCGTAATCCGATTGCGACCCACGCATCCAGTCGAGCCGGTCTGACGCCGCTCCAA
The DNA here is from genome assembly GCA_039179965.1 of Pseudomonadota bacterium. GTDB lineage: Bacteria > Pseudomonadota > Alphaproteobacteria > Rhodobacterales > Rhodobacteraceae > Marinibacterium. The sequence goes on from JBCDEC010000285.1 coordinate 2,874, forward strand.
TGGCCTGGTCGGTGGTGCGGTCGAGGTGCGGGATGTATTCCCATTCGAGCAGCGCATCCGTTTTCAGCATATCCGGCAGCGCGGCGGGGACGTGACGGATCTTGTAGCCTTGCGCGTCCTGATGCCAGGCCTGGATCTGCTCGTCGACGGGCGCGCGGTCCGTTTCGGTCATCGTCGGGCTGGTTTGCAGGATGTCGGCGGCGCGTTCCGGGCGGTCGGAAAGCCCCAGGAGCCAGTCCGCCGAAACGCCAAGCGCCGTCGCGCTGGCGCCGATCAGATGGGCATTGGGCAGGCGGGCCCCCGCGCCGGTGAGCAATTGCGAAATCGTGGAGCGATCCACGCCGATCCGCCGGGCGAGCCCGGCTTGCGTCGCCTTGGCATCGCTCATCGCCTGGGCAAGTCGCAGGCGGAAGGTCTCTGCGCGCAGCCGTTTGTCGAGAATTTCCTGCATATGGTGATTTTTATCACATATTGAGAGATTTGGTGATCAATCTCCGGATTGTCACACGGTCGTGATCGCGCAACCAATATGCGGTCCACCCTCAGAGGATCCAATGACCACACACCCCGCGCCGCCCCGGGACATAGAATGGCCGACCCTTGGCCTTGCACTGGCCTGTTATGCGGCCTGGGTGGGCGCGGTGTTTGGACTGGCGCAGGTCAGTCTTTGGGCGGCGATACCGGCCTTGGTGCTTGTGTTGACGCTGCAGTCCTCGCTGCAACATGAGGTGATCCACGGGCATCCTCTGCCGGACCCCTGGCTCAGCGCCGCCTTGGGGATCCTGCCACTTGGGCTTTTCGTGCCGTTCGCCCGGTTTCGCGACCTTCATCTGGAGCACCATCGGGACAGCGATCTGACCGATCCATATGACGACCCGGAAAGCAATTACCTTGACCCGAAGGTTTGGGCCGCCCTGCCGGACTGGGTCCGGTGGCTCTGTTCGATGAACAACACGCTCTTGGGGCGCATGGCCCTTGGGCCTGCGCTTGGCCTGCTGCGCTTTGCAACCGAAGATCTGAAGTTGATCCGCGCCGGTGACCGGTCGGTTGCGCGGGCCTGGACCGCCCATCTGATTTTGGTCGGCGGCGTTCTGGCTGTGGTGATGGCCGCACCGATGCCGGTTTGGGCCTATCTCACGTCAGCTTACCTGGGCTTGTCGATCCTGAAGATCCGCACCTTCGCCGAACACCGCGCGCATGAGAAAGCCCGGGCGCGGACCGTGATCATCGAAGACCGGGGGCTTCTGGCATTTCTCTTTCTCAACAACAACCTGCATGTGGTCCATCACATGCACCCGGGCGCGCCATGGTACACCTTGCCCGCGCTCTACCGGGCACGCGCCACGCATTACCGGGCGTGCAACGATCACTATGTCTTTCGCAACTATGCCGAGGTCTTCCGCCACCATGCGGTGCGCGCCAAGGACCCGGTGCCGCATCCGCTCTGGCCGCGGGCCTGAATTGACGTCATAGGGGATCCATGAGCCTTTGGATCCCCGTCACGCTGGCTGCTGCCGTATTTCAGACGCTGCGGTTCATGCTGCAAAAGCATCTCTCAACCAGCCAGTTAAGCGCGGCCGGCGCGACTTTTGCGCGGTTTCTATACTCGGCGCCGCTGATCCTTGTGCTCACCGGCCTCTGGCTCGCTGCCGCCGGACAGCCGGTGCCGAATCTGAACGGCGTTTTCTGGATCTTTGCTCTGGCCGGCGGGGTGGCGCAGGTCTTGGCCACCGTTTGCGTGGTGCTTCTGTTCAAACAACGCAACTTTGCCGTCGGCATCACGTTCAAGAAGACCGAGGTGATACAGACCGTGTTTGTGGGCCTTGTCGTCTTGGGCGAAGGTGTCAGTTGGAACGCCTTTGGCGCCATCCTCCTGGGCCTGATCGCCGTGCTTTTGCTGTCAAAGACGCCGGGGCGGGCGCTGACGGGATGGCGCGATCTGTTGACCCCGGCGATGGGGCTCGGTTTGGCATCCGGCTTGCTCTTTGCGATCTCGGCGGTCAGCTACCGAGGCGCGACGATGCAACTGGGCGATCTTGATGCGCCCTTGCGCGCGGCGGTTACGCTGGCTGCGGTGACGACAAGCCAGATGATAGGCATGGCGGCGTGGCTCTACTGGCGCGACCGGGCGGAACTCTCAGCGGTCTGGAGCGCACGGCGGGTTGCCGTCTGGGTCGGGCTGATGTCGATGGGCGGCTCGTTTTGCTGGTTTTATGCCTTTTCCCTGCAAAACGCGGCCTATGTGAAGGCGCTGGGGCAGGTCGAACTGATCCTGAGCCTTTTGGCCACGGTGCTGGTGTTTCGCGAGAAAATCTCTCGGCGCGAGATCGCCGGTATGGCCCTGCTCGGCATGTCCATCGTGGCACTGATCCTGACGGTGTGACCCGGCTCAATCCTCGGGCATGGGAATGCCGCGCAGCCGCA
>JBCDEC010000286.1:0-5236 GCA_039179965.1 Pseudomonadota bacterium
CCGCGCTTCTGCTCCATCCTGATATAGCCAGAGACCTTCCGGTCGTCTCTGATCACCGGCAATTCAGTGTCGAGACCGGCAAACTCTGGCACTGGTTCGGTGACAAAGTAATGGTGGGTCATCGAGGTCATCGGCAATTGCAGCCCCGACCATTCCCCCATCTGCCGGGCATAGGTTCCGCCGGCATTGACCACATGCGCGCAGCGGATCGTGCCCTTTTCCGTCTCGACCACCCAGTCTCCGGACGGCGCCTGGGTGATGTTCGTTGCCCGGCACTGGCGCAGGATCCGTACCCCCGCCTGACGCGCACCGGCCGCCAGCGCCATGGTGACATTTGTCGGATCGACGTGGCCGTCATCGGGTGTGTGCAACGCACCCAATACCCCGTCGAGATTGTAAAACGGATGCAGCGCGGCAACCCGATCCGGCCCGACAAGCTCAATGTTGAAGCCCAGCGCCCGACCGACCGAGAGCGTGTGGCGCAGCCAGTCCATCTCGTCTTCGGTATAGGCCAGCCGGAACGAGCCGCAGCCATGCCAGGTCACCGGCTGGCCTGTCCTGGCCTCAAGCCCGCCGGAATACAGCCCGATGTTGTAGTCCACGCATTTGCCCAGCCCGAAGCTTGACGTCGAATGGGTGATCTGTCCCGCCGCGTGCCAGGTGCTGCCACTGGTCAGTTCCGCCTTTTCCAGAAGCACCGTTTCGCCGCCCCAGCCCTCTTGCGCCAGGTGATAGGCGAGACCTGCCCCCATGATGCCACCGCCCACGATCACAACGCGCGCCTGGTTCGGAAAATCTGAAGCCACGGGCGAATCCTTTTCACGCCGATTTTCGCTCGACAGGCTAAGGGTACATAAGTACCATCGTCAATCATGAATGTGACAAATGTATCAAAGACGATTCTCGAGCGGCTGGCCGACGAGCTGAGCGCGCTGACGCCAGAGGCGCGCAAGGCCGCAACCTATGTTCTGGAAAACCCCCACGACGTCGGGGTGTCGACCGTGCGCGAGATTGCCAAGGCAGCGGATGTCAAACCCAACACCTTTGTGCGCATGGCCCGGCAGGTCGGCTTTGACGGCTACGATGACTTCCGCGATCCCTTCCGGGCTGCAATCCGGCGCGGTGCGGCGGACTTCCCGGACCGGGCGCGCTGGCTTCAGGACATCCGCAGGTCAGACGCGATGGGCGGGCTCTACGCGGATGTCGTCAGGGACGTGCTGCGCAACATCGAAGAGACCTTTGCCGGGATCACCGCCGAGCAGATGAAATCGGCGGCCACCGACATTTGGGCCTCACGCAATGTCTTTGTGCTGGGCGTCGGGGTGAACAACGCCAACGCCCGCAACTTCACCTATCTGGCGTCGACCGGCATGGTGCAGTTCCATGCCATTCCACGGGCCGGATCGACGGCCATTGACGATCTTGCCTGGGCTGACGAACGCGACATCCTGATCGCCATCACCTGCAAGCCCTACCGCAGCGAAATCGTCGAGGCGGTGGAGATCGCCAAGACCCAGCGGATGCGGATCGTCGGCCTGTCGGACAGCCGGGCCAGCCCGATCCTGCGCGCCGCCGATCACCCCTTCGTGGTCTCGACCGAAACACCGCAGTTCTTCCCCTCGTCGGTCAGCGTCATTGCGCTTCTGGAAACGCTGCTGTCCTTTGTCATCGCCGTGGCCAGCGACGAGGTGGTCGAACGCGTGGACACGTTTCACGGGCGCCGCCACGACCTGGGCCTGTATCACGCGGAGGACCCATGACCCGCCCGCAGACCTCTCTGGCCGCCAGATATTACACCGATCCGCAGATCTTTGAGATTGAAAACAAGGAGCTGCTGGCCCGCACGTGGCAGTTTGGCTGCCATGTGTCCGATCTCGCCGCGCCGGGGGCCTACGCGACATTTGAAATCGCCGGCGAACGCCTCTTTGCGATCCGTGGTCGCGACGACCGGATCCGGGTGTTTTACAATGTCTGTCAGCACCGGGCACATCAGCTGGTCGAGGGCACGGGAACAACACGTGTGATCGTTTGCCCCTATCATGCCTGGACCTACGAACTGACCGGAACGCTGCGCGCCGGACCCAACCTCAAAGCCGTCGAGGGGTTTGACCCCTCAACGATCTGTCTGACCGAGGTGCGATCCGAGACCTTCCTGGGCTTTCTGTTTGTCAATCTCGACACCCATGCCGAGCCAATGGACAACTGGTTTCCGGACGCCCGGGCCGAGCTGGAAGACTGGGTCCCGAACTGGAGCGACCTCAAACCGCTCGATTGGATCCAGATCGCCGAGAATTGCAATTGGAAGGTTTCGGTGGAGAATTACTCCGAATGCTACCATTGCGCGCTCAACCACCAGACCTTTGCCAATGGCGTGGTGAAACCGGAGACCTATGACATTCAACCGCAAGGCAAATGCCTGCGGCATACGACGGAATGTCAGGCGCTGGACCAGATGACCTATGACATTCACTCCGGCTTCAACCACTATGACGGCTATTCAAGCTGGTTCCTCTGGCCGATGTTTTCGTTTCAGGTCTATCCCGGAAATGTCCTGAATACCTATCATTGGCGCGCAGTCAGCACCGATCGGGTCATGGTGTGGCGTGGCTGGTATACCCCCGGCGGCATCGACGATCCCAAGATCCGGCAATTGGCCGTTCAGGATCGCGCCACAACTGTGGAAGAGGATATCCATCTGGTGGAATCCGTGCAGCGTGGGCTGGCCTCGCGCGGCTACCGGCCCGGCCCGCTGGTGGTCGACCCGAAAGGGGGCGTGAACTCGGAACATCCGGTGATGCATTTGCAAAACTGGATGCGGGAGGCCATCGATGGGCATCTGGCATCGCCGGACCCGGTCGCCACAAAGGGAGCGCACCTGACATGAGTACATTTGACGAAGATCTGTTTCTCAAAGGCCTCGCGCAGCGCAAGGCCACACTTGGCGATGCCTATGTCGAGAAGAACCTGGAAGCGGCGGACGATCTGACCCGCCCGTTTCAGGAAGCGATGACCGCATGGTGCTGGGGCTTTGGCTGGGGCGACGATGTGATCGACCCCAAGACGCGGTCGATGATGAACCTGGCGATGATCGGGGCACTGGGCAAGATGCACGAGTGGGAGATCCACTGCCAGGGTGCCTTGAACAACGGCGTGTCCGTCGAGGAAATCCGCGCGATCATCCACGTGGTCGGGATCTACTGCGGCGTGCCACAGGCGCTGGAATGCTTTCGGGTCGCGCGCAAGGTTTTCGAAGCGCAGTAACCCGCGCGCTGCCGGAGACCTGACCCGCCCGGCCCTGCGGATCGCCTTGCGGGGTTCCGCGGGTCTGAAAACCCGTCCGCGACCTCGGTCCTGCGAAGTTTTTGCGGCCACCACCCGGTTTTGGCGCCGTAATCCCCGGCAAAACTGCGCGAAACGCCCTGAATTCTGCCCGATTCGCCCGCAGAACCGCGATTCTTTGCCGTCTTCACGGGCGGCTGCACGATGAAATCCGGGGCAAAAGCGCTCTAATTTCTTCCCGGCGAGGAAAATTTCTTGATCCACAGGAAAATTCTGGAAAGGTCTCACGCTAGGTAAGGGTCCGTCCAACGACCTTTGCCACCGTACAGAAAAAGGCAGCGTCGCGCTTGCGGGCCGGTGCGCTCATAATACTCCAGGGAGATCCTATATGACCAAACTGACCACCGCCCTAGCCACGGGCATTCTGGCCTTCGCACCGCTTGCCGCCCTGGCAGCGGACAGTTCCGATCCAATCGTCATTCCGATCCACAACTGGTCGTCGCAGATTGTGATGTCCAACGTCGTCGGGCAGATCTTCGAAGAGATGGGCGCCAACGTCGAATATGTCACGACCGACAGCCAGGCGGTGTACGAGTCGGTGCGCCTTGGCGACGTGACTCTGGAACTTGAGGTCTGGGAAGGCGCCTTTGGGGCCTCGTTCCGCGCCGCGATGGAAAAAGGCGGCATTGTCGATGTCGGCGACCACAACGCGATCACCCGCGAAGACTGGTGGTACCCGATGTGGACGAAAGATGCCTGCCCCGGACTGCCCAGCTGGGAAGCGTTGAATGACTGCGCCGCCCTCTTTGCCACGCCCGAAACCGGCGACAAGGGCCGCTATCTCGACGGTCCGGTGGACTGGTTGAAGCACGGCAAGGAGCGTGTCGAAGCGCTTGGCATGGACTTCGAAGTGATCAATGCCGGTTCGGCAGCCGCGCTCTGGGCCGAAATCGCTTCGGCGGAAGCCGACAAGCGCCCGATCGTGGTCTTCAACTGGACGCCCAACTTTGCCGAGGCGGTCTGGCCGGGCGAGTTTGTCGAATTCCCGGCATGGGTCGATGGCTGTGACAAGGATCCGTCCCTGGGTCCCAACCCGGACGCGCTCTACGATTGCGGAAACCCGGCGGACGGCTATCTGAAGAAAGCCGCCTGGGACGGCATGGAAGCGAAGTGGCCCGCCGCCTATGCGGTTTTGGAGAAGGTGAACTTCACCAATGCGCAGATCGCCGAAATGGCCCGTCTCGTGGACATCGAAGAGCTTGAGCCCGAAGAGGCCGCCGCCGAATGGCTGGACGCCAACGAAGACGTCTGGAAGACCTGGGTGAACTAAACCGATGCCCGATTGAGCAACTTTGCCCCGTCCGGTCTTCGGGCGGGGCCTCGCACGAGGTGCGCCGCAGCGCATGCGACCAGGCTATGCTAGACTGTGCTGTGGCCGCTTTGTGCGCAAACATAGGATCGCCCATGCCCTCAGACGCCCCCGTTATCGCGTGCAAAAACGTCTGGAAGCTCTTTGGCAAGAACCCGGAGGGCTATCTGCGATCTATGCCAGCGGGCCATTCCTATGATGACATCCGGGATGACGGCTATATCGCCGGGGTCAAGGATGTCTCGATCACCGTGGATCGCGGCGAAATGCTGGTGATCATGGGGCTTTCCGGCTCCGGCAAATCCACATTGGTGCGCTGCTTTTCGCGCCTGCATGACATCACCGGCGGCAGTATCGAAGTCGACGGACAGGACATCATGACGCTCTCGGAAAAAGAGCTGATCGCCCTGCGCCGCAACAAGATGGGAATGGTGTTTCAGAGCTTTGGGCTCCTGCCGCATCGCACCGTGCTCGACAATGTGGCCTTCCCGCTGGAAATGCGCGGCCAGGACCGCCACGCCCGCTATGACCGCGCGATGGACGTGATCAAGCTGGTCGGGCTCGACGGGCGCGAAGACTACTTCCCCC